>NC_010407.1:1303458-1629322 GCF_000069225.1 Clavibacter sepedonicus | reverse complement strand
GCCGCACGAGCACGTGCCCGCGCGCCATGGTGAGCCGCGTCCACGGACCCGTGCGGAAGACGGCGACCGGCGGCTCCACGTCGTCGGCCTCGGCGTCGCCGTCCGGATCCGGCCCGAGGAACCCCAGGCTGTAGGCCGCGAACGCCCCGCCGCCGACGACGTCGGGAGCGCCGTCAACTGGGCGTCCCCACACCTCTCCGCGCACGCGCGTGACGATCTGCTCGCCGATCCCCGACGGGACGGCCGCGGCCACCTCGTCGATCCCGGCCCGCGCTGCCGCGCGCAGGGAAGCGGTGGGCACGTCCGCGACGCGTTCCCACCCGGCGCGCGGTGGCGAGATCCCCGCCCACGGCGCGGTGGCGGTGTCCGGCGGCACGAGCACGCCGACGGGCTCGCCCGGGGATCCGGTCGCCGGCCCCTCGAGGCGCGCGAGCCGGTCGAGGAGCGCGCGGATCGGCACCACGCTGTCCACGGGGGCCTGCGTCTCGGCCGCGAAGGTGCGGAGGCCGAGCACGGTGGGCGACCGGTCGAGGAGGCCGGCGGGCTGGAGGACCGACGTGTACACGGCGAGGACCCCACCGGATCCGATGAGCCGCACGGCCCCGTCGTCGACGCGGGCGGAGCGCCCGAGGAAGGTCTGCAGATCGCCGAGGGCGAGGGCGTCCCGGAGGGCGAAGGAGGGCGTCATGGCGTGTCTAAGCTACTGGATGCGCCTCTGCGATCCGCCGGGCGCCCGGCCACCCGAGGCCGGCCCGCCACGCGGAGGACCCATGACCGACCACGCATCCGACATCCCGGACGACGGCCCGCTCGCCGGCCTCCTCACCGCCCTCGACCCCACCGACACGGGTGCGCGCACGAGCGAGGACATCTCCACCGGACCGTCGCAGTGGATGCCCATGGGTCGCGTCTTCGGGGGCCAGGTGCTCGCCCAGTCCCTCGTCGCGGCGATGCGGACGACGGATCCCGAGCGCCGCCCGCACAGCATGCACGGCTACTTCCTGCGGCCCGGCGACGTCACGAAGCCCATCACGTTCTCGGTCGATCGGATCCACGACGGCCGCTCGTTCTCCACCCGCCGCACGCAGGCGTACCAGGACGGCCGCCCGATCCTCTCGATGATCGCGTCGTTCCAGGACGCGGACGAGGGCCTCGAGCACCAGGCCCCCATGCCCGAGGGTATCCCCGAGCCGGAGTCGCTGCCGAGCGCACGCGACGTGCTGTCCCGCATCGACCACCCGGTCGCCGCGCACTGGGCCAACGACCGCCCCTTCGACATGCGCCACGTCGAGCAGCCCGTCTACTTCGGCGCAGCCCCGGAGCGCGTCGCGCACCAGGCCGTGTGGATCCGCGCGATCGGCCGCCTCCCCGACGACCCCGCCGTGCACCTGGCGTCGCTCGCCTACGCGAGCGACTACTCCATCCTCGAGTCCATCTACCGCCGGCACGGCCTCTCGTGGGCGACGCCCGGGATCAAGGCGGCGAGCCTCGACCACGCGATGTGGTTCCACCGCTTCGGCCGCGCCGACGAGTGGATGCTCTACGTGCAGGAGTCGACGAGCGCTCAGGGTGGCCGTGGCCTGTCGCTCGGCCGCATCTACTCGCGCGACGGCGTGCTGCTGGCGAGCGTGGCCCAGGAGGGCATGGTGCGGGTGCCGCTCGCGGACCGCGCCTGACCGGCCCGCTCAGCCGCGACGGCTGAAAGCCACCGGCTCCTCGAGGTAGGTCGACCAGGCGGCGCGCTCGTCCTCGGTGATGCGCCGCGGGCGCCCCGTGGCGGCGTCGACGAGCACGATCGTCGTGGAGGCGCGCGCGTACAACGCGGCCGGCTCGACGCCTGCCGGCGTCCGCACCTCGTAGCACGCCTCGAAGCTGGACCCGCCGAGCCGCCCCAGCCACACCTGCACGTCGAGCGGACGCCGCCCGTAGGAGATGGGCAGCAGGTACTCGATCTCCTGACGCGCGATCAGGGTCATGGTCGCCGCGCCCGCCGACGCGTCGATGAGCGCGAGCCCCGCGTCCTCGCCGTCGTCCTCGCCCTGCCAGAAGGCGCGGACGCGCGCCTCCTCCAGGAGCCGCAGGACCTCGACGTTGTTGACGTGGTCGTAGGCGTCGAGGTCCGCCCACCTCAGGTGGATCGGGACGTGGACCCGGGTCACGGATCAGTCCCGGGTCAGCTTGCGGTACGCGGAGCGGTGGGGCTTCGCGGCGTCCGCGCCCAGGCGCTCGATCTTGTTCTGCTCGTACGACTCGAAGTTGCCCTCGAACCAGTACCAGTTGGCCGGTTCCTCCTCCGTGCCCTCGTAGGAGAGGATGTGCGTCGCGATCCGGTCGAGGAACCACCGATCGTGGGTGATGACCACGGCGCAGCCGGGGAACTCGAGGAGCGCGTTCTCGAGGCTGCCGAGCGTCTCGACGTCCAGGTCGTTGGTGGGCTCGTCGAGCAGCAGCAGGTTGCCGCCCTGCTTGAGCGTGAGCGCGAGGTTCAGGCGGTTGCGCTCACCACCGGAGAGGATGCCGGCCTTCTTCTGCTGGTCGGGGCCCTTGAACCCGAAGGTGGAGACGTAGGCGCGTGCGGGCACCTCCTGCTTGCCGACCTGGATGTAGTCCTGCCCGTCGGAGACGACCTCGAAGAGCGACTTCTCGGGGTCGATGCCACCGCGGCTCTGGTCGACGTAGGAGATGTCGACGGTGTCGCCGACCTTCAGCTCGCCGGAGTCGAGCGGCTCGAAGCCGACGATGGTCTTGAACAGCGTCGTCTTGCCGACGCCGTTCGGGCCGATGACGCCGACGATGCCGTTGCGCGGCAGCGTGAAGGAGAGGTCGTCGATGAGGACCCGCTCGCCGAACTGCTTGTGCAGCTTGTCCGCGTCTATGACCTGCGAGCCGAGGCGCGGACCCACGGGGATCTGGATCTCCTCGAAGTCGAGCTTCCTCGTGCGCTCCGCCTCGGTCACCATCTCCTCGTAGCGCGCGAGGCGCGCCTTGGACTTCGCCTGGCGGCCCTTCGCGTTGCTGCGCACCCAGTCGAGCTCCTCGGCGAGGCGCTTGGAGAGCTTCGCGTCCTTCTTGCCCTGGACGCTGAGGCGCTCCTGCTTCTTCTCGAGGTAGGTCGAGTAGTTGCCCTCGTAGGGGTAGAGGCGTCCCCGGTCGACCTCGGCGATCCACTCGGCCACGTGGTCGAGGAAGTACCGGTCGTGGGTAACGGCGAGGACGGCGCCGGGGTACTTGGAGAGGTGCTGCTCGAGCCAGAGCACACTCTCGGCGTCGAGGTGGTTGGTGGGCTCGTCGAGGAGCAGCAGGTCGGGCTTCTGGAGCAGCAGCTTGCAGAGCGCCACGCGGCGCTTCTCGCCGCCGGAGAGGTTCGCGACCGAGGCATCCCCCGGCGGGGTGCGGAGCGCGTCCATCGCCTGCTCGAGCTGCGAGTCGAGCTCCCAGCCGTCGGCGGCGTCGATGGCCTCCTGCAGCGTGCCCATCTCGGCGAGCAGCGTGTCGAAGTCCGCATCCGGCTCGGCCATGGCCGCGGCGATCTCGTTGTAGCGGTCGACCTGCGCCTTCAGCGGGCCGACGCCCTCCTGGACGTTCTCGAGCACGGTCTTCGACTCGTCGAGCTCGGGCTCCTGCATGAGGATGCCGACCGAGTAGCCGGGCGAGAGCTTGGCCTCGCCGTTGCTGGGGGTGTCGAGGCCCGCCATGATCTTGAGGATCGTCGACTTGCCCGCGCCGTTCGGCCCGACGACGCCGATCTTCGCGCCGGGGATGAACGACATGGTGACGTCGTCGAGGATCAGCTTGTCGCCGACCGACTTCCGGGCGCGGACCATCGAGTAGATGTATTCAGCCATGGGCACGAGTCTATTCAGTGCGGCAGCCGCCGGATGCCGCGCCGGGAGGCACCGGCGCCGCCGTCACCAGTCGATCATGCGCGTCTGGCCGACGAGGCAGCGGCCGGACGAGAGCGCCGGCTCCACGTGGGCGCTGAACCCGTCTCGCGCGCGCTGCCCGATGAGGCAGGCGTCCGGCATGTGCACGGCCACGAGGATCGAGTCGACCGCGTTGCCGAGGGGCGTCGCGTCTGCCGTGACCTCCATGCGGTCCTTCGGGAAGCCGACCGCCACGAGGGCATCGACGAGCGCGCGGCCCTGCGCGTCCGCGTCCGCCGCGACGACGGCTCCGGCGGCCGCCTCGAAGGCCGGCAGGTTGCCCTTGGCCGTGCCGTCCGGGTCGACGGGCGCGACGGTCGGGGAGGCGGGCGCAGCGCCGGGCGCGGCGGTCGCCGTGACGGCGGCGGGCGTCGGCTCGGGTGCCGTCGACGTCTGCGTGCAGGCCGACAGGAGCAGGGCGACGAGGAGCGCCGGCGCCAGGAGGGCGCGGGAGACGCGGATCACGCGGCGGACTCGTCGGCGCAGGCCGTGTCGTCGTCGCGGTCGGGTGCCGGGGGGATGGCGAGGTCGTCGCCGCGGGCGCTCCCCTGGCCGTCGTCGAGGGAGGATGCGCTCATGCTGGCGAGGATATCCCGCGCGATGTCCTCGAGCTGCGCGGTCTGATCCGCGGTCAGCGGGTCGAACACCGTGCGGAGCACCTCCTCCGCGTGCCCGGGGGCCGCCGCCTCGAGGGTCGCCCGACCCTGGTCCGTGAGCTCGGCGAGGAGGCTCCGACCGTCGTGCGGCGACCGCGTGCGACGGACCCAGCCCAGCTGCTCCAACCGGGTGACGGCGTGCGAGGTCCGGCTCGCGGAGGCCTGGAGCGCCCGGGCCAGCACGCTCATCGGGAGCGCCACGTCCTCCGCCTCCGACAGGCGGACGAGGATCATGTAGTACGCATGCGGCATCCCCGAGTCCCGGAGGAGCTGCCGCTCGATGCGCTCGGTGACGTGGTTCAGGGCGACGATGACCGTCCGCCAGGCTCGCTGCTGATCCGGCTCGAGCCACCGGGGGGATCCGCTCATGGTGCGATCCTAGGCTCCGCCGAGACCGGGACGACCGTCCCTGCCCCGCTGTGGGCGAGCACCGCCTCGGCGACGAGCTCGGTCGCGTCGTCCTCGGGGCGGGCGCCCCGACGCGGGACGACCCGGCACCGGTGCAGACCACGAGGACGGCGCCGCCCTCCGCGGCGCCCGCGGCGCCGGATCCGACGAGGAGGCTCGCGACCTCCCACCCCTCGACCGTGCGGATGCCCCGCGGACGGCAGGTCACCATCCCCCGCAGCACTACGCGCGCCCCGCGCCCGCTCCGATCGCGCTCGCGTCCCCCGCCCCCGTCGCCCACCTGGCCGCCCCTCCCCGCGACCACGTGGCCGCCGACGCAGGATGCGCCGCCGGAGGTGCGGCGCGGGGACGCCGAGCGGGTCCCGGGCGCGACGCGGAGCGCGCGCGCCTGGGGAGGGACGGCGGGGGCTCAGTGCTCAGTGAAGCGGAGGTCGTCGTCCCGGCCCGCCCGGAGCGCGGCCTTCGCGATCTCGAGCGTCGGGTATGCGCCGGCCACGACGCCGCGGTGCAGCGACCGCACCTCGTATCCGTCGTCGTGCGAGTGGATGGAGGCGATCGCCCCCGTGGCCCCGAAGGCCACCCATGTCTTGCCCGCGGTCCGCGGGACCCCGTTCGTACGGGTCGTGCTTGTGCTGGTGGTCATGGACATCGTCGTCGCCTCTCCTCCCCGGGCTCCGTCGCCCGGACGTCCCGATGGTACGCCGAGGCCCCGCGGCCGTACAGGCCGCGGGGCGTCGGGGAGCGGTGGATCAGGCGGCGCGCACGTACTGCGCGAACGACTTCCGCACCTTGTTCACCTTGGGCACGGCGACCGCGTTGCAGTAGCCCTGGCCCGGGTTCTTGGCGAAGAAGTCCTGGTGGTAGTCCTCTGCGTCGTGCCAGGTGCCGAGCGGCTCGATCGTCGTGACGGGCGTGCCGTCCAACAGGTCGCCGGCGCGGGCGATCGCGTCGCGGAAGAGCTGCTCCTGCTCGGCGTCCGCGGGGAACATGGCCGAGCGGTACTGGGTGCCGACGTCGGCGCCCTGGCGGTTGAGCTGGCGCGGGTCGTGCAGCGTGAAGAACACGTCGAGGATGACGTCCGCGGGGATGACCTCCTCGTCGAAGACCACCTTCACCGCCTCGGCGTGCCCGGTCGCGCCCGTGCACACGGCGTCGTAGGAGGGGTGGGCGGTGTGGCCGCCGATGTAGCCGGAGATGACGTCCTGGACGCCGTCGAGCGTGCGGTAGACCGCATCGAGGCACCAGAAGCAGCCGCCGGCGAGGATGAATGTCTGCATGAGAGATGAACCTACTTCCCGTCGATGCGCGCGAGGTCCGCGGCGGTCGACATGGGAGGGAACCGTCACGCACCGCCGCCCATTCCGCACCGGCCCGATGTCGGTGGTCGCCCGTAGCTTCGGGGACATCAGGACACCGCCGGGCCGGCGGCGCACGGACGGAGGACACCATGCCCAGCATCACCTACCCCCCCCTGGCGCGCTCGGCAGCCCAGGTCCGCGAGCTGCACGACGGCCTGCTGCGCGTCACCCGGCCGGACGGCGCGGTGCTCGGCTACGTCGAGCGCATGCACGATCCGCAGGGCGAGCGCTTCCGCGCCAAGCGCCTGCGCCGGGACGCGCAGGGGTTCGTCCCGCTGGGCGACTTCTGGTCGCTGCAGGACGCGGTCGACTGCCTCCGGTTCTGACGGTCGTCCGCCCGCGAGCACGCGAGGCGACGCGCCCGCCCGGCCTCCCGGATCCGGCTCGGACCCCGGGGTACGGTCGCCGCATGCAGTGGTGGAATGATCTCCTCGATGCCCTCGCGTCCGAGCGGGGCACGCAGCTCCTCTCCGGCGTCGTCGTCCCCTTCGTGGCTATCGTGGTGGCCGGCGTGCTCGCCGCCGTCATCGCGCGCGGCGCCACGCAGCGGATCCTCACCCGGCACGACCGCGAGGTGAAGGCGGCCGCCATCGGCGTCCTCGTGGACGCGGCCCGCCAGGCCTCCGTCTGGGACGGCCTCACGGCGCAGGAGCGCGTGCTCGCCGACCGCGCAGCCGGCGAGGCCGACATCCGCATCCGACTCCTGCCGGTCAAGGGCGCGGCGACCGCCGCCACCTGGGCCGCTCACGAGATCACCGAGTTCAAGCGCGGCAGCGGCAGCTTCGGCTTCCAGTTCGACGCGCAGCTCGCCGAGTTCCGCGACCGCATGGTCGAGTGGCAGCACCACCCCGGCCGCGCCCGCAAGATCTTCCAGGGCGACATCTCGCGCTGGCAGTTCGAGGACGACCAGCCGGCCGCGGACAGCGCCGCGACCCGGCCTCAGACGCACCAGGCCGAGACGACCGCCGTCGCGCCGGTGCCCGTTCCGTGGCGCAGCGGCTCCGACGACCAGCCCGCCGCCGAGCGCCGCGTCGAGTCCCCGGACGAGCAGTACAGCCCTCCCGTGCCGTCGTCGGCCGCCGCCAACTCGCGCACCGCGGAGGGCGAACGCCGCTGACGCGCCGCCCACAGGCACATGACGACGCCCCGCACCTCCGATGAGGTGCGGGGCGTCGAGGCGCCGGGCAGGCGGATCAGGCCGGATCACTTCCACCAGTCGTCGAACATGCTGGCGGGGACGCGGCGCTTGTGCTCCGTGCTCGCATAGCGGGCCTCGATGGCCTCGGCCACCTCGTCGTCGACGTCGCGGCCCTCGAGGAAGTCGTCGATGTCGGCGTAGGTGAGGCCGAGGTTGGCCTCGTCGGTCTGGCCGGGGGTCTCGTCCAGCAGATCGGCGGTGGGCGCCTTGAGGTAGAGCCGCTCCGGCGCGCCGAGGCGCTCGAGCAGTGCGCGGCCCTGGCGCTTGGTGAGCCCCGTCAGCGGGAGCACGTCCGCGCCTCCGTCGCCGTACTTCGTGAAGAAGCCCGTGACGGCCTCGGCCGCGTGGTCCGTGCCGATCACCAGGAGGCGGGCCTGGCCGGCCAGCGCGTACTGCGCGATCATGCGGGAGCGCGCCTTGACGTTGCCCTTGGTGAAGTCGGTCATCGCGTGACCGGCGGCGTCGGCGTACTCCGCCTGGAAGCCGTCGACGGCCCGCTTGATGTCGAAGACGACGCTCGACTTCGGCTGGATGAAGGAGAGCGCCAGCTGCGCGTCCTCCTCGTCGGCCTGCACGCCGTACGGCAGGCGGACGGCGACGAACTCCGCGAGGAGCCCCTCGGCGGCGAGCTCCTCGACCGCCAGCTGGGCGAGCCGTCCGGCGAGAGAGGAGTCCTGCCCGCCGCTCACGCCGAGGACGAAGCCCTCGGCGCCGGTGGACCGGAGGTAGGCCTTGAGGAAGTCGACGCGCTTCCGGACCTCGTCGGCGGGATCGATGGTCGGACGCACCTCGAGGGCGTCGATGATCTGTGACTGGATGTCGCGCATGCGTCGAATCTACGGCCGATCCCGCCCATCCGACAGACGGTCCCCCCGGCGCGACTCGAACGCGCAACCGTCGGATTAGAAGGCCGATGCTCTATCCATTGAGCTACGGGGGGTCGAGACAAGGGTACTACGCGGGATCCTCGCGACCCGGGGCCCCCGCAGGACCGCTCGGCGGGGTCCCGTCCATGGCACGCACCACCGCCTGGAGCACCTGCGGCGCGGTCGGCACGCCCTCGGCAGGGAGCACCTCGAAGTGACCGGCGCGCACGAGGATCGTCGGCGTCGAGCGGATGCCCTCGGCCTCGGCGCGGTCGGGATGCGTCGCCACGTCGAGCTCCTCGACCGGGAGCCACGGCAGGAGCCGCTGCACCTCCGCGAGGGTGCGCCGGGTCGTATGGCACGGCACGCAGAAGAGGAGAGGAGAACATGACGACGCGCACGCCCTCCGATCCGGCGGGCGCGGCGTCCGCCGCGGGCAGGCCCTCTCCGGAGGTCAGGAGAGGAACGCCGCGACGGCGGCGACGATCGACACGAGGGCGAGCAGCAGCGAGACCGACACCAGCACGAGGTGCACCGTGAAGAACGGGGTGCGCGACCCGTCGGCGTTGCGGGCACGGGGATCCTTCGCGACGCGCTTGAGGAACTGCGGCCAGACGACGACGTTCCAGACGCCGTTGACGATGAGGAGGACGGCGAGGAGGGTGATCACTCCACCATGGTAGGCGGCGCATCGGGGCGGCCCGCCCCCCCCGATAGGATCGGGGGATGGGCAACAACGCGGACCGGCTGGTGTGGATCGACTGCGAGATGACGGGGCTCGACCTCGCGATCGACGAGCTGGTGGAGGTCGCGGTGGTCGTCACCGACTTCGACCTCGTCCCCGTCGACGCCGGCTTCACGATCGTGATCAACCCCGATCCCGCCGCGCTCGCCAACATGGGCGAGTTCGTCACCGAGATGCACCGCTCCTCGGGGCTGCTCGACGAGATCCCCGCGGGCGTGAGCCTCGCCGACGCCGAGTTCGCGGTGCTCGAGTACCTGCTGCAACACGTGCCGAACGGCGGCAAGGCCCCCATCGCGGGCAACACCATCGGCACCGACCGCGCGTTCCTCGCGAAGTACATGCCCCGCGTCGACGCCCACCTCCACTACCGCAGCGTCGACGTCTCCTCCATCAAGGTGCTCGCCAAGGAGTGGTTCCCGCGGATCTACTTCAACTCCCCCGAGAAGAACGGCGGGCACCGCGCCCTCGCCGACATCCTCGAGTCGATCCGCGAGCTCGAGTACTACCGCCGCGCGGCCTTCGTCCCGGCCCCCGGCCCCCCGACCGACGACGTCCAGGCCATCTCCGCGGACGTCACGTCCGCCTGGGCCTCGCGGCTGTAGTATCCTCGTCATGGCCGTCCGCGAGAGCGGGATCGGCCGCATGGTGGGCGTAGCTCAGTTGGCAGAGCGCTGGCTTGTGGAGCCGGAAGTCGCGGGTTCGAGCCCCGTCGTCCACCCCACCGGGAAGGGCCGGGATCCGAGAGGGTCCCGGCCCTTCCGCTTCGCGCGCACGCCGACGACGCCCGACGCCCGTCGCCTGTGCGAGGCTGAGTCCGTGCTGCACCTCGACCCCGACGACTTCGAGCGACTGGTGGTGGACAAGCTCGACGACCTGCCGGACGAGATGGTGGACGGGCTCGACAACGTCGTCTTCGTCGTCGAGGACCGGCCCGAGGACGGGACGCTCGACCTCCTCGGCCTCTACGACGGCGTCGCCATGACCGAGCGCGGGCAGTACGGGTTCGGCGAGATGCCGGACCGCATCGTCGTCTACCGCGAGCCGCACCTGCATGAGGCCGAGGACATGGACGCTCTACGGGACCTCGTCCACGTGACGCTCGTGCACGAGATCGCGCACTTCCACGGCATCGACGACGACCGGCTGCACGAGCTC
Source organism: Clavibacter sepedonicus (assembly GCF_000069225.1). Classification (GTDB taxonomy): domain Bacteria; phylum Actinomycetota; class Actinomycetes; order Actinomycetales; family Microbacteriaceae; genus Clavibacter; species Clavibacter sepedonicus. Next base: position 1,619,013 of record NC_010407.1, on the reverse strand, counting down.
GGCTGGGCCTGAGCCTCGGGCAGGCGTGGACCTCGGGCAGGCCCGAGCCTCTGCCGGGCGTGGGCTTCGGCTCGGCCCGACGAGGCTCCGCCCGGACACACGACGACCCCGGGTGCCGCATCGCGGGCCGGGGTCGTGGGCGGCGCCTCAGGCGCCGAGGGGTGCGGGGATCAGAGCTCGAGGGACTCGTCGTCGCCCTCGCCGAGGACGTCGTCGCTGCCGTCGACCACGTACGTGTACGTCACGCGCTGCTCGCCCGCGATCTCGGACACGGCACCGGCGCGGTACTGGAAGAGCGACTCCTTGCCCTCGACGGCGGACATCGTGCTGATGGTCTCGTCGTGCTGGCCGTCGACGAGGACGCGGGTCTCGGTGGTTCCCTCGAGGGGGCCGTCGGCGAAGACGGCGAGGTAGCGGACGTCGGACGGTGCGGAATCGGTCATGGCCTCAGGCTACCCGGCTGCCGCCACGGCGTCCGTGCGGACGACGACGTCGGCCAGGGCGCGCGGATCCTCCCGGGCCACGTGCGCGCGCCACTGCGCATCCCAGCGCTCCCACTCCACGGCGAAGGACTCGCCGTCGCGAGCGATGGCGCGACCTCGGCGCACGGCGTCGTCGGCCTCGACCCAGATGCGGTGCGTGGCGAGGCCCGCGGCAGCCCGGGTCAGGGATCCGCAGCCCTCGACCACGAGCGGTCGTGCCGGATCCAGGTCGTGCCACTCCGCGGGCGCGCCGGCGACCCAGTCCCAGCGGCGCCACCGGGGGCGCCCGCCCGGGCGCATCCCCGGGAGCACGTGCCGCTCGAGGTGCCGGGACGCCGCCTCGAGGCCGTCCCAGCCGGGGTAGACGTCGTCGAGCCGGAGGAGCTGGGCGCCCGGCGGCAGCCCCGCGTCCGCATCGCCGTCCCGGACGAGGGAGTCCGCGAGGGTCGACTTGCCGGAGCCGGACGGGCCGTCGACGAGGACGAGCGCGGGGCGCCGCTCCCCCGCGTCAGGCCGCAACGGAGCCCCAGGTCCCGGCCGTGACGGCGGCCGCCACCGCGCTGGCGGCGACGAGCAGGGCGACGGCCAGGACGAGCGCCTCCCGCCGACCGACGACGCTGGGGCGGGCCCAGGTGCGAGCGGTGGCGCCGCCGAAGCCGCGGGCCTCCATCGCGGTGGCCAGCTTGCTGCCGCGCCGGATCGAGAGCACGAGGAGCGCGAAGGCCTGGCCGGCGAACCGGCGGATCCGGCCGCGGTCGGCCACGCCCCGCGCACGTCGCGCCAGCTCGAGCGAGCGCCAGTCGTCGAGGAGCAGCCCGACGAGCCGCACGCCCGCGAGCGCGCCGAGCACGAAGCGGGACGGCAGGCGCGCGACCTGCGCGAGGCCGTCGGCGAGGTCCGTGGGATCCACGTCCGTGAAGAGCACGAGCGACGCGACGCCGATGGCCAGCACGCGCAGGGTCGTCGCGACCGCGAGCAGCACCGAGTCCTCGCTGACCACCACGAGCAGGAACTGCGCGTACACGTCGCCGGACGTGCGGCCGTAGAGCAGGATCGTGAGGCCCGCGGCGGGCGCGGCGATCCAGACGGGGATGCCGCGGACCAGGAATGCGCGCGGGCGGATGCCCGCGAACGGCAGGAGCAGCAGCTCGAGCAGCAGCGCCGTGCCCGCGGAGACGGCGTCGAGACTCAGCACGAGGACGAGCGTCAGCACGAGCGCGGCCGCGAGCCGGGCCACGGGGTTGACGGCGGCGAGGCCCGTCGCGCGGGCGGCGGGGACGACCGGGGGCACGGCAACGCTCATCGCACGGCCTCGAGGCGGGCGGTTCCGCCCGGCACGGCGTCGAGGCGGAGGACCTCGTCCGCCAGCGCGCGGACGAGGTCGGCGTCGTGGGTGACGGCGAGGACGCCCACGCCCTCGCGGTCGACGAGGTCGGCGAGGAGCGCGACGAGCTCGGCCCAGGTGCGGGCGTCCTGCCCGAACGTGGGTTCGTCGAGGACGAGGAGGCGCGGGGCGGTCGCCAGGGCGGTCGCGACGGAGAGGCGCCGCTTCTCGCCCCCGGAGAGGGTGAAGGGGTTCGCCTCCGCGAGGCCGTCGAGGCGGAGGCGCACGAGCAGCTCGTCGACGCGACGGGCGGCCTCGGCGGGATCCATGCCCACGGCGCGCGGACCGACCCCGAGCTCGGCGCGCACGGTGCCGGCGAGGAACTGGTGCTCCGGATCCTGGAACACCGTGCCGATGCGCGCCGCCAGCTCGCGCGAGCGCCAGGCGGCCGGATCCGCGCCGAGGCCGCCGGCGAGGGCCGCCTCCGCGACGACCCGGCCGGACAGCGCGGGCAGCAGGCCGCCCAGCGTGAGCGCGAGCGTGCTCTTGCCACCGCCGTTCGGTCCGGTGAGCGCCGTGACGCGGCCCGAGGCGAACGCGACGCCGATGCCTTCGGCCACCGCGGTGCCGCGTGCGCCGCCCCGGCCCACGGCGAGGCCGTCCGCCCGGAGGAGCGGAGCGGGCGCGGCGCGCTCCCGGACGGGCTCGGCCGGCTCCCGGCCCGGCACCCAGACGCCGGCCGCCGCGAGCGACGCACCCTGGTCGCGGAGGACGTCGTCGGGCGCGCCGTCGGCGAGGATCCCGCCGTCCGCCGCGAACACGACCACCCGGTCGACGAGGTCCTGCCACACGGCGACGCGGTGCTCGATGACGACGAGGGTCGCGCCGCTCGACTCGACCACGGACTCGACGGCGCGACGCACCTCGCCGACGCCGTCGGGGTCGAGGTTCGCGGTCGGCTCGTCGAGGAGCAGGAGACCCGGCCGCATCGCGAGGACGCCGGCGAGGGCGAGGCGCTGCTTCTGGCCGCCGGAGAGCGCGGTCGTGGAGCGGTCCAGGGCGACGTCGAGGCCCACCGCGTCGAGCGCCGCCCGCACGCGGACCCAGATCTCGTCGCGCGGGACGCCGAGGTTCTCGCAACCGAATGCTACGTCGTCGCCGACACGGGAAAGGATCACCTGAGCGTCGGGGTCCTGCAGCACGAGGCCAGCGCGGCCGCGGCGGGCGGCCGGATCCTGGCCATCGACGCGCAGCGAGCCACGGGTCTCCCCCTCGTCGTCACCGCCGAGGACGCCCGCGAGCGCGTGCATGAGCGTGGTCTTCCCGGCGCCGGACGCGCCGAGGAGCAGCACCCGCTCCCCCGGCTCGATGACCAGGTCGACGTCGCGGACCGCCCAGGCGGTCCGTCCCGCGTGCCGCCAGCCCCAGCCCTCGGCTCGGACGGACGCGCCGCCCGCCCGCTCGGCCGTCGCCTCGGGCCCGGCGAGCGGCACGCGCGAGGCCTCGAGCAAGGACGGGCGACGACCCGGTCGCCGCACGGTCAGACGCGGGCCGCGGTGTCGCGGCCCGAGGCGAAGCGCGAGAGCGCGCCGGTGCGGGCGAGCGCCCGGGCGACGAGCCACGGGAGCAGCCCCGCGACGACCGCGCCCGAGACGAGCGCCGCGACCGTGTAGATCGTCGCGAAGAGCGGTGTGGATCCCACGTAGTAGGTGACGAGGTCCGTGATCGCCATGCCGAGCCCCGCGCCCATGCCGGCGAGCACGGCGACGTAGGCGCGCCAGTTCGCGTAGAGGAAGGCGAGCAGCACGAGCTCCGCGCCGAGGCCCTGCGTGAGGCCGGAGAGGAGCGTGCTCACCCCCCACACGTTGCCGACGAGCATGGAGACGAACGCGGCGAGCAGCTCGCCGTAGAGGGCGGCGCCGGGCTTGCGGATCACGATGCCGGTGAGGACGCCCGCGAAGAGCCAGCCGCCGCCCGCGAGCGCCTGGAGCCCGGGGAGCAGGGGCTGGAACACACCCGCGACGGGGACGGACGCCGTGTTCCAGATCACGAAGACGAGGCCGGAGGCCACGCCGAGGACGCTGGCCACGACGATGTCGATGACGCGCCAGCGGGCGCGGAGGCCGGAGCGGGGGCTGCGGGCGGCGACGCCGGCCGGAGCGGATGCGGTGGACGAGGGTGATGCGGTCATCGGACGTGCCCTTCGGTGAGGTGGAAGAGGCACGGGTGGAGAAAGGAAACCTCCCTGCGCTGGCATGATCCAGATCAGGTTCGACGGTCGAAGATTGGGGATCTTCCTCTCAGTCCGGCTCACCGGACTCCCGTGTTCACCGGCGAGCATAGCGCGCGGGCGACGCGCCCGGAAAGCAGCGACGGCGCGCGTCCCCGGACGCACGGGAGCGCGGGCGCCCGAGGGCACCCGCGCTCCGCGGTGGTGGTGCGGCTGCGGCTACTTCAGCGTCTTGATGAGCTTGACGAGGACCTTGCCGGAGATCCAGATGACGGGCGTGGCCACCGCGAGCAGGGCGATCACGTTGGGCTGGAAGCGCACCTCGCCGTCGGTGGCGATGTAGGCGCCGATGGGCCAGGTGGCGCCGCCGCCCCCGCCGCCGCCGGCGACGTTGCCGTCCGAGTCGGGGAGGTCGCTGCCCCCGCCGAAGCCGTACCAGGCGAACGCCACGGGCACGATGGTCGAGCCGTCGATGTCGAGGGGGTCGCCGTAGACCGTCCCCACTCCGGCGTTCTTCACGTTCTCTGCGAGCTGTGCGACGAGGTTGGTCATGCGACCCACCGTACCCTGCGGGGCCCTCGGGATGCGGGCCAATCCGGGCGCCCACGGTAGCCTCGCCCGTGGTGCGTCGCTGCGTCGCATCCGCCCCCCCTGCCGCTGCGGCCCACGCGGATCCACCGCCTGCCCCGCCCCCGACGGACCCCGCGCGCGCACGCGTGCGCACCGCCGGCGGACGAGTCGACCCAACTGGAGGACCACTTGAAGACCTGGCCCGGAAACCCCTACCCGCTCGGCGCGACCTTCGACGGGAGCGGCACGAACTTCGCTCTCTTCAGCGAGGCCGCGGAGTCGGTGCAGCTGTGCCTCATCGAGGAGGACGGCACCGAGACCCGCGTGGACGTCACGGAGGTCGACGCGCACGTCTGGCACTGCTACCTCCCGCACGTGCAGCCGGGGCAGCGATACGGATACCGCGTGACCGGTCCCTACGAGCCGGAGAACGGGCACAGGTCGAACCCCGCGAAGCTCCTGCTGGACCCCTACGCCAAGGCCACCTGCGGGGAGTTCGACTGGCACCCGTCGCTGTTCGCCTACGACTTCGGCGACCCGTCGAGCCGCAACGACGAGGACTCGGGCCCGCACATGATGCTCGGCGTCGTGGTCAACCCGTTCTTTGACTGGGACGGCGACCGCCTCCCCCGCACGCCCTACAGCGAGACGGTCGTCTACGAGGCGCACGTGAAGGGGCTCACGCAGCTGAACCCGCGGATCCCCGAGGAGCTGCGCGGCACGTACGCCGGCATCGCGCACCCCGCCGTCATCGACCACCTGCAGAAGCTCGGCGTGACCGCCATCGAGCTGATGCCCGTGCACCAGTTCGTGCAGGACAACACGCTGCTCGAGAAGGGCCTCCGCAACTACTGGGGCTACAACACCATCGGGTTCTTCGCGCCGCACAACGCGTACTCGTCCACGGGCGAGCTCGGCCAGCAGGTGCAGGAGTTCAAGTCCATGGTGCGGGCGCTGCACGCCGCCGGCATCGAGGTCATCCTCGACGTGGTCTACAACCACACGGCCGAGGGCAACCACCTCGGGCCGACCCTCTCGTTCAAGGGCATCGACAACCAGGCCTACTACCGGCTCATGGAGGACGACCCCACCTACTACATGGACTACACGGGCACCGGCAACTCGCTCAACGTGCGGCACCCGCACGCGCTGCAGCTGATCATGGACTCGCTGCGCTACTGGGTCACCGAGATGCACGTGGACGGCTTCCGGTTCGACCTGGCGTCGGCGCTCGCGCGCGAGTTCTACGACGTCGACAAGCTCGCCACCTTCTTCGAGCTCGTGCAGCAGGACCCCGTGGTGTCGCAGGTCAAGCTCATCGCCGAGCCGTGGGACGTCGGCCCCGGCGGCTACCAGGTGGGCAACTTCCCGCCGCAGTGGACCGAGTGGAACGGCAAGTACCGCGACACCGTCCGCGACTTCTGGCGCGGCGAGGCGTCGTCGCTCGGGGAGTTCGCGGCCCGGATCACGGGATCCGCCGACCTCTACGAGCACTCGGGGCGTCGGCCCGTGGCGTCGATCAACTTCATCACCGCGCACGACGGCTTCACGATCGCCGACCTCGTCAGTTACAACTGAGAAGCACAACGAGGCGAACGGCGAGGACAACAAGGACGGCGAGAGCCACAACCGCTCCTGGAACATGGGCGTGGAGGGACCGACCGACGACCCGGCGATCCTCACGCTCCGCGGCCGCCAGCAGCGCAACATGCTCGCGACCATGATCCTGTCGCAGGGCGTGCCGATGATCCTGCATGGCGACGAGCTCGGCCGCACGCAGCAGGGCAACAACAACACGTACGCGCAGGACAACGAGATCAGCTGGGTGCACTGGGACCAGGCGGACCAGCCGCTCGTGGAGTTCACGGCCTCGGTCGTGCGGCTCCGCAAGGAGCACCCGACCTTCCGTCGCGGCCGCTTCTTCGACGGCCGACCCGTGCGGCGCGGCGAGGGCGAGCCGCTGCCCGACATCGTCTGGCTCGACGCCGACGCGACCCCGATGGTCGACGACGACTGGGAATCCGGGCTCCGCGCCATCGGCATGTTCCTCAACGGCAACGGGATCCGCGGGCGCGACCGCCGCGGCGAGGACATCTACGACACGCACTTCCTCCTCTACTTCAACGCGCACGACGAGCGGGTCGCCTTCACGCTCCCGTCGGACGAGTACGCGGACGCGTGGGAGACCGTGATCGACACCGCGGGCGTCGGAGCCGACTCGACGGCCCTCCGCGCGAGTAGCGTCGTGGATGTGGCGGCCAAGGCGCTCGTGGTGCTGCGCGCCTACACCGAGCCCGAGGTGGAGCCCGACCACTCGGTCGCGGCGAGCCTCGCCGTCCTCACCCACGCGCAGGCCGATCGGCCCGCCGCAGACGCAAGGAGCGACATCAGTTGAGAACCCCCATCTCCACCTACCGGTTCCAGGTGCGGGAGTCGTTCGACCTCGCCGCCGTGGCCGAGCAGCTCCCGTACGTGAAGGACCTCGGCGCCGACTGGGTGTACCTCAGCCCGATCCTCGCGGCCGAGCCCGGATCCGACCACGGCTACGACGTCGTCGACCACTCGCAGGTGGACCCGTCCCGCGGCGGCGCGGCGGGCATGAAGGCCGTCGCCGACCGCGCCCACGAGCTGGGCCTCGGCGTCCTGGTGGACATCGTCCCCAACCACGTCGGCGTCGCGACGCCCGTGGAGAGCCTCTGGTGGTGGGACCTGCTCACGCACGGCACCGCCAGCCGCTACGCCGACGCGTTCGACGTCGACTGGGACTTCGGGCAGGGCAAGGTGCGGATCCCCGTGCTCGGCGACGGCGAGTCGGAGCTCGACGAGCTGCAGCTGGTGCGCGGCGATGACGGCACGGTCGAGCTCCGCTACTACGACCAGCGCTTCCCCGTGGCGCCCGGTACGGCCGAGGACGACGCGGACGCCGTCGCGGTGCACGAGCGCCAGTCCTACGAGCTGGTCAACTGGCGCCGCGCCGACGCCGAGCTCAACTACCGCCGCTTCTTCGCGGTCAACACGCTCGCGGGCATCCGCGTCGAGCTGCCCCGGGTCTTCGAGGAGTCGCACGCCGAGATCTCGCGCTGGTTCCGCGAGGGCCTCGCGGACGGGCTCCGGGTCGACCACCCGGACGGCCTGCTCGACCCGAAGGGCTACCTCGACGACCTGGCGCGCATCACGGGCGGCGCGTACGTGCTCGTGGAGAAGATCCTCGAGCCCGGCGAGACGCTGCCGACCGACTGGGCGACGGCGGGCACCACCGGGTACGACGCGCTCGCCGACATCGACCGCGTGCTGGTCGACCCCGACGGACAGGTCGAGCTCGACCACCTCGACGCCTCGCTCCGCGGCCTGCCGCAGGGCGAGCTCACCAGCTGGGCCGCGATGATCCGCGGGACCAAGCGCGGCATCGCCGACGGGATCCTCCGCAGCGAGGTCCTCCGCCTCGAGCGCCTGGTGGAGGACGCGCCGGACGACGCCGCCGACGCGATCGCGGAGCTCCTCGCGACCTTCCCCGTCTACCGCAGCTACCTGCCCGGCGGGCTCCACCACCTCGAGGAGGCCGCCGAGGCCGCGCGCGCGAGCCGCCCCGACCTCGTCGCCACCATCGACGCGCTCATGCCGCAGCTCGCCGACCCGTCCACGCTCGTCGCCCAGCGCTTCCAGCAGACGAGCGGCATGGTCATGGCGAAGGGCGTCGAGGACACGGCGTTCTACCGCTACTCGCGCCTCGTCTCCCTCAACGAGGTCGGCGCGGACCCGTCGATCTTCGCGATCGACGTCGACGACTTCCACGCGCGCCAGCAGGATCGGCTCCGCTCCGCGCCGCACGCGATGACGACGCTCTCCACGCATGACACGAAGCGCGGCGAGGACGTGCGCGCCCGCATCGACGTGCTCTCCGAGACCCCGGAGGCCTGGCGCGACGCGCTCGGCCAGCTGCGCGAGGTCGCGCCCATCGGCGACGGGCCGTTCGAGAACCTGCTCTGGCAGACGCTCGTCGGCACCTGGCCCGCGTCGCGCGAGCGCCTGCACGCCTACGCCGAGAAGGCGTCGCGCGAGGCCGGCGACTCGACCACGTGGACCGCGCCCGACGAGGCCTTCGAGGAGCGCATGCACGCGCTCGTCGACGCGGCATTCGACGACCCGCGCGCCCGCACCATCGTCGCCGGGCTCTACGACCGGCTGTCCGGCCCGGGCTGGTCGAACTCCCTGGCGGCCAAGGCGATCCAGCTCACCGCCCCCGGAATGCCCGACGTGTACCAGGGCAGCGAGCTCTGGGAGACGAGCCTCGTGGATCCCGACAACCGCCGCGAGGTCGACTTCGGCATGCGCCGCGCCGCCCTCGACGCCGTCCTCAAGGGCGCCGAGCCCGCCATCGACGAGACGGGGGCCGCCAAGCTCCTCGTCACGGCGCGCGCGCTCCGCCTCCGTCGTGACCACCCGGAGCTGTTCACCGGGTACGAGCCGGTGCGCGCGACCGGCGACGCCGCGGCCCACGTGATCGCGTTCGACCGCGGCGGGGCCATCACGGTCGCCACCCGCCTGCCCGTCGGGCTCGAGTCCGGCGGAGGATGGGGATCCACCTCGATCACGCTGCCCGAGGGCGAGCTCGTCGACCACGTCAGCGGCCGCCGCGTCGACGGCGGACGCGTGTCCGTCGCGGCGCTCCTCGCCGAGTACCCGGTCGCGATCCTCGCGCCCGCATCCACCGCAGCCGACCTCACCACCGGGAGCCGAGCATGACCGACGACCGCTTCGACATCTGGGCCCCGAAGGCCCGCACCCTCGCGCTCTCCGTGGGCGACGAGCGCCTGCCGCTCTCGCCCGTGGGCGACGGCTGGTGGACCCTCGACGCCGCCCGCGCCGAGGCCCTCCCCTCCGGCGACCTCGACTACGGCTACCTCGTGGACGACTCCGGCACCCCGCTGCCGGATCCGCGCTCGCGCCGCCAGCCCGAGGGCGTCCACGGCCGCTCGCGCACCTACGACCCGTCGTCGTTCGCGTGGACCGACCAGGCATGGACCGGCCGCCAGCTCGCCGGCGCCGTCGTCTACGAGATGCACATCGGCACCTTCACGCCCGAGGGCACGCTCGACTCCGCGATCGACCGGCTCGACCACCTCGTGGCCCTCGGCGTCGACCTCGTGGAGGTGCTGCCCGTCAACGGCTTCAACGGGACGCACAACTGGGGCTACGACGGGGTCCTCTGGTACGCCGTGCAGGAGACCTACGGCGGACCCGAGGCGTACCAGCGCTTCGTCGACGCGTGCCACGCGCGCGGCCTCGGCGTGGTTCAGGACGTCGTCTACAACCACCTGGGCCCGTCCGGCAACTACCTGCCCGTGTACGGCCCGTACCTGCACGAGGCCTCGGCGAACACGTGGGGGTCGAGCCTCAACCTCGACGGCGAGGACTCCGGCCCCGTCCGCGAGTACATCATCGACAACGCGCTCATGTGGCTGGGCGACTACCACGTCGACGCGCTGCGGCTGGACGCGGTGCACGCCCTCGTCGACGACACGGCGACGCACCTCCTCGAGGAGCTGGCCGTGCAGGTGGACGTGCTGTCCGCGCACGTGGGCCGCCCGCTCACGCTCATCGCGGAGTCCGACCTCAACGACCCGAAGCTCATCACCTCCCGCGAGGCGCACGGCTACGGGCTCGACGCGCAGTGGAGCGACGACTTCCACCACGCCGTCCACGTGGCGCTCACGGGCGAGACGACCGGCTACTACGCGGACTTCGCGCCGCTCGGGGCGATCGCCAAGGTCATCACGCGCGGCTTCTTCCACGACGGCACCTGGTCGTCGTTCCGCGGCCGCGTGCACGGGCGCCCGCTCGACACCGAGCGGATTCCGGCGCACCGCCTCGTGGTCGCGAACCAGAACCACGACCAGATCGGCAACCGCGCCACGGGCGACCGCCTCACGGCGACGCTCGACGAGGGCGGGCTCGCGCTGGCCGCCGTGCTCACGCTGACGTCGCCCTTCACCCCGATGCTCTTCATGGGCGAGGAGTGGGGCGCGACGACGCCGTGGCAGTTCTTCACGTCGCACCCCGAGCACGACCTCGGCGAGGCGACCGCGAAGGGCCGCATCGCGGAGTTCGCGAAGATGGGCTGGGACGAGTCGGTCGTGCCGAACCCGCAGGACCTGTCGACCTTCCAGGACTCGAAGCTCGACTGGTCGGAGCTCTACGGCGCCGAGGCCGCCGACTCGCAGCACGCGCGCCTGTTCGCGCTCTACTCCGAGCTGATCCGCCTGCGCCGCACCCACCCCGACCTCACCGACCCCCGGTTCGCCGAGGTCGAGGTCGAGGTGCACGAGGAGGCGCGCCTCCTGGTGATGGACCGCGGCGAGCTGTCCATCGTGGTCAACCTGTCGGACGAGGAGCGACGCGTGCCCGTCGTGGGCGATCGTCCCGCGATGCTGTTCGCGACGGAGCCAGGCGTGTCGCTGGGCGCCGACGAGGTCGTCCTGCCCGCGCGCTCGGCCGCGATCCTCGGCCCGGTGGCGGACTCCGCGGAGGCGCTGCTGGCCTGATCCGCCGCTCCGGGGCGGGGTCGGACGCGGCGCGCGAGCGCACGTCGGGCCCCGCCCCTGGCGCGTCACCCCACCGTGATACGGTGCCGACGCCGCGGCCCGGCGACCGCATCGTCGGTCGCCCGGCGTCCGACCGGCGGCCCTCCCCCACGACGCGAAGGACTCCTCTGTGCGCATCTCCGTCATCGGCTGCGGCTACCTCGGCACCGTCCACGCCGCGTGCATGAGCCGCCTCGGGCACGACGTGGTCGCGATCGACGTGGACGCCGCGAAGATCGCGTCCCTGCAGACGGGCGTCGCCCCGTTCTTCGAGCCGGGCCTGCCGGATCTCCTCACCGAGCAGCTCGCGACCGGCCGCCTCCGCTTCACCACCGACACGGCCGAGGCCGCCGGTTCCCGCGTGCACTTCATCGCCGTCGGCACGCCGCAGAAGCGCGGCGAGAACGCCGCGGACATGACCTACGTCGACGCCGCGGTCGAGGCGCTGATCCCCCACCTCGCGCCGGGCGACGTGGTCACCGGCAAGTCCACCGTGCCCGTCGGCACCGCGCGGCGGCTCGCGGAGCGGATCGACGCGCGCGTGCCCGGCGCGACGCTCGTGTGGAACCCCGAGTTCCTGCGCGAGGGATTCGCGGTCGAGGACACGCTCACGCCCGACCGCTTCGTCTACGGCCTGCCCACGGGAGATGCTGGCGAGGCCGCGCGGGCGGCGCTCGACGAGGTCTACGCCACCGCGATCGGCACCGGCACGGCGCGCGTCACGACCGACTACGAGACCGCCGAGCTCGTGAAGGTGTCGGCGAACGCGTTCCTCGCCACCAAGATCTCCTTCATCAACGCCATGGCGGAGGTGTGCGAGGCCACCGGTGCCGACGTCACCCAGCTCGCGGACGCCATCGGGTACGACGACCGCATCGGCCGCCGCTTCCTCAACGCCGGCATCGGCTTCGGCGGCGGCTGCCTCCCCAAGGACATCCGGGCGTTCATGGCGCGCGCGGGCGAGCTCGGCGCGGACCAGGCGCTCACGTTCCTCCGCGAGGTCGACTCCATCAACATGCGGCGGCGCGTGCGGGCGGTCGACGTGGCGCGGGAGGTGTGCGGCGGATCCCTGCTCGGCCGCAACATCGCCGTGCTCGGGCTCGCCTTCAAGCCCGAGTCGGACGACGTGCGCGACTCCCCCGCGCTCAGCATCTCCGCGCAGCTGCAGCTGCAGGGCGCGCGCGTGCTCGCGACGGATCCGTACGCCAACGAGAACTCGCGCCGCCGCTTCCCGGAGCTCACCTACGTCGACTCGTGGCAGGAGGCGGCACGCGACGCCGACGCCGTCATGGTGCTCACGGAGTGGAAGCAGTACCGGGCCATCGACCCGGCGGAGCTCAAGGCCATCGTGGCGACGCCCGTGATCGTCGACGGCCGCAACTGCCTGGATCCCGTCGCGTGGCGCGCCGCCGGCTGGCGCTACCGCGGGATGGGCCGGCCCTAGCCGTCCGGCGCCGCCCCGCGACCGGGACGGGGCGGCGCCCGCGCGGGTCAGCGCGGGGTGGTGGCGGCGATGCCGAAGAGCGTGCCGCCCGCGACGATGATCGAGAGCACGACCGCGACGGGGATGAGCAGCAGCAGGCCGTTGAGGATGAGGCCCGTGATCGCGAAGCCGCGGCCGGCCGGCTCCTTGCGGATGCCGATGATGCCGAACACGAGCCCGATGAGCGGGCAGAGGAACGTCCAGAAGAAGAAGACCGAGACGAGCCCCAGGATCATCGACGTGAGGCTGAGGCCCTTGGGCGGCGCGGCCGCGTAGACCGGCTGGCCCCAGGCGACGGCGGCCGGGGAGGGCGGGACCGGCGCGGGCGCGAGGCCGTAGGGAGCGGCGGCGGACGCCGACGGGGGCCCGGATGGCGCGAAGGGGGATGCCGGCGCGACGGGAGGTGCCGGGGCGGCGGGCGGAACGGGCGGCGCAGCCGGAGCCCCAGCCGGCCCCTCCTCCCCTGCCGGGACGTGGTCGTCGGGGGCGGGCGCGGCGGGATCGGTCATGGTGGTCCTCGTCAGTCGGGCGGGTGTCCGGGGAGGACACCGCGGGAGGCCGCCTCCGTGCGCGGATCCGACACGGTCGCGCGCTTCGCCCCGGGCTTCCGCAGGAGCGACGCCGGACCGATGGCCCCCCGGCCGAAGCGCTCCACCGCCTGGTCGACCGTGCGCTCGGCCTCGCGCCAGCCCTCGTCCGCGTCCCACAGGGCGACGGCGCGGTTGTCGGCGTCGTCGAGCTGCTCGGCGCGCACGCCCACGAGCCGGATCCGGTCACCGGGCCGTGCGACCTGCTCGTACACGTCGCGGATCTCGTCGTAGATGCGGCGGGCGACGTCGGTGGGCTCCGCGAGCGTGCGGGATCGCGTGATGGTGCGGAAGTCGGAGTAGCGGAGCTTGAGCGACACCGTCCGGGCGGTGAGCCCCGCGCGCCGGAGCCTCTCGGCGACGCGCGTGGCCTGGCCGAGGAGCTCGCGGCGCACGATCTCGGGATCCGCCACGTCGTCGTGGAACGTGTTCTCGTGCCCCATGCTCTTCTCCTCCCGGTGCGTGCTGACGCGACGCGGGTCGCGCCCCCAGGAGAGGTCGTGGAGCCGGGCGCCCGCGGACTCGCCGAGCATGGACTGCAGCGCGGGCAGCGGGGTGTCCGCGATGTCGGCCACCGTGCGGAGGCCGCGCCGGAGGAGCGCCTCCTCGGTCGTCTTCCCCACGCCCCAGAGCGCGCCCACGGGCAGCCCGTGCAGGAACGGCAGCGTCTCGGCGGCGGGGATGACGAGCAGCCCGTCGGGCTTGCAGCGCGTGCTGGCGAGCTTGGCGACGAACTTGGTGGATGCCGCCCCGACCGAGCAGGTGAGGCCGGTCTCGGCATGGACGCAGCGGCGGATCATCACGCCGATCTCGGCGGGCGAGCCGAAGAGACCTCGGGCACCCGCCACGTCGAGGAACGCCTCGTCGATGCTGAGCGGTTCCACCAGGGGGGTGACGTCGCGGAAGATGCCCATGACCACCCGGGACCAGTGCGCGTACTTCTCCATGTGGCCGCCGATGACGGTGGCCTGCGGGCAGAGGCGCAGCGCCTGCGCCATGGGCATGGCCGAGCGGACCCCGAAGCGCCTGGCCTCGTAGGTGGCGCTCGTGACCACGCCGCGACCCGACGACCCGCCGACGATGACGGGGGTGCCGCGCAGCTCCGGCCGCTCGAGGAGCTCGACGGCCGCGAAGAACGCATCCATGTCGATGTGCAGGATGGTGGCCTCGGAGTCGTCCGCGCTCGCGTCGGACGTGCGCCTCGTCGATCCGTCCTGCCTGCTCATGTCGTGTCCACGCTAGCCCGGGCCGCCGACATCGGCCGCGCTGGGCGGGCGGCGGCCGGTGCCGCGACGGACAGCGGATCAGGCGGCGGGCTGCGCGCGGTGGCCGGCGTCGTCGCCGCGTCCGGGGCAGGTCCCCGCCGGGGCGCCGGACGACGACGCGCCCGTCCCGCCCTGCAGCCGTGCGATGCGCTTGAGAGCGGCCTCGTGGCTCGTCGATTGCTCGCCCATCACGCGCCCGGCGACGCCGAGCATCACCCGGGTCGACGCGAGCGCCGGCAGCGGGAAGGGACCGAACGAGGCCTTGTCGAGCCCGAGGAGCTCGCGGTACCGCGGCTCGAGGGACGCGACGGCCCCGGCGAAGAGGACGCGGTAGGCGGGCAGCATGGAGGGCCGCAGCGGCGGCTCGCGGAGGAAGGAGATCGTCTCGCGGGTGCGCTCGTCGGCGCGGAGGAGGCCCTGGTCGTGGAACGCGTCGATCTGCGCGTGCAGCTCGGCGTGCGAGCGCGGCGGCGCCTCCACGCCCATGAGCTCGCCGGCCTTCGCCCACTCGGCGACGTACCTGTCCGGACCGCCGGGGATCGACGGACCCCACTGCATGTGCGTGCTGAGGAACGCGTCGGTGAAGACGATGTGGACCCATGAGAGCAGGTCGGGGTCGTTGGCGCTGTAGGGGCGCTCGACGCCGTGGCCGTCGACGAACGTGCCCTGCACCTTGCGGTGGTAGCCCCGGACGCGACGGCTCACGTCGACGGCGGTGTCCCGGTCGCCGAACGACGTGGTGATGACCCAGCGCACGGTGCCGGCGAGCCGGCCGAGCGGGTCCTCGCGGTAGCGCGACCAGTCGTGGACGCCGGCCATGGCGCCCGGGTGCAGCGTCTGCATGAGGAGGGCGCGGATCCCCGCCACGAGCGTCGGCATCCCGCCGTGCACGGCCCAGACCGCGGAGCCGGGGCCGAACCAACCCGCGTCGTCGCCGTCCTCCAGGTCCTGGATCCATTGGGGTCGGCCCTGCGCATCCGCGGAGAACGTCTCCAGGATGTGGGACTTCCATCGGTCCGCGAATCTGCTCACGTCCACGAACCTATCCCCCTCATCGCGTCACGAGGAGGCCCCCGCGCGCCCGACCCGGAACGGGGGCGCGACAGGCCGCCGGCATCACCCCCGTGCGGGGGACGCGAGGGGCGGCGACCGCGGTCAGGCGTCGAGGAGCGCGACGAGGGCGGCCACGGTGCGGGCGTTCCTGGCCGTGACGGAGGCCCCGAGCCCGCGCCAGAACGCCGGGGGCACGCGCGAGGCCGAGACGCCGTCGGGGTGCCAGGAGTACACGGCGTCGGGTGCGACCTCGACCAGGTCGGGCGCGATGGCGGCGGCGGGCGGCGGCGCGGGCATCGGATCCAGCGGGCGGTCGAGGAACGAGACGAGGAGACGGGCGGGATCGTCGGCGACGGCGCCGAACGGGATGCCGGCGGCGATGCGCCGGAAGTCGGCGGCGGGCACGAGGTGGACGTCGGCGGTCACCCCCGTGGCGAGCCGCACCGCGTCCTCGATGGCCACCGCCGCACCCCGGCCGCTCGGCCGCTCGTGGTCGACGACGGCGTTCCCGCTCCGCAGGTGCGTGCGGACGCGGACGTAGCCGAGCCCGTCGAGCGCCGCGGTCAGCTGCGCCATCGGCACCTGCTTGGCCCGCCCGACGTTGATCCCGCGCAGCAGCACGACCGATCGCTCCATGCGGCACCCGCTCCCCACGGCTCCGTCGCCGTCCGCCCAGTGTGGCCCGGTCGGAGCGCCGCCGTCACTCCCCCGACGGGCCGAACTGCTCGATGCGGATCGCGTCGCGGCCGACCCCGGCGTCGAGCAGCAGGCGCGTGGCCCCGCCCGCGAACGCGGTGGATCCGCACACGAGCGCCACCCCCGCGCCGGTGGCGAGCTCCGCGACCTCCTCGGCCCGGAGCCGGCCGTAACCGCGCGCACCGTACCGCTCCCGCGTGGTGACGACGAGGGCGCCGGCGGCCTCGAGCTCCGCGCGGCACGGGACGTCGGCCGCGGTGCGGGCCGAGACGGCCACGCGGACCAGGTGCGGGACGCCGAGGTGGCGGGCGTGGCGGACCATCGCCACGAGCGGCACCGCGCCCGTCCCGCCACCGAGCGCGACGGCCGGCGTCGCGCCGTCCCACACAAAGAAGCCGCCGATGGGCAGCCGCATCTCGATCTCGTCGCCGACCCGCGCGACGTCGGCGAAGAACCCGCTCACCTCCCCGTCCTCGTAGCGCTCCATCAGCAGCTCGACGCCGGGCTCGTGCGGCGCGGAGAGGATCGAGTACGAGCGCTGGGCCGTGTACCCGTCCTCCGCGCGCAGCCGCACGACGCAGTGCTGGCCGGGGAGGTGCGGGATCCGGTCGGGCACGTCGAAGCGCAGCAGGACGGTCGTGGGGGTCGGGTGCTCGACCGCCGTGATCGTCGCGGTCCGCCACTCGCCACCGACCGAGGCCGGGACGGCGGGGACGAGGCCGGGGACGCGCTCGGGCCCGGGACCCGGCACCGGCGCCGCGGCGCTCAGCGGTCGCCCTGGTAGCGCTGCTCGCGCCACGGGTCGCCGCGATCGTGGTACCCGTTGCGCTCCCAGAAGCCCTGCTGGTCGTGGTCGAGGAGCGTGAGCCGGGCGATCCACTTCGCGCTCTTCCAGAAGTAGAGGTGCGGCACGAGGAGGCGCGCGGGCCCGCCGTGGTCGGGCGTGAGGGGTCGGCCGTCGGCCTCCCAGGCGATCCACGCGCGGCCGCCGCGGAGATCGTCGAGCGGGAGGTTCGTCGTGTAGCCGGAGTGCGACGTGGCGAGGACGAACGACGCCTCCGGGAGCGGGCCCGCGGCGTCGAGCAGCGTGTCGACGCTGACGCCCGCGAACCGCGTGTCGAGCCGGGTCCACGTGGTGACGCAGTGGATGTCGCCCGCGTACTCGGAGCGGGGAAGCGCATGCGCCTCGTCCCAGTCCCAGGAGGTGGGGCGCTCCACGAGCCCGTCGACGGCGATCGACCAGCGCGACTCCGGGAGGTTCGGGACGGCCTCGGCGGTGAGGACGGGCCAGCCGCCCTGGGTGTCGTACTGGCCGGGCGGGAGGCGGTCGCCGGGCCCGTGCGCGGGCGGCCGACGAAGCCGCGGGTGATGCCGGTCATGGGCGCCTCCTGGTGGACGGGTCGTGGGCTCGGGTCACGTCCATCATGGCGCGCGGTTCAGGCGGCTGTCGGGACGGACGGATCCGGGTCCACGGGGGCGGACAGCATCGCGACCGCGTGGAGCCCGTCGGCGTCGACCAGCTCGCCGACGCGGACGAAGCCGAGCCGGCCGTGGAAGGCGAGCGACCCGGGGTTCGGCGGGAGCGTGTTGACCTCGCACGTGACGGCCGCGCGCCCGGTGCGCCGGGCCTCGGCGAAGACGCGCGCGTAGAGGACCTGGCCGAGCCGGAGCCCGCGGTGACCGTCGGCGACGACGATCCGGTCGACGTAGAGGCCGTCGACGCCGTGCTCCGCGAACCAGCGGTAGTTCGGGCTGTCATACGCGCCGCCCGGCTGCATCGCGAGGAGCATGCCCACGGGCGGCGCGTCGGGCGCGTCCTGGTCGACCACGGCGATCGCGAGGTCGGCGTGGCCGAGCACGTCGCCGAGGGACGCGGCGTCCATGGGCGGGACCGCGGGCACGGCCGCGTCGTTCAGCTGCACCATCCAGGCGAGGTCGGCGGGCACGAGGTCGCGGGTGGCGGGGGTCACGCATCGAGGGTACGGGAGCCGCGCGGCGCGAACGGGCGGCGGCGCGGCCGCGTACCGTCGACCGGGTGACCGCATCGCTCGTGCTCCTCAGCGACACCCACCTCCCCAGGCGCGCGAAGGACCTGCCGCGGGCGCTGTGGCGGGCGATCGACGCCGCCGACGTCGTGGTCCACGCGGGCGACTGGGTCGACGAGGCAGCGCTCGACGCGCTCGAGGCGCGCGCGGGCCGGCTGCTCGCGTGCTGGGGCAACAACGACCCCGCCGGGCTCCGCGCCCGGCTGCCGGAGACGGCGCGTGCCGTGATCGAGGGGATCCGGTTCGCGGTGACGCACGAGACCGGCGCGTCCACGGGCCGCGAGCGGCGGATGGACGCGGCGTTCCCCGAGACCGACGTGCTGGTCTTCGGTCACAGCCACATTCCGTGGGACACCGTGACGCCCGCGGGGCTGCGGCTCCTCAACCCCGGCTCCCCCACCGACCGTCGCCGCCAGCCTGACTTCACGTGGATGACCGCGACGGCCGATGCGGGACGGCTCGACGTGGAGCTGCACCGGTCGGCGACGCGCGACTAGGCGGCTGCGCGGCTAGGTGTAGTTCCCAGTGAGGTTGTGAACGCGTTCGGCGGGCGTGAGTCCGCCGATGCCGGTGTGGGGGCGGTGGTGGTTGTAGTGATGCAGCCAGGCGTCGTAGGTCGCGGCGCGGGCCTCGTCGGTGCGATAGGGATGGGCGTAGGCCCACTCGGTGGCGAGGGTGCGGTTGAAGCGCTCGACCTTCCCGTTGGTCTGGGGCCGGTAGGGGCGGGTGCGTGTGTGGGCGATGGTGCCGAGCGCCTCGGTGAAGGCGTGGGAGCGGTAGCAGGAGCCGTTGTCCGTCAGGACACGGATCACGGTGATGCCCGCGGCGGTGAAGAACGCGTTCGCGCGGGCCCAGAACGCGGCAGCGGTCTCCTTGCGCTCGTCGGTGAGGATCTCGGAGTACGCCAGTCGGGAGTGGTCATCCACGGCGTGGTGCAGGAACGCGTACCCCCGTCCGGTCCGGGGAGTGTTCCTCCGGCCGGCCGCTCTGCCGAGGACTCGGTGCCCGCCGCCGTCCGGGATGCGGCCGAGCTTCTTGATGTCGACGTGGACCAGATCTCCCGGCGAGGAGTGCTCGTAGCGTCGGGCAGGAGACCGCCGGGCAGGGAGCCCGGTGCTCAGATCGACGTGCTCGAGCAACGGCATCCGATACCGGTTCAGCACCCGCTCGACCGTCGAACGCGGAACGCGGAGGTGATAGCTGATGCGGTGCGGGCCCCACCTGCGGGTGAATCTGAGCGCGACGATCCGCCGCTCCCGACGCTGACTCGTGCGGGTCGGTTGCCGGTGCGGGCGGGATGAGCGATCCGTCATCGGCAACCCGGCCCGATACCGGCGAGCCCATCTCGACGCCGTCGCCGGCGAGCACTGGAACCTCTCCGCCGCACGCCGGACCGGCCACCCGTCCTCAACGATCAACCGAGCAAGCCGAAGCCTGCCCACGGGAGCGAACGGGGCATTAGCGTGAGTCACGAAGACCTCCGGTGATGACGTGTGCTTGGTAACTCACATCGTCCCGGAGGTCTTCGCTATCCGCTCACGCGTTCACAACCTCCCGAGGAACTACAGCTAGCCGCCGAGCTGGGCGCGTTACGCGTCCGCGCGGTACGGCAGGTCGAGCTCGTCGCGGCCCGCGGTGTCCGGGTGGCCGGCCAGGAGGGTCCGGATGTCGTCGAGGGCGCGGGCGCGCTCGACGTCCGGCAGGACGATGATCCGGCTGATGGATCCGGCGAGGGCCACGACGTCGTCGGGCGTCATGCGGTGGACGTGCGGGAAGGACGCGTGCTCGACGGGGCCGAAGCCGGGGAACGGGCCGGGCTCCGTGGCGCGGTCCGCGGCGCGGCGTCCGGGCGACAGGAGGGCGTCCAGCTCGCGGACCCAGTCCACCTCGGTGTCCATCTGGTTCCAGACGATGCCCAGGCGCCCGCCGGGGCGGAGGACGCGCGCGGCCTCACGGGCGGCGGCGCCCGCGTCCATCCAGTGCCACGCCTGCGCGACGAGGACCGTGTCCTCCTCGCCGGCACCCACCGGGATCGCCTCGCCGCTGCCCGCACGGACGTCGACCTCCGGCGATGACGCCTGGAGCACCTGCCGCATCTGCGCGTCGGGCTCGACCGCGGTGACGGCGATGCCGCGCGCGGAGAGCAGGCGGGTGAGCTTGCCGGTGCCCGCGCCGAGGTCGACGACGCGGCGGGCGCCGGCCGGGAGCATCCACGTGATGGCGTCGTCGGGGTAGCCGGGGCGGACCCGGTCGTACTGGTCGGCCACCGATCCGAACGAGGAGGCGAGGGCGGAGTGGTCGAGCTGCGGGGCGGCGTCGGCGGTCATACGGCCATCATCGCCCGAGGCGAGGGTGGCGCGCCCGTCCGTCACCGGTCCGTCACCCGAGGGTCGCGGCGAGCGCCGGGCGGAGCGGATCCAGAGCTCGCCGGATCGCCCCCTCCAGCGGCCCACGGCCCACGCCGTCGCCCGCCCAGGCGACGACCGCGGCGGCCGTCGCGGCGGCGATCACGGCGGCGGCGACCCGCACGGGTGCGGCGGATGCCCGGCGGCCGGACGCCCGGGCGAGGGCCTGCGCGACGGGATCCACGAGCGGGGCCGCGCGCGCCACCCCCTCCCCCTGCACGTCGGCGCCGAGGCCCATCACCTCGTGCTGCGTGAGGGCGAGCGGCAGCCAGCCCACGCCGCGCGAGCACGCCGCGCCGATGAGGGCGTCGACGACGCCGTCGACGGGCGGACCGCCGGGCTCCACGCCGGAGAGCGCGGCGCCGAGGGCGCCGAGGGTGTCGTCGAGCCCGGCCCACAGCAGGTCGGCCTTGGAGGAGAAGTAGTTGAAGAAGGTGGCGCGGCTCACCCCGGCCCGCTGGGCGATCTGCTCGATGGTCGTCGCGGCGTAGGTGTTCTCGAGGAAGAGCTCGGCGGCCGCCTCCTCGAGGGTCGCGCGCGACGAGCGGCGCGGGCGACCGGCGGGACGTGCGGGTGTCATGCGCCCATCCTGGTGCACCGGGGTGACGGCGGGCGCGTATTGTTGGACGCGGTACAGAAACACCCGCACCAGCGCCCTCTGCGGCGCGCACATCGGAAGCACCCATGATCCCCACCCCGCGCACCCGCGCCCTCGCAGGCCTCGGCGCCCTCGCCGCGACCACCCTCGTCCTCACCGGCTGCACGTCCGCGACACCCGAGGCGTCGACCACGCCCGTCTCCGGCGGCACGCTCGTCTACGCGTCCGGCGACGCCGAGCCCGAGTGCCTCGACCCGCACGTCGGCGGCAACTACCCGCAGGCGCTCGTCTCGTCGCAGTTCCTCGAGCCGCTCGTGTCGCTCGACGGGAAGGGCGGGATCACGCCCTGGCTCGCCGACAGCTGGACCTGGAGCGACGACGGCCTCGGGCTGACGCTCGCGCTCCGCCAGGGGGTGACCTTCACGGACGGCACGCCGTTCGACGCGGACGCCGTGGTGGCGAACATCCGCCACGTGCAGGATCCGACGACGCTCTCCTCCACCGGCTACCTCGCGCTGCAGGCGATCACGGACGCGACCGCGGTCGACGCGTCCACCGTGCAGCTCACCCTCTCGACGCCCGACAGCGCGCTGCTCGAGTCGCTCTCCCAGCCGTGGCTCGCGATGGAGTCGCCCGCCGGGATCGCCCGTGGGACGGACGCGAACTGCGCGCAGCCCATCGGCACCGGCCCGTTCAGCGTCGAGCGCTGGGACCGCCAGCAGTCGATCTCGCTCGTGCGCAACGACGCCTACTCGTCGCCGCCCGCCGACGCCGCGCACACCGGCCCCGCGTATCTGGACCGCATCGACTGGCGCTTCCTGCCGGACGCCGCCTCCCGGTACGCCGCCCTGCAGAGCGGCGAGGTCGACGTGATCGACAACGCGCAGCCCGACGCGATCGCGTCCGCGGCCTCCGGTGGCACGCTCGGCGAGCTCGACGCGCCGCGGCCGGGCGCCTCGAACCGCATCGAGCTGAACTCGGGCCAGGCGCCCTTCGACGACGAGCGCGTGCGGGAGGCGTTCATCCGCTCGGCCGACGTCGACGCGGGCATCACCGCGCTCTTTCAGGGCACCGCCGAGCGCTCGTACTCGCCCCTCGCGAGCACCGAGCCCGCCGCCGTCTCCGACCCCGACCTCTTCGGCATCGACGCCGACCGCGCGGCCGCGCTCCTCGACCAGGCGGGCTGGTCCGCGAAGGACGCGGACGGCATCCGCACGAAGGACGGGAAGCGGCTCACGCTGCGGTTCCCCGTGAGCACCAACCAGTCGATCCCGGCCGAGCAGTCGCTGTTCGAGCAGATCCAGGCCACCACCAAGCAGGTGGGCTTCGACGTGCAGCTGGAGCCCATGGACCTCGGCTCCTGGTACGAGGCGCTCGGCGACGACGCGTACGAGCTCGTGAGCGCGCCCTACACGAAGGCCGGCCCCGACGTGCTACGGATCCTCTACGACACCTCCGGCATCACGCCCGCGCCGAGCGGCTACTTCGCGAACCACGCCAAGGTGTCGGTGCCCGAGATCGACCAGGCGCTCGCCGAGGCGCGCGCGACCACGGACCCCGACCGGCGGACCGCGCTCTACGCCGACGTGCAGGAGCGCGTCATGGCCGGGTACTGGATCCTGCCGCTCTACGACCAGCAGAACCACTTCCTGCACGGCACCGCCGTCGAGGGGCTGCGCGCGCTGCCGTCGGTGGCGACCCCGACGCTGTACGACGCCTGGCTCGCCCGGTGAGGCGCGGCCGCGTCGTCCCCGGATCCGCCTCCCGGGGACGCGCGCTGCTCGGCGCGCTCGCGGCGCGGATCGGCGGCGCGGTCCTCGTGCTCTGGGCGGTCGCGACCGTCACGTTCCTGGCCGTGCGGCTGATCCCGGGCGACCCCGCGCAGGCGATCCTCGGCGGGCCGGGCTCGCAGGCGCCGCCCGAGGCGGTCGCCGCCGTGCGCGCCGAGTACGGGCTCGACCAGCCGCTCCTCGTGCAGTACCTCGCGCAGCTCGGCCGGCTCGCGCAGGGCGATCTCGGCCGGTCGTACGCGCTGCGCGAGGACGTCGTCACGGTGCTCGCGCGGCAGCTGCCGGGCACGCTGCTGCTGGCCGTGCTGGCGCTCGCCGTGGCGTGGATCCTCGCGCTCGGCCTCGCGCTCGTCTCCTCGGGCGCGGGTCGCGTGGCTGGCGCGGTCGGCGCGGGCGTCGAGATCGTGGCGGCGTCGCTGCCGCACTTCTGGATCGGCGTCGTCCTGATCCTCCTGTTCTCCACCGGCCTCGGCTGGCTGCCTGCCGTGAGCGGATCGTCGCCGGCGGGCCTCGTGCTCCCCGTGCTCACGCTCGCGATCCCCCTGGCCGGGTTCCTCGGGCAGATCATGCGCGAGGCCCTGCTGGATGCGCTCGACTCCCCGTTCGCGCTCGCCGCCCGGGCGCGCGGCGAGTCCGAGGCGGGCGTCCGGCTGCGTCACGCGCTGCGGCACGCGGCCGCCCCGGGGATCGCGCTGTCGGGCTGGGCGTTCGGCTTTCTCATCTCGGGCGCGGTGGTGGTCGAGCAGATCTTCGCCCGCCCCGGCCTCGGGCGCACCGCGCTCTCGGCCGTGACCAGCCGGGACGTGCCCGTCATCGTCGGCGTGGTGCTCGTGGTGGCGGTCGTCTACATCGTGCTCACGGCCGTGACCGACCTGCTCGCGCGCATCGTGGATCCCCGGCTCGTCGCCGCGCGGACGGGGCCCGCTCCCGTCGCGGGCGGCGCCGCGTCCCCGCCCGTCGACGGCGAGCCCGATGCCGCGGACGCCGTCGTCGACCTCCCGGCGGCCGCGCGATGAGCGACCCCCGCGCCGCGACGCTCCTCGCCGCCCCGCCCGCCCGCCCGCCGGTCCGCGTGCTCGCCGCCGCCGGCACGACGGGCGCCGCGATCGTGGTCGTCCTGCTCCTCGCCGCGGCCTTCGCGCCCGGCCTCGTCGCGCCCGGCGACCCGCTCGCCATCGCCCCCGCCGAGGCGTTCCGCGCGCCCGGCGCCGGGCACCTCCTCGGCACCGACGAGTCCGGCCGCGACGTCCTCACGCGCGTCGTGCACGGCGCCGGCCCGAGCCTCGTGATCGGCGTCAGCGCGACGGCCATCGGCCTCGGACTCGGCGCGGTCCTCGGACTCGCCGCCGCGCTCCTCGGCCGGGTGGCCGACTTCGCCGTCAACCGCGTCATCGAGGTGGTCTTCGCGTTCCCGGGCCTGCTGCTCGCGCTCTTCCTCATCGTGATCCTCGGACCCGGCATCGGCAGCGCCACCCTCGCCGTCGGGATCTCGGCCGCGCCCGGCTACGCGCGCATCATCCGCGGCCGGGTCATGTCGGTGCGCCGCTCGGCGTACGTGGAGGCGGCCACCGTGCTCGGCCGTCCCCCGCTCGTGGTGCTGGCGCGCCACATCCTGCCGAACACGGCCGCCCCGCTCCTCGTGCTCGGCACGCTCGGCGTGGGCCAGGCGATCGTGTGGGCGTCCTCCCTCAGCTACCTCGGTCTGGGCACGGTGCCGCCGGATCCCGAGTGGGGCGCCATGCTCGCGGCGGGCCGCACCTACATCGGCTCGGCGCCGTGGCTCACGGTCGTGCCAGGCCTGATGATCGTGCTCACCGCCACCGCGTCGACGATGCTCGGCCGCACGCTCGAGCGACGGGTGCGCGGATCGTGAGCGGCGGATCCGGACAGGATGCGCCCGCGCCCGCCATCCGCGTCGAGGACCTCCGCGTCTCCTTCGGCGGCGTCCCCGTCGTCCACGGCGTCTCGCTGCGGATCGCGCCGGGCGAGTGCCTCGCGCTCGTCGGCACGTCCGGCTCCGGCAAGAGCGTGATCGCGAGGAGCCTCCTCGGCCTCGCCGGACCGGGCGCGGACGTCCAGGCGGACGCCCTCGAGATCGCCGGTCGCGACCTCCGCGGCGCGGGCCCGCGCGAATGGCGGCGCGTCCGGGGATCCGGCGTCGGGCTCGTGCTGCAGGACGCCCTCTCCTCGCTCGATCCGCTCCGTCCCATCGGCCGCGAGATCGGCGACGCCCTCCTCGTCCACGGCATGCGGGACCCGCGCGCCCGACGGGCGCGCGTCCTCGAGCTGCTCGAGCGCGTCGGCATGCCGGATCCGGAGGCGCGCGTCCACCAGCGCTCCGGCGAGCTGTCGGGCGGGCTGCGGCAGCGGGCGCTGCTCGCGGCCGCCCTCGCGCTCGATCCGCCGCTCCTCGTCGCCGACGAGCCCACGACCGCGCTCGACGCGACCGTGCAGGCGCGCATCATCGACCTGCTCGCGGACCTCCGCACCCGCGGCCAGGCGACCCTGCTCGTCAGCCACGACCTCGCGGTCGTCGCGCGGCTCGCCGACCGGGTCGCCGTGATGCACGACGGCCGCATCGTCGAGGAGGGCCCGACCGCACAGATCCTGCGCGCACCCGCCCACCGCAGGACGCGCGCGCTCGTGGCCGCCGTGCCGACGGGCGTGCCGCGCGGCGTCCCGCTGTCGGAGGCCCGGCTGGAGGCGGCCGCCGAGTCCCCGGAATCGAGCGCAGCGCCGCACGCGGACGACCGCGTCGTCCTCCGCGCCACCGGCCTCAGCCGCTCCTACAGGGGCCCGGCGGGATCAGCCCGCACGGCCGTCGACGACGTCTCCCTCCAGGTGCGCCGCGGGCGAACGCTCGGCCTCGTCGGCGGATCCGGCTCCGGCAAGACCACGGTCGCCCGCCTGCTGCTCGCCCTCGAGGAGCCGGACGCGGGCGTCGTCACGCTCGACGGCGAGCCGTGGAGCGGCATCCCGGAGCGCGCGCGCCGCGGCCGACGCGCGCGCGTCGGCGCCGTCTACCAGGATCCGCTCGCGTCCTTCGACCCGCGCTGGAGCGTCGACCGGATCCTCCGCGATGCCCTCGACGTCGCCGGCCTGAGCGGACCGGACGTCCGCGACACCCCCTGCACGCTCCTCGCGCAGGTGGGCCTCGAACCCGCAATCCTCCGCCGCAGCCCCGCGCGGCTCTCCGGCGGCCAGCGTCAGCGCGTCGCCATCGCGCGCGCCCTGGCGGCCCGCCCCGACCTCCTCATCTGCGACGAGCCCGTCTCCGCGCTCGACATCGCCGTGCAGGCGCAGGTGCTCGACCTCCTCGACGAGCTGCAGCGCCGGCTGGGCCTCGGCATCCTCCTCATCTCGCACGACCTCGGCGTCGTGGCGCACATGAGCGACGAGGTCCACGTGATGAGCGAGGGGCGCGTCGTGGAGAGCGGATCCGCCGCCGACGTCCTCACGCGGCCGACGCACCCCGTCACCCGGGCGCTGCTCGACGCCGTCCCGCGGCTGGACGAGGGCGTCGCGCCGCGGTAGCCGCCCGCGCGCCCGGCGTCAGGCCCCCGCGTGCCGGTCGAGGAACGCGTACAGCTCGCGATCGTCCACCCCGGGGAAGGATCCGCGCGGCAGCGGCGCGAGGATGTGCGCGTGCAGCCGCGCGCTCGGCCACGCGCGGTCGCGCCACCGTCCGGCGTCCTCGGGATCCGCGCGCCGGCAGCACGACTCGTCCGGGCACCGCGACACGCTCCGCGCCGTCGTCTCCCGGCCGCGGAACCACTTCGCGTGCGCGAACGGCACGCCGAAGGAGATCGAGTACTCGCCCTCCGCGGTGGATCCCGTCTGCGTCGAGCACCAGAACGTGCCCGCCGGAGTGTCCGTGTACTGGTGGAACTCGGTCGTGCGGTTGGTGCGGTCGAACGCGCCGCGCGCCGCCCACTCCCGGCACACCGGCTGTCCCTCGACCGCGCCGGTCACGTCGACCGGCAGCGGCAACCCGTCGTTCTCGTACGCCTTGTAGACCGCGCCGTCGCCGCCCACCCGCAGGAAGTGCACGCGGAGGTCGAGGTGGGTGGTGCTGATGTTCGTGAGCCGGAGCGCCGCCGCCTCGTGCGTCACGCCGAACGCGTCGCGGAAGTCCTCGACCGCGAGGTCGCGCCGGGCCTTGGCCTCCGCCAGGAACTCCACCGACTGCGTCAGCGGCATGAGGCAGGCCGCGGCGAAGTAGTTGATCTCCAGCCGCTGCCGCAGGAAGTCCGCGTAGCTCGCGGGCTCCTCGTGGCCGAGGACGCGATGCGCCATCGCCTGCAACGCCATCGAGCGGAGACCGTGACCGCCGGGGATGGAGGCGGGCGGCAGGTAGATCCGCCCCTCCCCGAGGTCCGTGACCGAGCGCGTCGACCGCGGCAGGTCGTCCACGTAGATGAGCTCGAACCCGAGCCCCTCGGCCATGCGGCTGACGCTGCGGTGCGAGAGCGCCCCGCTCCGGTGGCCGACGTCGGCGAGCATGCGCTCGGCCAGCTCCTCGATCTCGGGGATGTGGTTGTCGCGCTCGCGCATCATGAGCCGCTGCTCCGTGTTCGCGCGCCGGGCCTCCTCGGGCGTCGCGATCGACTCCCGCGCGCGCCGCGCGAGCTCCCGGTGCAGCCCCACGAGCGCCTCGAGCGTCTCCTGCGGGAGCGCCCTGCTCGCCGGCACCGCCGGGAGGCCGAGCGAGCCGTACAGCGACGAGCGCTGGGCCCGGTCGAGCTCGATCTCGAGGGCCGAGCGGGCGTCCGGCGCATCGGCCGCGAGCAGGTGGGTGACATCGACGTCGAGCGCGCCCGCGATCCGCCCGAGGGTCGACAGCCGCGTCTCGCGCCGACCGTTCTCGATCATGCTCAGCTGGCTCGGCAGGATCCCCGCCCGCTCCCCCAGCGCCTGCAGCGTGAGCCCGGCGCCCTTCCGCGCGTGCCGGATGCGCCGGCCGATGACGAGCTGGTCCATGCATTCACCTCTCCGTGAACATCGGCGCATCTTCACGTCGATGGATCCCCGAACCCCATCCTGACGGGTTGCAGGCTGGAACAACAGACCGATCGAAGGGGACGGATCCATGACCAGCATCCAGGACGCACCACCTGCCACCACCACCGGCCGCGCACGCGCCGCCGCCGCCTCGCCCGCATCCGGTGCCCTCGCGCCCGAGTCAGTCCCCCTCCCGCCCGGCACCGCAGCCCCCGCGCACTGCCGCGACCTGCGCATCGCGGAGTGGGTCGCCGAGGTCGCCCGCCTCACGCTCCCCGACCGGGTCGTCTGGTGCACGGGCAGCGTCGCCGAGTACGACCGCATCACGCGCGAGATGGTCGACGCGGGCACGCTGATCCGGCTGAACCCCGAGTGGCGCCCGCACAGCTTCCTCGCGCGCAGCGACCCGGCCGACGTGGCGCGCGTCGAGGACTGCACCTTCATCTGCTCGCGGGACGAGGCCGACGCCGGCCCCACGAACAACTGGCGCGACCCGGCGCGGACGCGCGCCGAGCTCGACGGCCTCTTCGCCGGATCCATGCGCGGGCGCACCCTCTACGTCGTCCCGTTCTCCATGGGCCCGCTGGGCGGCGCGATCTCGCAGCTCGGCGTGCAGATCACCGACAGCCCGTACGTCGTCGCGAGCATGGCGCTCATGACCCGGATGGGCGACGACGCGCTCCGCCTCATCGGCCCCGACACCACGTGGGTCCGCGCGCTGCACGGCCTCGGCGCGCCGCTGGTCGACGACGCCGGCCGCCGCACCGCCGACGTGCCGTGGCCGCACAACGTCGACAAGCGCATCTGCCACTTCCCGGAGGAGCGCGAGATCATCTCCTTCGGCTCGGGCTACGGCGGCAACGCGCTGCTCGGCAAGAAGTGCTTCTCCCTCCGCATCGCCTCGGCGATGGCGCGCGACGGGGGCTGGCTCGCGGAGCACATGCTCCTCATCCGGATCACGAGCCCCGAGGGCCGCCGCTTCCACGTCGCGGCCGCCTTCCCGTCGGCGTGCGGCAAGACGAACCTCGCGATGCTCACGCCCACGATCCCGGGCTGGACGGTCGAGACGCTCGGCGACGACATCGCCTGGCTCCAGCCCGACGTGCAGGGACGCCTCCGCGCCGTCAACCCCGAGCGCGGCCTCTTCGGCGTGGCGCCCGGGACGGGCGAGACGACCAACCCGGTCGCCATGTCGACCGTCTGGGGCAACGCCATCTTCACGAACGTCGCGCTCCGCCCCGACGGCGACGTGTGGTGGGAGGGCATGACGCCGACACCGCCCGCGGGTCTCCTCGACTGGCAGGGGAACCCGTGGTCGCCCGGATCCGGCACGCCCGCCGCGCACCCGAACGCCCGCTTCACCGTGGCGATCGAGCAGTGCCCGTCGCTCGCGGACGACTGGGACGACCCCGACGGCGTCGTGGTCGACGCGATCCTCTTCGGCGGCCGCCGCGCCACGAACGTCCCGCTGGTGGCGGAGGCGGACGACTGGGAGCACGGCGTCTTCATCGGCGCCACGATGGCGTCGGAGCAGACGGCCGCCGCCGAGGGCCGGGTCGGCGAGCTCCGCCACGACCCCTTCGCGATGCAGCCCTTCTGCGGCTACGACATGGCCGACCACTGGCGCCACTGGCTCGAGGTCGGGCGGGGCCTCGGCGACGGCGCACCCCGCGTCTTCCAGGTCAACTGGTTCCGCAAGGGCGAGGACGGCTCCTTCCTCTGGCCGGGCTTCGGCGAGAACGCGCGCGTGCTCGAGTGGATCGTGCGCCGCGTCGAGGACCGCGTGCCCGTCCGGTCGACGCCGGTCGGCGGCCTGCCCCTGCCGGAGGACCTGGACGTGGCGGGCCTCGAGCTCGATGCCGGGGCGCTCGAGGAGCTGCTGGCGCTGGATCCGGCCCTGTGGCTCGAGGAGCTCGACGCCGTGGACGCGCACTTCGCGCGCTTCGGCGGCCGGGTGCCCGCGGAGCTGACGGCCCGCCTCGACGCGATGCGCCGGGCCTTCCGGGAGACCGCGACGGCCGGGCCCGCCTAAGACCGCACGCCGTCGCGGAGGCGGATGCGCGGAGGCCGACCGCCCCCGCATCCGGCCTCCGCGCCCCCATCCGGTAGCGTGGATCCCGCACAGAAGGCACCTCACCATCGACACGGTGCCGTCCACACTGAGGGAACCGGAGCACGCATGGCTGACGAACGACGTCCGGACACAGCCGAGGGCACGACCGGAGAGGTCGCCCGGGTTCCCGACAAGCCGGCCCTCGAGGGCCTCGAGGCCAAGTGGGGCGGCCGCTGGCAGGCCGACGGCACGTACGACTTCCGCCGCGACGAGGCCGCCGCAGGCACCGTCTTCTCCATCGACACCCCGCCGCCCACGGCGAGCGGATCCCTCCACATCGGCCACGTCTTCAGCTACACGCACACCGACGTCATCGCCCGCTACCGCCGCATGCGCGGCGAGAGCGTCTTCTACCCGCTCGGCTGGGACGACAACGGCCTGCCCACCGAGCGCCGCGTCCAGAACTTCTACGGCGTCCGCTGCGACCCGACGCTCCCCTACGATCCCTCGTACCGGCCCTCGGAGACCGGAGGCACGTCGAAGCCGGCCGACCAGCAGCCGATCTCGCGCCGCAACTTCATCGAGCTGTGCGAGCGACTCACCGAGGAGGACGAGAAGCAGTTCGAGGACCTCTTCCGCACGCTCGGCCTCAGCGTCGACTGGCGCCAGAGCTACCGCACGATCGGATCCGAGGCGCAGGTCGCCTCGCAGCGCGCGTTCCTCCGCAACCTCGCCCGCGGTGAGGCGTACCAGGCCGACGCCCCCACCCTGTGGGACGTGACCTTCCGCACCGCCGTCGCGCAGGCCGAGCTCGAGGACCGCGAGCAGCCGAGCGCGTACCACCGCCTCGCGTTCCACCGCTCCGGCGGGGACGACGTGATCATCGACACGACACGCCCCGAGCTCCTCGCGGCGTGCGTCGCCCTCGTCGCGCACCCCGACGACGAGCGCTACCAGGGCCTGTTCGGCACCACCGTCACGACGCCCGTCTTCGGCGTCGAGGTCCCCGTGCTCGCCCACCACCTCGCGCAGCCCGACAAGGGATCCGGCATCGCCATGGTCTGCACCTTCGGCGACCTCAACGACGTCGTCTGGTGGCGCGAGCTGCAGCTGGAGAACCGCGCGATCGTCGGGTTCGACGGCCGCATCGTCTCCGAGGCGCCCGCCGCCATCACGTCCGACGCCGGCCGCGAGGCGTACGCCGCCATCGCCGGCAAGACCGTCTTCTCCGCGAAGGCCGCCATGGTCGAGCTCCTCACGGAGTCCGGCGAGCTCATCGGCGAGCCGCGCAAGATCACGCACCCCGTCAAGTTCTACGAGAAGGGCGACAAGCCGCTCGAGATCGTCTCCACCCGCCAGTGGTACATCCGCAACGGCGGCCGGGACGAGGAGCTCCGCGCAGGTCTCATCGGCCGCGGTCGGGAGATCGGCTTCGTGCCCGACTTCATGCGCGTGCGCTACGAGAACTGGGTCGGCGGCCTCAACGGCGACTGGCTCGTCTCCCGCCAGCGCTTCTTCGGCGTGCCGCTCCCCGTCTGGTACCCCCTCGACGCGGACGGCAACCCGGAGTTCGAGAGGGCCATCACGCCGACCGAGGACCAGCTGCCCGTCGACCCGTCGTCGGATCCCGCCCCCGGCTACGCGGAGGACCAGCGCGGCGTCCCCGGCGGCTTCCAGGGCGAGCTCGACGTCATGGACACCTGGGCCACCTCCTCCCTCACGCCGCAGCTCGCGGGCGGCTGGGAGCGCGACCCGGAGCTGTTCGACCTCGTGTTCCCGTTCTCGATGCGCCCGCAGGGCCAGGACATCATCCGCACGTGGCTCTTCTCCACGGTGCTGCGCGCCGAGCTCGAGCACGGCGCGGCGCCGTGGAGGACGGCCGCCATCTCCGGCTGGATCCTCGACCCCGACCGCAAGAAGATGTCGAAGTCGAAGGGCAACGTCGTGACCCCCGCGGCCACGCTCGAGCAGTTCGGCTCCGACGCGGTGCGCTACTGGGCCGCCTCCGCCCGCCTCGGCGTCGACGCCGCGATGGACCCGCAGAACCCGACACAGATCAAGATCGGCCGCCGGCTCGCGATCAAGGTGCTCAACGCGGCGAAGTTCATCCTGTCCTTCGAGGCACCCGAGGGCGCCCGCGCGACGCAGGCCATCGACGTGGGCATGCTCGCCGCCCTGGCCGAGGTCGTCGAGACCGCGACCACGGCGCTCGACGAGTACGATCACGCCCGCGCGCTCGAGGTCACCGAGAGCTTCTTCTGGACCTTCTGCGACGACTACCTGGAGCTCGTCAAGGACCGCGCGTACTCGGCCGACGCCGACCCGGCCGACCGGGGATCCGCGGTCGCCGCGCTCCGCGAGGCCCTCGACGTGCTGCTGCGCCTGTTCGCGCCCTTCGTGCCGTTCGCGGCGGAGGAGGCGTGGAGCTGGTCGCACGACGGGTCGATCCACACCGCCGCGTGGCCGACCGCGCCCACCCCGGACGCCCCCGCGTCCGGCGGCACGGCCGACCCGCGGCTCCTGGGCCTCGCCGGTCGCGCGCTGGTGGGGATCCGCCGCGCCAAGACCGACGCGAAGGCCTCCCAGAAGACGCCCGTCGCGGAGGCCGTGGTCTCCGCCTCGCCCGAGGACATCCGCTCGCTCGAGCTCGTGGCGCGGGACCTCCGCGCCGTGGGCCGCATCACCGACCTGACCTTCACCGAGGGGGACGGCCCCGCCGTCGCCCGCATCACGCTCGCCCCCGTCGAGCAGCCCGAGGAGAACCGCGCATGACCATCTCGATCCGCCCCGTCCGCGACGGCGACTTCTTCCCCTGGTTCGACCTGTTCTCCGGCTACGCCGAGTTCTACGGCACCGAGCTGACGGACGAGAGCGCGGTCCTCG
Source organism: Clavibacter sepedonicus (assembly GCF_000069225.1). GTDB lineage: Bacteria > Actinomycetota > Actinomycetes > Actinomycetales > Microbacteriaceae > Clavibacter > Clavibacter sepedonicus. The sequence continues at coordinate 1,585,967 of NC_010407.1, read as the reverse complement.
CCTGGAGCCACCTCATCGACGACGCGCACGCGAGCTCCGCGCTCGTCGCCGTCGACGACGCGCACGAGGGCGCCCTCGTCGGCCTGGCGCACTTCCACCGCTTCTCGCGCCTGTCCCGCGGCACCGACGGCCTGCTGCTCGACGACCTGTACGTGCGCGAGATCTTGCGCCGCCAGGGTGTGGGCGAGCAGCTCATCGCCGCGGTCGCCGACGTCGCGCGCCGCGACGGGGCGAGCATGCTCCGGTGGATCACCGCGGAGGACAACGCCGACGCGCAGCGCCTCTACGACCGGGTCGCCCGCCGCACCACGTGGGTCACCTACGAGCAGGACGTCTGATGCAGCTCGACACCCGCTGGCCCGTCGGCGGCGACGCCCCGGCGGACCTCCCCGAGGTCGTGATCCTCGCCGTCACGACCGTCGAGTCCGACGTGGTGGCGCTCGACGCCGACACCTCGCAGTGGCGTTGGACGCTCACCTGGCTCGAGCGGAAGCCGGTCGTGGAGCTCGACGACGGAACCGTGATCCGCTACGACCCGGTCGAGGACGCGGCGACGATCACGATCCCCGGCGAGAGCACCGACGACCCCTTCGACGACTGACACGCGCCGCGTCGCACGCGGACGCATGACGAGGCCCGCCGGACGACGCGTCCGGCGGGCCTCGTCGCATACTGCGGCGGCTCAGCGCCGGGCGAGGATCTCGCCATGCGGCATCGCGAGGAAGCCGTCCTCGTCGGCCGCCCACTCCTGCCAGCCGGCGCGGATGGCCTGCAGGTCGTCGTCCGTCGCGAAGCCGCCCTCGCGCGCCTGGCCCGCGAACGACGACGCGACCGCCCGGTCGGCCCACGCGCCGCCCCACCAGGCCCGCTCGTCGTCCGAGGAGAAGCACCACACCGACGCGCTCGACGCGATCTCGGTGAAGCCCGCCTGGCGCGCCCACGCCTTGAGGCGGGATCCCGCGTCCGGCTCGCCGCCGTTCGCCCGGTGCACGGGCAGGTACACGTCGGCCCAGAGCCGCAGGCCGTCCGACTCGGGGAACAGCGCCACCTTCGAGTAGATGACGTCGCGCGCCGCAACGAGCCCGCCCGGCCGGGTGACGCGGCGCATCTCCTCCAGCGCGCGGACGGGGTCGCCGACGTGCTGCAGCACCTGGTGCGCGTGCACGACGTCGAACGAGGCGTCCGCGTAGGGCAGCTCGTACACGGATCCCGTGACGAACTCGACGTTCGCCGTGCCCCGGCCCTCGGCCAGCTCGGACGCCTGCCGCACCACGTCCTCGGACATGTCGAGGCCAACGACACAACCGGGCGCGACGATGTCGGCGAGCTCCACGGTGATCGTCCCGGGTCCGCTGCCGACGTCGAGGACGTCGAGCCCGGGGCGCAGGTGCGGCTCCAGGTAGGAGGCGGAGTTCCGGACGGTCCGCGCGCTGTGCACGCGGAGGACGCTCTCGTGGTGGCCGTGGGTGTATCGCTCGCTGTTCACCCTCCGAGCCTAGGTCGGCGCCCGGCCTAGGCTCGCCGTATGACGACGCCCCCGAATCCCTTCCTCGAACCGAGCACCCTCCCCTACGGCATGCCCCCCTTCGCCGACATCCGAGAGGAGCACTTCCGTCCCGCGTTCCAGGCCGGGATCGCCGAGCACCTGGCCGAGGTCCGCGCCATCGCCGACTCCCCCGAGCCGCCCACGTTCGAGAACACGCTCGTCGCCCTGGAGCGCGCCGGGCGCACGCTCGACCGGGTCGGCCACGTCTTCTTTACGCTCTCCTCGGCCGACAGCTCGCCCTCCACGCGCGAGCTCGACGCCGAGATCGCTCCCGAGCTCGCCGCGCACGAGGATGCGATCCGGCTCGACTCAGCCCTCTACGCGCGGATCCGCGCCGTGCACGACACCCGCCACGAGTCGGGCCTCGACGCCGAGTCCGTGTACCTCGTCGAGCGCTACCTCGCCGAGTTCACCATCACCGGCGCGGGCCTCGACGACGAGGCCAAGGCACGCCTCCCCGACCTCAACCGCCGCCTGTCCGTCCTGACCACGCGCTTCGAGTCGAACCTGCTCGAGGACACGAACGACCTCGCCGTCGTCGTCGACGACCCGGCGCAGCTCGACGGGCTCGGAGCGGGCGCGATCGCGGCCGCCGCGCAGGCCGCCGCCGACCGCGGCCTCGAGGGGAAGCACCTCATCACCCTCGTGCTGCCGACCGGTCATCCCTACCTCTCGCAGCTCACCGACCGGGCGCTCCGCCAGCGGATCCTCGCAGCGTCGCTCGCCCGTAGCGCCCGCGGCAACGCGCACGACAACCGCCCGCTCGTGCTCGAGATCACCCGCCTCCGCGCCGAGCGCGCCGCCCTCCTCGGCTTCCCGAGCCACGCGGCCGCGGTCACGGCCGACCAGACCGCGGGGACCCCTGAGGCCGTCGCCGACATGCTCGGTCGACTCGCCCCCGCCGCGGCGCGGAACGCCCGCGCCGAGGCCGTCGAGCTGCAGCGCGTGATCGACCGCACGCAGGAGGAGCTCGGCGAGCCCTCCTTCGAGCTCGCGGCCTGGGACTGGGCGTTCTACAGCGAGAAGGTCCGCACCGAGCGCTACGACGTCGACACCGAGCGCATGCGCCCGTACCTCGAGGCCGACCGGGTGCTCCGCGACGGCGTCTTCCGTGCGGCCACCGAGCTCTACGGCGTCACCTTCGCCGAACGCGACGACATCCCCGCCTACCACCCGGACGCGCGCGTCTTCGAGGTGCGCGACGAGGACGGATCCCCCGTGGGCCTCTACGTCCTCGACCTCCACACGCGCGACTCGAAGCGGGGCGGCGCGTGGATGAACCCGCTCATCTCCCAGAGCGCGCTGCTCGACACGCCTACGGTCGTGCTCAACAACCTGAACGTGCCGAAGCCCCCGGCCGGCCAGCCGACCCTGCTCAGCTACGACGAGGCGAACACCCTGTTCCACGAGTTCGGCCACGCGCTGCACGGCCTCTTCGCGCGCGTGACCTACCCGCGGTTCGCCGGCACCAACGTGTTCCGCGACTTCGTCGAGTTCCCGAGCCAGGTGAACGAGATGTGGATGCTGTGGCCCGAGATCCTCGCGTCCTACGCGGTGCACCACGAGACGGGCGAGCCGATGCCGGCCGAGCTGGTCGCCGCCGTCCAGGCATCCAGCGCGTTCAACGAGGGCTTCCTCACGTCCGAGTACCTGGGCGCCGCGCTCCTCGACCAGGCGTGGCACCGGATCGGCGTCGACGACGTCGTCGAGGACGTGGACGCGTTCCAGGCCGAGGCCCTCGCGGCCGTCGGCCTCGACGTGCCTGCGGTCCTCCCCCGCTATGCCTCGAGCTACTTCCAGCACACCTTCGCGGGCGGCTACGACGCGGGCTACTACTCGTACATCTGGAGCGAGGTGCTCGACGCCGACACCGTGGAGTGGTTCCACGAGAACGGCGGCCTCACCCGCGCGAACGGCGACCGCTTCCGCTCCCGGCTCCTCGGCGTCGGCGGATCGAAGGACCCGCTGGAGGCGTACCGCGACTTCCGTGGCCGCGACGCCGTGATCGAGCCGCTGCTCGAGCGCCGGGGCCTCGCCGACTGACCCGGACGCCATACGACGAGAGCGCCGCGCCCCTCACGGGGTGCGGCGCTCTCGTCGTGCGGCTGCGGTGGGCCCGACGGCTCAGGCGGACTTCTCCGCACGGAGCATCGAGGCGCGCGGCACGATGGTGGGCGCCGCGTTCTGCACGACGGATTCGCGGGTGATGACGACGCGACCCACCTCGTCGTCCGACGGGATGTCGAACATGATCGGCCCGAGCACCTCCTCGAGGATGGCGCGGAGGCCGCGAGCACCCGTCTGCCGGAGGACGGCCAGGTCGGCGATGGACTCCAGGGCGCCCTGCTCGAACTCGAGCTCCACGCCGTCGAGCTCGAACATGCGCTGGTACTGGCGGACGAGCGCGTTGCGCGGCTTGGTGAGGATCTCCATCAGCGCACGCTGGTCGAGCTGCGTGACCGTCGTGACGACGGGGAGGCGCCCGATGAACTCGGGGATGAGGCCGAACTTGTGCAGGTCCTCCGGCAGCACCTCGCCGAACACGTCGGCGTTGAGGTCCTTGCGGTGCAGCGGGGCGCCGAAGCCGATGCCCTTCTTGCCCGCGCGCTGGCTGATGATGTCCTCGAGCCCGGCGAACGCGCCCGCCACGATGAAGAGCACGTTGGTCGTGTCCACCTGGATGAACTCCTGGTGCGGGTGCTTGCGCCCGCCCTGCGGCGGCACCGAGGCGACCGTGCCCTCGAGGATCTTCAGCAGCGCCTGCTGCACGCCCTCGCCCGACACGTCGCGCGTGATGCTCGGGTTCTCGGCCTTGCGCGCGATCTTGTCGACCTCGTCGATGTAGATGATGCCGGTCTCGGCGCGCTTCACGTCGTAGTCGGCGGCCTGGATGAGCTTCAGGAGGATGTTCTCGACGTCCTCGCCGACGTAGCCGGCCTCGGTGAGCGCCGTGGCGTCGGCGACGGCGAACGGCACGTTGAGTCGCTTCGCGAGGGTCTGCGCGAGATAGGTCTTGCCGCAACCGGTGGGGCCGATGAGGAGGATGTTGCTCTTGGCGATCTCGATCTCGTCGCCGACGGTCTTCGCCGGGCCGATGGTGCTGACGGCGCGGACCCGCTTGTAATGGTTGTAGACCGCGACGGACAGCGCGCGCTTGGCGGCCTCCTGCCCGATGACGTACTCGTCGAGGAAGCCGAAGATCTCCTTGGGCTTGGGGAGGTCGAACTCGCCCGTCGTCTCCTCGCTGGCCTCGGCCAGGCGCTCCTCTATGATCTCGTTGCAGAGCTCCACGCACTCGTCGCAGATGTAGACGCCCGGTCCCGCGATCAGCTGCTGGACCTGCTTCTGGCTCTTCCCGCAGAAGGAGCACTTGAGCAGATCCGCGCTCTCGCCGATGCGTGCCATGGAAGCCTCCCCGGAAGTCGTGCGGTGTGCCACGAGCCTAACCCGTGCATGGGACATCGCCCGGACCCCTGGGAGCACGGCCCGTCGTGTGGCATCCTCCGCGCGCTGGCCGTCACACGGCGCAACACTCGGGGCCAGCCCCAGCGGGCGCCCCCACCATGTCCGCATGACCGAGAACACCGCCACCGCATCCCCCGACGCGCTGTCCTTCGCCTACTGGGTCCCGAACGTCTCGGGCGGCCTCGTGACGAGCGACATCGAGCAGCGCACCCACTTCGACTTCGACTTCAACGTCCGTGTCGCGCAGCTCGCCGAGCGGAACGGCTTCGACTACGCGCTGAGCCAGGTCCGCTACGCCGCCTCCTACGGCGCCGACCAGCAGCACGAGTCGACGTCCTTCTCGCTCGGCCTGCTGCTCGCGACCGAGCGGCTGAAGGTGATCGCGGCCGTCCACCCGGGGCTCTGGCATCCGGGCGTGCTGGCCAAGTGGATCATCACGGCCGACCACATGTCGCACGGCCGCGCCGCCGTGAACGTCGTGTCGGGCTGGCTCAAGGACGAGTTCGTGGGCTTCGGCGAGCCGTGGCTCGAGCACGGGGAGCGCTACCGACGCACCGAGGAGTTCATCCGCGTGCTCCGCGGCCTCTGGACGGAGAAGGAGTTCACGCACCTCGGCGACTTCTACCGGATCCACGACTTCACGCTCAAGCCGCCGCCCGTCGACGTTCCCGGCCGCGCGCACCCCGAGATCTTCATGGGCGGCAACAGCACGGACGCGCGCGAGATGGGCGGCCGCGTCACCGACTGGTACTTCTCCAACGGCAAGGACTTCGCGGGCTTCGAGGAGCAGCGCGTCGACGTCCTCGCCTCGGCCCGCGCCGCCGGCCGGACCGAGCGGGTCAAGTTCGGCCTCAACGGCTTCGTCATCGCACGCGACACGGAGCAGGAGGCGCAGGACGTCCTCGAGGAGATCATCGCCAAGGCGAACCCCGACGCCGTCGAGGGCTTCCGGCAGGCGGTGAAGCAGGCAGGCGCCTCCACCGGGGACGGCAAGGGCATGTGGTCCGACTCGACCTTCCGCGACCTGGTGCAGTACAACGACGGCTTCCGGACGGGCCTCATCGGCACCCCCGAGCAGATCGCCCGTCGCATGGTGGAGTACCGCAAGCGCGGGGTGGACCTGCTGCTGCTCGGCTTCCTGCACTACCTCGAGGACATCGAGCAGTTCGGCACGCAGGTGCTGCCGATCGTGCGGGAGTTCGAGCGCGAGGCGATCGAGCGCGGGGAGATCGGGGAGCCCGCGGCCTGACGCGTCCGGGCAGACGAGGAGGGGCGGTCGGTTGATGCCGACCGCCCCTCCTCTCCGTGCGGGCCTAGCGGGCGGGGATCGCCGCTGTCAGGTTCTTGCGCGAGGTGAGCACCTGGTCGATGAGGCCGTACTCCAGCGCCTCGTCGGCGCCCAGGATCTTGTCGCGCTCGATGTCGCGGTTGATCTGGTCGCGGTCGCGGTTGGTGTGCTTCGCGAGGGTGTCCTCGAGCCAGGAGCGCATGCGCATGATCTCCGCGGCCTGGATCTCGATGTCGGACGCCTGTCCGCCGCTCGACTCGCCCGTGGCGGGCTGGTGGATGAGCACCCGCGCGTTGGGGAGCGCGAGGCGCTTGCCGGGCGCGCCGCCCGCGAGCAGCACGGCCGCAGCGGAGGCCGCCTGGCCGAGGCAGACCGTCTGGATCTGCGGCGAGACGTACTGCATCGTGTCGTAGATCGCCGTCATGGCCGTGAAGGAGCCGCCGGGCGAGTTGATGTACATGACGATGTCGCGGTCGGGGTCCATCGACTCGAGCACGAGCAGCTGGGCCATGACGTCGTCGGCCGACGCGTCGTCGACCTGCACGCCGAGGAAGATGATGCGGTCCTCGAAGAGCTTCGCGTACGGGTCCTGGCGCTTGTAGCCGTAGGCCGTGCGCTCCTCGAAGCTCGGGAGGATGTACCGCGACGACGGGCTCGTGGCGGTGGAGCCGGCGCCGCGGGCGCCGCCGAAGGTGGGGAGTTCCATGTTCTTCTTCTCTGCCTGTCTCTTCTGTCTGTCGCTCAGGAGGTCTCGGTGCCGCCGCCGCCGACGACGTCGGTCGCGGACTCGCGGATGTGGTCGACGAAGCCGTACTCGAGGGCCTCCTGCGCCGTGAACCAGCGGTCGCGGTCGCCGTCCTCGTTGATCTGCTCGGCCGTCTTGCCGGTCTGGCCCGCCGTGATCTCGGCGAGGCGCTGCTTCATCGAGAGGATGAGCTGGGCCTGCGTCTGGATGTCGCTCGACGTCCCGCCGAAGCCGCCGTGGGGCTGGTGCAGCAGCACGCGCGCGTTCGGCGTGATGTAGCGCTTGCCCTTGGTGCCGCTCGTGAGGAGCAGCTGTCCCATGGACGCGGCCATTCCGATCCCGACGGTGACGATGTCGTTGGGGACGAACTGCATGGTGTCGTAGATGGCCATTCCCGCGGTGATGGAACCGCCGGGCGAGTTGATGTAGAGGAAGATGTCCTTCTCGGAATCCTCCGCCGCCAGCAGCAGGATCTTCGCGCAGATCTCGTTCGCGTTGTCGTCGCGGACCTCGGATCCGAGCCAGATGATGCGGTCCTTCAGCAGTCGGTCAAAAACACCGGGTACCAGTGTCGGTTCGGCCATTGTTCGAGCTCCCATTCATTCGTCGCTTCGAGTCACGAATCTATCGGAGCGGATCCGCGCCTACGCCCGTGTTCGCCGCGGGCGGAGAGGCACGGCCGCCGCGGGCGCGGTGCACGGCTGCCGGACGCACGAGGGCCCGGGGAGCAGATGCTCCCCGGGCCCTCGAGTCGCCGCCCGTCGAGACGGGAGGCCGTGGCGACTACTCGGAGTCGGCGGCCTTCTCGGCGGCCTTCTTCTTCGCGGGCGCCTTCTTCTTCGGCTTCTCGGCGGGCGCCTCCTCGGCGACGGCCTCCTCGGCGGGCGCGTCCGCGACGACGGCCTCGGCGTCCGCGTCGGCGGGCTCCTCGACCGGGGCGTCCGCGTCGCGCACGACGGGCTGCGTGAACTCGGTCACGTCGACGACCTTGCCGTCGGCGTCCACGACCTTCGCCTTGTCGAGCACGACCGCGAGGGCCTTGTTGCGCGCGACCTCGCCGACCATGGCGGGGATCTGGTTGTTCTGCTGCAGGACCTGGACAAACTCGTTCGGCTCCATGTTGTACTGCTGCGCGCCCTGGATGAGGTACTGGGTCAGCTCGTCCTGGCTGACCTTCAGCTCCTCCTTCTCCGCGATGACGTCGAGGAGCAGCTGCTGGCGGAACGCCTTCTCGCTGGACTCCTTGACCTCGGCGCGGTGCACGTCATCCTCGAGGCGGTTCTCGTTCTCGAGGTGGCGCTGCACCTCGTCCTCGACGAGCTTCTCGGGGACGGGGATCTCGACGCCCTCGAGGAGCTTGTCGACGATCTGGTCGCGGGCCTGGGTGACCTGGCCGAAGACCTTGGACTTGCCGACCTGCACCTTGAGGTCCGCGCGCAGCTCGTCGATGGTGTCGAACTCGCTGGCGATCTGCGCGAAGTCGTCGTCGGCCTCGGGCAGCTCGCGCTCCTTGACGGACTGGACGGTGACGGCGATCTCGGCCGTCTCGCCCTCGTTGTCGCCGCCGAGGAGCTTCGACTCGAAGGTGGTGCTCTCACCGGCGGTGAGGGACTCGAGGGCCTCGTCGATGCCGTCGATGAGGTCGCCGGAGCCGAGCTCGTAGGAGATGCCGCTCGCGGTGTCGACGGCGTTGCCGGCGATGGTGGCGGTGAGGTCGATCTGGACGAAGTCGCCCGTCTTCGCGGGGCGGTCGACCGTGATCAGCGTGCCGAAGCGGCTGCGCAGGCTGTCGAGCTCGGTCGCGACCTCGTCGTCGGTGACCTCGACGGAGTCCACGGTGAGCTCGAGGCCCTCGTAGGCCGGCAGGTCGAACTCGGGGCGGACGTCGACCTCGATCTCGAGGAGCAGGTCGCCGGTGAGGTCCTTGCCGGGCCACTCCTTGACGTCGGCCTCGGGGCGGCCGAGAGGACGGATGTCCGTCTCCTTGACGGCGGCCTGGTAGAAGCCGTCCATGCCGTCGTTGACGGCGTGCTCCAGCACAGCCTCGCGACCGACGCGCTGGTCGATGATGGGCGGCGGCACCTTGCCCTTGCGGAAGCCGGGGATGGCGACCTGCTCGGCGATGTGGCCGTATGCGTGGTCGATGTGCGGCTTCAGGTCTTCGGGGGTGGCAGAGATCGCGAGCTTGACGCGCGTGGGGCTCAGCTTTTCGACCGTGGTCTTCACGTGTGGAGTTCTCCTGTAATCGCGGTACGCGCCTCGGCTGAGACGGCATTTCGTCGTCGGGGATGTGGTCGGGGCGACAGGACTCGAACCTGCGGTCTTCCGCTCCCAAAGCGGACGCGCTAGCCACTACGCTACGCCCCGGCTGCCACGCATTCCCTCGGTCGAGGCGGGCCCCGTGCGCCTCTTCGTGCAGGCGCGCGGAAGCCGATCCGACCGTGGCACAGCCTATCCGACTCGTGCCGGGCGCTGGTCACCGGCGACGGGAGGCTGCGCTACGCTGGACCCCGCGCATCCGGCGCACGGCCCCCGGGGCGGTGGCTCCGGCGTCGCGGGGATGTAGCTCAATGGTAGAGCCTCAGTCTTCCAAACTGATCACGCGGGTTCGATTCCCGTCATCCCCTCCATCTCCCTCCCGGCAGAGCCGCTCGCGTCCCCTCCCCAACCGGGCCGCCGCCTCATCCGTCCCCCGTCCGGGGCGACCTGTCGACGTCGCGCCTCGCGGCGCGCGTAGCGTCCCGTTCCGTGGATAGCCTGGGAGCTTCCGCATCGGGCGAGCTCGGGGGGCTTCATGGTCGAGGACGACGCACGGGCGACACGGATCGGGGCGCAGCCGTGGGCCGCACGACCCGAGGACCTGCTGCGCACGGACCTGTGCCCGGGCTGCCTCGCACCGCTGGGCGCGCTCGTCTGCGGGCGCTGCGGTCTCGACGTCCGCGCACCCGAGGCGGCTGCCGTGCTCGAGGCGTCGCACCGCGTCGTGGATGCCATCGCCGAGCGGGAGCGCCTGGTCGGCGCCATGCGGCGGTGGAGCGCGGCGGCGGCGCGTCGACACGAGGCCGTGGTCGTCGCTGCCTGCGCCGCCGGCGCTGTCGGTGCTCCCGGCGTCGAGGCGCCACCCGTCACGACGATCCCCGGCGCCGGGCCTGCGGTACCGCCAGTCGCTCCCGTGGTCCCCGCGGTGGCCGGCCACGCTCCGGAAGCAGATGCGGATGCGGATGCGCGACGTACGCAGCGCGGCCCGATGGAGACCGCGGCGCCCGTGGCCACCACGCCCGCGGCGCCCCGGCGGCGCATCAGCGTCCCTGCCGTGCTGCTCAGCATCGGCGTGGTCCTGCTCTCGGTCGCGGCCGTGTTCTACGTCGTCTACGCGTTCGTCACGTACGGCCTCGTCGTGCGGGCGGCGATCACCGCGGCGGTCACCCTCGCCGCGCTCGCGGCCGCGGGCCTCCTCGCGCGACGTCGACTGCCCGGCACCGCGGAGGCGGTGGGCGTGGCGGGCATCGTGCTGCTGCACCTCGACGTCTGGGCGGTGCGGTCCTACGACCTAGCGGGAGCCGCGTCGAACGACCCGTTCGTCCACTTCGGCATCGGGACGCTCGTCGTCTCGACCGCGCTCCTCGCCCTCCGGTCCCCGCTCCGGATCCGCGCGGCGGGCATCGCCGGCTGGGCGGGACTGACCGTCGGGGCCGGGCTCCTGGTCGGCGCCGTCCCGTCGGCCGACGCCGGCACCCGCACCGCGCTCGCCCTGGCAGCGGCCTCCGTGGTCGCCCTCGTGCACGCCGCACGGTCATGGGCGGGCTCCCTCCCCGACGCGCTCGAACGCGAGGTCCTCCGGGTCGTGGGCGTCACCGCCGCCACCGCCGCCGTGGTCGCGGGAGCCGCCAGCGCGGTGATCCCCGACGCCGTCCCGGCTCTCCCCCTCCTCGTCGCGGCCGTCGCCAGCGGTGCGCACGCATGGGCGCTCGCGCGGCCCGCCCTTACCGTCGAGGTCAGGGGCGACGTCGCCACCCCTGATGCCTCCGGTGCGATCGACGGCGACGCGTCGACGGACGCGATGGACGTCGCTCCGGCCGCAGCACGCGACGGCGCAGACCCCAGGTCGGCGGCGCTCCCTCTGCGCGTCCTCGCCGCCGTCGTCGCGGGAGCTGGAGCCGCGGCCGCGCTGCCCGTCACCGCGCTCATGGGCGGACCCGCGCTGCTCACGCTCTGCGCGCAGCTCGTCGCGGCGGCGGTCGTGACGGCCGTCCTGGATGCGGCTGCACGCCGCCTTCACGACCCCCTCGTCACCGCGACGGCACGCGTCGGGGCGGTCGCAGCCCTGGTCATCACCGGCCTCGCCGGGCTGCCGGCCGCCATCGCCGGCTTCGGGGGGATCACGGCCACCCTCATCGTCGGCCTGCCCGCGTGGGAGCACGGTCCCCTCGACGACGCCGTGGTCCTCCTGGGGCGGAGGAGCGTCGTCGCCGACCTGCCCGGGGACGTCCGGGCGGCGGCGATCGGGCTCGTCGCCGTCTGGATCCTCGCGGCGGTCTCCGCGCTCGTCGGCCGCCGCCTCCTGGCCCGCCGGCGCCTCCTCGCGTGGTCCGGCGCCGCCGTGGTGGTCGCCGCGATCCCCGCCCTCGGTCCCGTCGCGATCGTGGCCGGCGCGTACCTCGTGACCTCAGCGGGTGCTCTCGTGTGGCGGCTCTCCTCGCGGCGGCATCCCGGCCGAGCTGCCGTCCCCGCCGCCGCGCTCGTGGCGCTGTCACTCGCGGCCGGTGCCCTCGCCTGGGCCGTGTCCTGGGCGAGCACGGGCACGTGGTGGGCGGTCGCACCGTTCGTCGTGCTGCTCCTCGTCTCCGGATCCCGGACCGCCCGCAGGGACGACACCGCACGCCTCGCCACCGCGGGTGCCGCCCTCGCGGGCCTGGTCGCGGTGGGCGCACTGGCCCCGTCCCTCACCGCCGCGCGCGTCATCGGGACGGTGCCCCTGTCGAGCGCCCTCGACGCGGCCGCGGATCCGGTCGTGCTCGTGCTCCTCGCATCCGGGCTGGCCGCCCTCGTGTCCGGCATCCTCCCGGGGCGTCCTGGCGTGCGTCGACGGGCGCTGCTCTCCACGGTCCTGCTCCCGGCGTGCGTCGCGGCGCTCCCGGTCGCGATCGTCGGAGCAGATCGCGTCGGTGGCGCGCTCACCGGATCGCCCGTCTGGCCCATCGCGGCGCAGGTGGTCCTCGTCGCCGGTCTCGTGGCGTGGGCCGTCGGCGGTCCCCGTCGGGTCCCGCTGCCGGCGCGAGCGCCGCGCTCCGACGAGGAGACCGCGGATCTGCGGTCACCAGGCACGACCGCGCTGCGCCGGTGGCGTCTCACGACGGCCGTGCTCGTCGCTCCGACGCTCCTCCTCGCGTTCGTCACCGCCGCCGCCCTGGTCGACCGCGGTGCCGTGCCCCACGGCACCGCCGCCGCCGCGGTCGCCCTCGTCGTGGCCGGCAGTGCGCTCCTCGCCTACCGGGACGCGTCGCGGGGGCTGCGCGTCGCCCTGGACGCGGGTACGGCGGCGGTCGCCACGGGGGCGCTGCTCGTCGCCGTCTCCTTCGATCCCACGCGGCAGGGGCGCGAGCTCCTGTGGATCCCACTGCTCGTGCTCGCGGTCACGGCGCTCGCCCTCTCCGTCGCCCACGACGGCCTGCTCCTGTCCCGGAGCGCCCGCCGCGCCTGGGGCTGGACGGCGCTCGCCACGGGCATCGCGGCGCTGTGGTCCCGGCTGCTGGCCGGCGGCACGACCTCCGCGGAGGCGTACTGGCTGCCGGTCGCGGGTGCTCTTCTGTTGCTCGCCGCGCTCATGCACCGCGCCGCCGTGCGCGCGGATGGCGGCGGGAGCGGATCGCAGGCGGGGCCCCGGGTCCGCCGCGGCGTCACTGCTCTGACCCTCGCGGGCATCCTCACCGCCGTCCTGCCGCTCACCGCAGTCGGTCGTCCCGACGACGTGCTCCGGCCGTACATCCTCACCAGTGTCTGCGCGGTCATCGCCCTCGGGGGTGCCGCGATGCTGCGCCGCGCGGCGTCGCCCGTCCGTCCGCTGGTGGGTGCCGTCGTGATCGGCGGGGGCATCGGGCTCCTCGCCATCGGCGGCACGCACGCGCTCCGCCTCTCCGTCGGCTCCGTCGCGCGCGAGCCGGCCGTCGACGTCCAGCTGGCGATCACGGCCGTGCTGCTGGCTGGGATCGGCGCGCTCGTCCTGCGCGGTGCCCGGACAGCGGAGGACGCGCGACTCGCCGGTTCCGCGTGGGTGGGCACGACCGTCCTCGTCGCCGTCGTGATGGCCGCGTCGGTCGGGTCCGGCGAGGGAGTCGTCCGCCCGCTCGTCGCCAGCGTTGCGCTCGTCGCAGGGGCTGGGATGCTCCTCGCCCTCCGATCCCTGCACCGGCGCATGCTCGCCGCGTCCGCCGCGGCGGCCCTCCTCGGCGCCGTGGTCGTGGCGCTCCTCGCATGGCGCGGCGGGTACATCGCCCTCGATCCCGCGGCCCTCGCCGCGCCCGGCATCGTCGCCGTGCTCATCGCCGCGGTGGGTGCAGCCGACCGCCTGAGGAACCCGACCCCTGCTCCCGCACCCGGGCGCGCATCCGAGGCGCTCGACCGCCTCCTGCGTCATGCAGCCGATGCGTCGACGGGAGTGCTCGTCGCCGGCACCGTCGTGGTCGGGGCAGCCTCGGACGGCGCCGGGCTCCCCGTGGCCCTGCTCCTGTCGAGTGCGGCCGTGCTCGTCTCATCCTCGTCATCGGGGTCGGGCTCGCGCGCGCGGCGCCGAGCGGGCTGGATCGCCCTCGTCCTCGGCTCCGCCGCCCTCTGGGTCGCGCTCGGCCGTGGGCGCGTCGATGCCGTGGAGGCCTACGTCCTGCCGCCGGCTTGCGTGATGCTCGTCGTGGCCGCGCTCCTCCAGCGCGGGTCCCCGGGCAGGCGTCACCCCGTCGCGTCGCCTGCTGAGGCCCGGGCATCCGGCGCAGCGCCCGTCCTCCTCGGCGCCCTCCTCCTCGCCGCCCTGCCCACGGCCGTCGCGTCGTGGACGGGCACGCCCCTCCGGGCGCTCGTGGTCGGGGGTGCGGCCGGCGCCGTCCTCCTCCTGGCGGCGGCCGCTCTCCGCGGCGCGGGTGCCGCATCGCCGACCCGGCCCCTCCTCGTGGCGACAGCCGCGGCGTCCGCGATCGCCGTCCCGCTCGTCGGCTTCGGTCGCGCCATCGCCCAGCTGGCCGCGTACGAACCGGCCACGTTCGCGCGCACGGACCTCTGGACCCTGTCGGCCGCCGCCGTCCTCGTCCTCGCCGTGGGTCTCCTGCCCGTGACCACCGCGGTCCGTCGCCGCAGCGGCGCCGAGGATCGCCCCGACGCAGCCGCTCACGCGAGCGGATCGGTCGGGCCCGTCGTGGGCGCGGGGACGCCGAGCGACGCACCCCGGGAACCGGGCATGCTCATGGACGCCCTGCTCCGCATGGCACCCCGGGTCGTGGGGCTGGTCGCCGTCATCGGCGCCGGAGCGGCGGGTGCCGCCGGGATCCTCCGAGCCGAGGCCGAGTCGATGGACGGAGTCGGCCTCCGTTCCGCGCTCCTCGTCGGCCTCGTCTCGGCACTGTACGTCGCATGCTCGCCCTCAGGAGCGACGGCGACCGGACGCGGGCCCGATCCCGCGCGGCTGCCCGCCGCCGCTCCCCCGCTGCACGACCGGGTCCTCTCGGTCGCGGCGCTCATCGTCGCCGGGCTGGTCGCCGCGGTCCTCGTCGTCACGGGAGCGGCGGATCCCGTCGAGGCCGTCACGGTCCCGATCGCCGCGGCGCTCCTCGTGGTCGGTGCCCGCCGCCTGGTCCGCGACGCCTCCGCCGGCAGCATGCGGCACCTGGCGCCCGGGCTGCTCGTCCTGCTCGTGCCCCCGCTCGTCGCGGACCTCGGCCCGAGCCCGGCCTGGCGCATCGTCGGGCTCGGGATCCTCGCGCTCGCGACGCTGCTCACGGGAGCCCGCCTGAAGCTGCGCGCGCCCTTCCTCATCGGCGCGGGCGTCCTGCTCGTGCACGCCGTCGCCCAGCTCTGGCCCTGGATCCGCGAGGCATCGGCGACCGTCCCCTGGTGGGCCTGGGCGGGCATCGGCGGCGTCAGCCTCATCGCGGTCGCGGCCCGCTACGAGCGCCGGATCCGGGACGTGAAGGAGGTGGCCGCACGGGTCTCCGCGCTCCGCTGACCCAGGCTGGAGCCCGGTCCGGGGCCCTGGTGCGACCCGGTAAGCCATGCCTCAGCTTGCTTGCGGGCGGCGGCGGGATGCGCGAGATTGGCGGCATCGTCCGCAGCCCGCAGACCCGTCCAGCCGCTCGAGGAGAGAACCCATGACCGACACCGTCCACGTCCCCACCAGCTCCGCATCGGCCGACGTCGCCGCAGGCGTCGCGCAGTTCCTCAGCCCCGTCGTCGTCAACCTCCAGGCCCTCGCCGTCAACGGCAAGCAGGCGCACTGGCACGTCCGCGGCGCGAACTTCATCGGCGTGCACGAGTTCCTCGACGTCCTCGTCTCCCACGCGCAGGGCTGGGCCGACACCGCCGCCGAGCGCGTCGTCGCCCTCGGCCTCCCCATCGATGCCCGCATCGAGACCGTCGCCGCGTCCACCACGACCGCGGCGCTCACGCCCGGCTTCCGCCCGTCGAGCGCCACCATCGCGGAGGTCATCGCGCAGATCGACGCGACGATGGAGCTCGTCAACCGCGCCGTGCAGGAGCTCGGCGAGATCGACGTCAACAGCCAGGACGTCGCCATCGAGATCGCCCGCGGGCTCGAGAAGGACCGCTGGTTCCTCTTCGCCCACATCAGCGAGTAGCGCCGCCGGCAGCACCAGCGCGTCGACGGTCGAGGGGCCCGGATCCGATCGGATCCGGGCCCGCCTCATCATCGAGGCACCGCGCCAGCCCAGGTCCCGCGCCGGTCGCCTCGCCGCGTCACGCCTGGCAGTACGGGCACCAGTACAGCTTGCGGCCCGCGGCCTCCTCCATCACGACGTTCGTGCCGCACACCCGGCACGGCAGCCCCTCGCGGTGGTACACCCAGTGCCGGTCCGCGCGGTTGCGGAGCGCGGCGTCGAGCTTCTTCCCGCGCAGCCCGTCCATCGTCATCATCTGGCCGACCTCGACGCCCTTGCGCAGGAGCTTCGACCAGTCGCGCCACAGTCCGCGGACCACGTCCTCGGGCACGTCGCGTCCCGGCGTGTGCGGGTTCTGCCGGGCGCGGAACAGGAGCTCGGCCCGGTAGACGTTGCCGATCCCGCTGACCACCGCCTGGTCCATGAGCAGCAGGCCGATGGCCGTCGGCTTCTTGCGGACGGTGGCCGTGAACCGGTCCTCGGAGCGCGTGCCGCCGTCGACGAGGGGATCCGGGCCCAGCTTGTCGATGGCCTGCTGCACCTCGTCGGGGCTGGCGACGACGCACGCGGTCGGGCCGCGGAGGTCGGCCACCGCCCGCTCGGTGAGCAGGCGCACGCGCACCTGGCCGACGGGTTCGGGGGGCCACGCCTCGGCGGAGAACGGGTCGTGCACCTTCTCCTGCTCCGCCATCCGCAGTCGCGCACGGCGGGGCGCGCCGATGCTGGCGAGCGAGTCCTCGGCAGCAGCGTCGACCGGTGCGTCGTCGACCCGGTCGTCCACGGGCACGTCGCCGCGCATCCCGTTCTGCCCCATGCGGTTGAGCGTCGTGACGTCGCCCGCGAAGTCCCACGCGCCGTAGAGGCCGAGGTGCACGCGCAGCCAGACGTCGCCGTCGAACTCGAGGAACATCTGCTTGCCGACGGCCTTGGCGGCGAGCAGCCGCCGGCCGTCGAGCACGGCGGCGCCCTCCGCGAACCGGCCCTGCGGCGACGACGCCTGCACGACGTCCCCCACGAAGTGCGCTTCGAACTGCTTCGCGATCCGGTGGATCGAATGCCCCTCGGGCACGGCTGCCTAGTCCGTGACGGGGTGACCGGCGATGGCCCCCGTCGTCTCGTACTCGGCGAGCTGCGCGATGCGGCGCGCGTGCCGCTCCTCCGCCGAGAACGGCTCGGCGATGAACGCGTCGATGAAGGCCGTGGCCTCCTCGACGGTGTGCTGGCGGGCGCCGATGGAGATCACGTTGGCGTCGTTGTGCTGGCGCGCGAGCACGGCGGTCGAGAGGTTCCAGACGAGCGCGGCGCGCACGCCCTCGACCTTGTTCGCGGCGATCTGCTCGCCGTTGCCGGATCCGCCGAACACCACGCCCAGGGCGGTGGTGCCGCCGCGTTGGTCGGCGACGACCGCGCGGGCCGCGCGGATGCAGAACGACGGGTAGTCGTCGAGCGGGTCGTACGAGGTGGGGCCGTGGTCGACCACGTCGTGCCCCTGGGCGCCCAGGTGCTCGGCGAGGAACCGCGAGAAGTCGAGCCCGGCGTGGTCGGTCGCGATGTGGATGCGCATCGTGCACTCCTCCTGCCGCGCAGGCGGCGTCGTGCCCGCGGCGCGGGCGGTGCCGGACGCGCCGCGGCCGGACGCCCTCGGCGCCCGGCCGCCGCGCGCGCGACGGGAAAGGATCAGTCGAAGATGGGGCCCACGGTGCGCGAGCGCTTGATCTCGAAGAACCCCGGGTACGCGGCGACGGCCACGACGCCGTCCCACAGCCTCACGGCCTCCTCGCCCTTCGGCGCGGGCGAGATGACGGGACCGAAGAAGGCGACGCCGTCGACCGCGATGACGGGCGTGCCGACGTCCTGGCCGACGCGCTCGATGCCGTCGAAGTGGCTGGCGCGCATCGGCTCGTCGTAGCGGTCGGTGCGGCTGGTCTC
Organism: Clavibacter sepedonicus; assembly: GCF_000069225.1. GTDB lineage: Bacteria > Actinomycetota > Actinomycetes > Actinomycetales > Microbacteriaceae > Clavibacter > Clavibacter sepedonicus. The sequence continues at coordinate 1,568,118 of NC_010407.1, read as the reverse complement.
GGCGAGCCCCGCCGGGAGGCCGAGCTCGGCGAGCACCTCGGGGATGACGACGTCGGCGTCCTTCTGGTCGCGCAGGTGGATCCGGGTGCCCAGCGCGTCGTACAGCGGCTTGACGTGCTCGGCGCCGTGCTCTGCCTCGACGGCGGCCACGAGGCGCGTGAACCGGAGCGCGCGCGGGAGGAATGCGGCGAAGTTCGGGTCGTCCGCCTTGTCCTCGTTGAGGACGGCGAGGCTCATCACGCGCCAGGTGATGTCGAGGTCGCGGTGGCGGGCGACCTCGTCGACCCAGCGGGAGGTCATCCACGCCCAGGGGCAGGACGGGTCGAACCAGAACTCGACGGCGGTCGTGCGGGGCCTGCTCTGTACGTCGGACATGCCGCAAGCCTAGGTCAGCCGACGCAATAGGATCGGCTCCGAAAGCGGCGCCGCTCCGCCTGCGCACCCGTGGTCCCGACCGCCAGGTGCACCGTCGCGCGAGGCGCGTCCGCACGCACGGCCCACCCACCTCACGGACGAGCAGGAGCACCATGCCAGGAGAGAACCTCACCCGCGTCGAGGCCGAGGAGCGCGCCGCGCTGCTGGCCGTGTCCGAGTACGACGTGACGCTCGACCTCACCCGCGGCGCGGAGGTGTTCGGGTCCACCACGACCGTGCGCTTCACCGCCACGGCCGGCGCGTCCACCTTCATCGACGCGATCACCCGCACGGTGCACTCCGTGACCCTCAACGGCCGCGAGCTCGACCCCGCCGACGTCAGCGACGGCGCGCGCATCCGCCTCGACGACCTCGCGCAGGAGAACGAGCTCACGGTCGTCGCCGACGCCATGTACACGAACACCGGCGAGGGCCTGCACCGCTTCGTGGATCCCGTCGACGACGAGGTGTACCTCTACTCCCAGTTCGAGGTGCCGGACTCCCGCCGCATGTTCGCGGTGTTCGAGCAGCCCGACTTGAAGGCCGTCTTCCGCTTCACGGTCACCGCGCCGTCGCACTGGGAGGTCGTCTCCAACTCCCCCACGCCCGAGCCCACGGCCGCAGCGGACGGCGCGTCCACGTGGACCTTCGAGCCGACGCTGCGCATGTCGAGCTACATCACCGCGCTCATCGCAGGCCCCTACGGCGTCGTCCGCAGCGAGCTCACCTCGAGCGACGGCCGCACGATCCCCCTCGGCGTCTTCGCCCGCAAGTCGCTCATGGAGCACCTCGACGCCGACTACGTGTTCGAGAAGACCCGCGAGGGCTTCGCGTTCTACGAGGAGCGCTTCGACTACCCGTACCCGTTCCCCAAGTACGACCAGCTCTTCGTCCCCGAGTTCAACGCCGGCGCGATGGAGAACGCGGGCGCCGTCACGTTCGTGGAGAGCTACGTCTTCCGCTCCAAAGTCACCGACGCGGTGAAGGAACGCCGGGTCACGACGATCCTCCACGAGCTCGCGCACATGTGGTTCGGCGACCTCGTGACGATGAAGTGGTGGGACGACCTGTGGCTCAACGAGTCCTTCGCCACCTACATCTCGACCCTCGCGACCGCCGAGGCCACCGAGTGGACCGGCGCCTGGACCACGTTCAACGCCGGCGAGAAGTCGTGGGCCTACAACCAGGACCAGCTCCCGAGCACGCACCCCGTCTACGCGACCATCAACGACCTGGAGGACGTGCAGGTCAACTTCGACGGCATCACGTACGCCAAGGGCGCGTCGGTGCTCCGCCAGCTCGTCGCCTACGTCGGCCAGGACGAGTTCCTCGCGGGCGTCGCGGCGTACTTCCAGCGCCACGCGTTCGGCAACTCGACCCTCCGCGACTTCACCTCGGAGCTCGAGGGCACGAGCGGGCGCGACCTCGAGCGCTGGACCGACCTGTGGCTGAAGACCTCGGGCGTGAACACCCTGCGCCCCGAGATCGGGACGGACGAGGACGGCGTGATCACGTCGTTCGCCGTGCTGCAGGAGGCGGCCGAGGACTACCCGACGCTCCGCCCGCACCGCCTCGCGATCGGCTTCTACGAGCTCCGCGACGCGCACCTCGTCCGCACGGAGCGCTTCGAGCTCGACGTGGACGGCGACCGCACCGACGTCGCCGAGCTCCTGGGCCGCCAGCGTCCCGCGCTCGTGCTGCTCAACGACGACGACCTCACGTACGCCAAGGTCCGGCTGGATCCCGCGTCGCTCGAGGTCGCGATGCGGCACCTGGCCGCGTTCGAGGACTCGCTCGCCCGCTCGCTCGTCTTCGCCTCGGTGTGGGACGCGACGCGCGACGGCGAGATCCGCGCCCGCGACTACGCGCGACTCGTGCTCGACAACGTCGCCACCGAGGACGAGTCGACGGCCCTCCGCTACGCGCTCGCGCAGCTGACCGTCGCCGCCACCACGTACTCGGCGCCCGACCACCGCGACGAGCTGCTCGCGACGGTCGCGTCCGAGCTGTGGGCGCTCACGGCGCAGGCGGCACCGGGATCCGACAACCAGTTCCAGTTCCTGCGCACCTTCGCGCAGGTCGCCTCCGAGCCCGCGCAGCTGGATCACGTGCAGGCCCTGCTCGACGGCACGGAGACGCTCGAGGGCGTCGAGATCGACGCGGACCTCCGCTGGGAGCTGCTGACCGCGCTCGTCGCGGGCGGACGCGCCGGCACCGCCGAGATCGACCAGGCACTCGCCGCCGACCGCACGGCCACGGGCGCGCAGTCCGCCGCGCAGGCCCGCGCGGCGCTGCCCACCGCCGAGGGCAAGAAGGCCGCGTGGGCGTCGGTGTGGGAGGCCGACACCGAGCCGAACACGATCGTCCGCACCACGGGCCTCGGCTTCCGCCGCGCCGCGGACACCGAGCTGCTGCGTCCGTACGTCGGCGCGTACTTCGACGCGCTGCAGGGCGTGTGGGAGTCCCGCAGCTACGCCATCGCGGCGGCGCTCATCGGCGGGTTCTACCCGTCGCCGCTCGCCGACGCGGAGCTCCGCGACGCGACCGTCGCCTGGCTCGACGCGAACCCCGAGCCGCCGGCGCTCCGTCGCCTCGTCAGCGAGCTGCTGTCGGGCGTGGAGCGGGCGCTCCGGGCGCAGGCGAAGGACGCCGAGTAGCCGCGAGCTCCACCGAGGGGGACGGTCGCGCACGCGGCCGTCCCCCTCGTCGCACCGCCCCGCTCCTGCGGACGGACCCAGGGCCGGCCCGGGAGGCCGCCGGTACACTCGGCCGGATGACCTCCCCTCTCCTCACCCCCGTCGGAAGCGCGTCGCGATGGACCTGAGCATGGTGTGCTGCGGCGACGGCTCGTTCTTCTCCACCTGGGGCACGTTGATCCAGATCGTGTCCTACATCGTCGGCGGCATCGTGCTCCGCTGGATCCTCCTGGTCGTGATCCGCAACACGGTCGACCAGATCGTGTCCGGCGTCAAGAAGCGCCAGAACGTCGATGACACGCAGTCAATCCAGGCGTCACCGCTGACGGCGGTCCGGGTCGTCCAGCGGACGCGGACGCTCGGCAGCGTCCTCAGCAACATCACGACGGTGGTGGTCGTGGTGATCGTGCTGTCGCTCGTCGTGGAGGCTGCGCAACCCGGTGTCCTCACATCCCTCGCCCTCCTCACGGCCGCCCTCGGCGCGGGCCTCGGATTCGGCGCGCAGAACATCGTCAAGGACATTCTCAACGGCCTGTTCATGGTCGTGGAGGACCAGCTCGGCGTCGGCGACGTCGTCGACGTCGGACCCGCGACGGGCGTCGTCGAGACTGTCGGCATCCGCATCACGACCCTCCGCGACGTCAACGGCACGCTCTGGTTCGTGCGCAACGGCGAGATCCTCCGGGTCGGCAACATGTCGCAGGGTTGGGCGCGCGTCGTCATCGACCTCGCGGTGCCCTACGACACCGACGTGCAGTCCGTGCAGGAGCGCATGCTCGCCACCGCGACCGAGCTCGCGTCCACCCCGAAGTGGCGCTCGCGCATCGTCGAGAAGCCCGAGCTGTGGGGCATCGAGTCGATCTCGGAGTCGGCGGTCGTGATCCGGATCGTCGTCAAGACGCGCAGCAACGCGCGCGACGATGTCTCCCGCGAGCTCCGCGGTCGCCTCAAGGCGAGCCTCGACGCGATGGGCGTCACCCTGCCGTCGCTCTCCGCCGTCGTGCTCACCGGATTCGAGAGCGCCGCGAGCGTGGGCGGGGCGCATCCTCCGCGCACGGCGTCCACGCCCGTGCAGCAGCCCGAGCAGCCGGCTCCCCGGAAGCGCGCCGCCCGGAAGGTCGCCCAGCGCCAGCCCGCATCCTCGCCTGCCGGATCCACAGGCGCCGCATCTGCGCCCGCCGGATCGACCTCGCCGGTCGTCCGCGGCGCGGCCGGTTCCCGACCCGACCCGCGCGCCACGCAGATGATCCCCGCCCAGGACCCGGCACCCACCGCGGACCCGGACGAGGACGAGGTCACCGCCGCCTGGACCGTCCTCCCCGAGGAGCCGGCGTCCGCGCCCGCGCCGTCACGCGAGGCGACGACCGGCACGGCCGCGGGATCCGAGGACGCCGCTCCCCCGAAGCCGCCCCGCGCTCCCCGCCAGCCGCGGAAGCCCGCGACGCCGCCCGAGGAGTCCTGATGGCCGACCTGCTCGCAAACTCGTTCTACGAGGACGTCGGCGGCCGCCCCACCTTCGAGAGGCTCGTCCGCGAGTTCTACCGGGGGGTCGCTGACGATCCGGTGCTCGTCGCGATGTACCCGGAGGAGGACCTCGAGGGCGCCATCCAGCGCCTCACCGGATTCCTCGAGCAGTACTGGGGCGGCCCCACGACCTACAGCGACCAGCGCGGCCACCCGCGCCTGCGGATGCGGCACATGCCGTTCCGCGTGAACCCGGACGCGCGCGACCGGTGGCTCGCGCACATGCGCGTGGCCGTCGACTCGCTCGACCTGTCGCCGACGCACGAGGCGCAGCTCTGGGACTACCTCGAGCGCGCCGCCCACGCGATGGTCAACACGTTCGACGAGTCCTGATCGCGGCGGCGACGGGACGCGCCCGGGCCGGAGGGCGCGCTAGATGTACTGGGTCATGACGTTGGTGACACTCGGGCCGCGGGCGTGAGCCCGTGGCTTGAGTGGATTCGTTCAGTGTTGTAGTGCTCGATGAAGGGGTCAAGCGCGTCGGCCCGGTGTTGGTTGCTGGTGAAGGGTTGCCGGTAGGCCCACTCGGTCGCGAGGGTCCGGTTGAAGCGCTCGACCTTGCCGTTCTGCCAGGGGCAGTGCGGGCGGATGAACTTCTGCCGCGCGCCCAGGTCCTGGACGGCGTTCTTGAACGCGGTCGAGTGCCGGTAGGCGAACGCGTTGTCCGTGATGACCCGCTCGATCCGGGTGATCCCATGCCCGGCGAAGTACGCCGCTGCGCGGGTCAGGAACCCGGCCGCGGTCGCGCCTTTCTCATCGGGATGGATCTCCGCGTAGGCGAGACGGGTGTGGTCATCGACCGCGGCATGGACGTAATCGAACCCGATCCCGCGGCCGCGGACCTGCTCGCTGCGCCCGTGGACCCGCCAGCCGCCTCCGTCCGGGATCCTCCCGAGCTTCTTCACGTCCACGTGGATCAGATCACCCGGATGCTCGTGCTCATACCGGTGCGCCGTTGACCGGGATGCCCGGATCACGGCCCCGGTGACGGGGTCCAACCATGCCAACGGCGGCGCCCCGTGCCGGCGCAGGATGCGGGAGATCGTACGGGATGGAACACCTGTCACCGGCGCCAGCCGCGCAGGACCCGCCCGCAACTGGGCCCGCGCTTCCAGCACGGCCCGTTCCCGCTCCGGGCTCGTTCGCCTCGGTACTGACCGGGGCCGCGATGACCGATCCGTCAGCCCTCGCAGCCCCTCGGCACGGAACCGGTTCACCCATCGATGCGCGCACTGCCGCGACACCCCCAGCTCCCGCGCGACGTGCGCGACCGGCCGACGATCCTCCACCACCCGCCGCACGAGGAGAACCCTCCCGTGAACCGTCAGACGAGCATTACCGTGGGACATCGAGGCCTCCTGGCGATGGTTGAACTGAACAGCTCCATCAAGCCAGGAGGCCTCTTCACACGCCCCGAAGTGTCACCAACGTCATGGCCGAGTACAGCTAGCGCCCGGGGAGCTGCGCGTCGCTGACGTAGCCCACGCGGGCCTTGGTGATCACGATCATGTCCATCACCAGCGCTCCGACGACGCCGACGATCACCGTGACGAAGAGCACGACGAGGTTGATCCACGGCTGCTCCTTGAGCACCATCGCGACCGCGAGGAAGACCACGAACTTGAGCAGCCACGCGCCGAGCACGACCGAGAAGAACAGGGTCGGGTAGATCGGCGAGGACTGGAAGCGGTTCGCGAAGAGGATGCTGCCGGCCGTGAGCCCGAGGAACACGAGGGCCATGGCGCTGCCGATGACGGCGCTGAGGAGGCCGCGGCCGCCGTCGACCGCGAAGCCGACGATGCCGCCGACCACCGCGATGGCGAGGGCGAGCAGCGCTCCCCCGACGAGGATGCGCGTGTAGACGTCCTTCTTCGCGGGGCGCTCCGCCGGGGCGGGGGCGCTCGGGCTGTCGGTCATGTCGTCTCCTTGGCTGTCCCCGGGTGCGGGGCGTCGGTGGGGCGGGTCGCGATGGCTCCCGTGGCGAGCTCCGCGTGCTCGCGCTCGACGGCCTCGAGCTCGGACTCCGTGAGGCGCGCCAGCGGTCGGTCGGTCGCGGCCTCGTCGAGCGGGTCGAACGCGGCGGCGTCCTCGGACTCGGCGGCGGCGGGCACGAGCTGCGCCGCGGCCTCCAGGCGCTTCCGGCGGCTGAGCGGGGCGAGGGTCACGACGGCGCAGGCGACCATGCCGACCGCGATGAAGGCGACGCCCCAGGCGTAGGGCTGCACGACGAACATCAGCAGGCAGCCGACGGACACGACGCCGGTCCAGGCGTAGAAGATCAGCGTCGCGTGCAGGCGCGAGTGGCCCATGTCGAGCAGGCGGTGGTGCAGGTGCTTGCGGTCCGCGCTGAACGGCGACTTGCCGGCCTTGAGGCGCCGGAAGACGGCGAGGGCGAAGTCGAGCAGCGGGACGATGAGGATCGCGAACGGCAGCAGGATCGGCAGGAAGGCGGGCAGCAGCTGCGAGCGGCCGAAGGTCTCCGGGTTCGGGTCGATCTCGCCCGTGACCGCGATGGCGCTGGTGGCCATGAGGAGGCCGACGAGCAGCGCGCCCGCATCGCCCATGAAGAGCTTGGCGGGGTGCCAGTTGAACGGGAGGAAGCCGAGGCACGCGCCGATGAGGATCGCGCTGATGAGCGACGCGAGGTTGAAGCGCTCGGTCTGGCCCGTCGCCGTGTCCGAGAGCAGGAAGCTGTAGAGGAAGAACGCGCCGTTGGCGATGATCGCGACGCCGGCGACCAGTCCGTCGAGGCCGTCAATGAAGTTGACGGCGTTCATGACGAGGACGATGGCGAAGATCGTCAGCATGATCGACATCTGCGACGAGCCGACCGTGAGACCGCCGATGGGGAGCGACGAGATGGCGACGCCCTGCCAGGCGAGGAGGCCGGCGGCGAGGATCTGGCCGGCCAGCTTGATCATCCAGTCGAGGTCGTAGATGTCGTCGAGGACCCCGATGACCACGATCATGAGCGCGGCGCCGAGGATCGCGAACACCGGGCCGGGCCGGTCGAAGACGAGGCCGAACCAGGAGACCTGCGACGCGACCGCGAACGCGACCAGGATGCCGGCGAACATGGCCACGCCGCCGAGGCGGGGCGTGGGGCGCGTGTGCACGTCGCGCGCGCGGATGGCCGGGTAGAGCCGGTATCGGTAGCCGAGCTTCATGACGACCATCGACAGGACGAGCGTGATGACCGCCGAAACGACCGCCATGGCGGCGTAGTAGGTCACCGGGGGTGCGCGGGCGGATCCGCGGGGGGCTCGGTCGCGGACTCGTCGGCGGGCGCAGCGTCGGCGGACGCCGGGCCGGCGGGCTCGACGAACTCGGGGTACGTCGGGCCGGCTTCGGGCGTCGCCTCCGCGGGCGTCGCCTCCGCGGGCGCGGCCGGGGCCTCGGCGGCGGGCGTGACCGCATCGGGATCCGCGGATCCGTCGACCGGCTCCGCGCCGCTCGCCGTGCCGCGCGGGGCCTCGGGCTCGTCGGGGACGGGGGCCTGCTCCGGCTCCACGGGCGCGGTGACGACGGGCTCGAGCTCGTCGCCGATGAGCTGCTGGATCTGCGCGCGCGTGATCGCGCCCTCGCGGACGATGCGCACGCGGCCGCCGGCCTGCGTGACGCGCGAGGCGTCGACGATGGTCGACGCCGCTCCCCCGGCGGCTCCGCCGTCGAGGAAGATGTCCACCGACTCGCCGAGCTGGTCCACGGCCTCCTGGGCGGTCGCCGCGGCGGGCTGCCCCGTCTTGTTGGCGGACGACACGGCGAGCGGCCCGGTCTCGGCCAGGAGCACGAGCGCGTAGGAGTTCGCGGGCATGCGCAGGGCGACGGTGCCGCGGGTCTCGCCGAGATCCCAGACGAGGGAGGGCTGCGCCACCAGGATCACCGTGAGGCCGCCCGGCCAGAACTCGTCCACCATGCGGCGGACGACGTCGGGGACGAAGTCGGCGAGGGCGTCGAGGGTCGACTGGCCGGGGATGAGCACGGGAGGCGGGGCGTCGCGCCCGCGGCCCTTCGCGTCGAGCAGCCGCTGGACGGCCTCGGGGTTGAACGCGTCGGCGGCGATGCCGTAGACGGTGTCCGTGGGGATGACGACGACCTCGCCGCGGCCCACCGCCTGTCGGGCGAGTCTCATGCCGGGGAGGAGGTCGGTGTCGACTGAGCAGTCGTAGATGCGCGCCATGTCGTCGCTCATCGTAGCCGAGCGCGTGCCCCGGGCCCTGAGCGGAGGATCCACGCCACGCCGACGCCCGCATACTGGGCCTCGTGACATCCGCGCCCCGCTCCCCCGGCCCCGCCGGCCTCCTGTTCGTGTTCGACATGGACGACGTGCTGTACGACCACGACTGGCGGGGGCCCGCCGACCGCATCACCGCGGCGACCGGGCACGACCTGCCCGAGCTGCGCCGCCGCTGGTACAACGACGAGGGCGAGTGGGCGGCGGAGGCGGGCCGCATCGACGCCGACTCCTACCTCGATGCGTTCTGCGCCGCGGTGGGCGTCGAGATGGACGAGGAGGAGTGGGTGCGCCGCCGCCGGGCCTCCATGACCGTGCGGCCGTCGGCGCTGGAGGCCGTGGCCCGGGCGCGGGAGGCCGGACGGATCACGCTGCTGACGAACAACAACGCGCTCGCCGCCCGGCACCTCCCGGAGCTCGCGCCCGAGCTGGTGCCGCTGTTCGGCGTCGAGCATCTGCGGACGTCGAGCGGGTACGGCGCCCGGAAGCCGGATCCCGCCGTGTTCCGCGGGGTGCTCGCCGCCTACGCGCAGCCGGCCGAGCGGACGTTCTTCGCGGACGACCGGCTCGACAACGTGGAGTCGGCGCGCGGTCTCGGGATCCACGGGCACCACGTGCGCGGAGAGGGGGACCTTCTGCCGGCGGTCGAGGCGTTCGTCCGGGCGCAGGCGCACGCGGGCTGAGCCGCGGCGCACGTCGACGGCGCGCCGGGCGTGTCCCGGTCAGCGCAGCGCGGTGGTCGCGCGGTCGCGGCGGGTGAGGTCCTGGTGCGTCGCGGTCGCGCGCCAGCCGTCGGCGTCGAGGAGGGCGCGGATCGCCTGGCCCTGCAGCTCGCCGTGCTCGATGACGAGCGCGCCACCCGGGTGGAGCAGCCGGCGCGCGGTCGTCGAGACGAGGCGCACGACGTCGAGGCCGTCGGCTCCGCCGTAGAGCGCGAGCGCGGGATCGTGCAGCCGCACCTCGGGATCGCGGGGGACGGCGTCGACCGGGATGTAGGGCGGGTTCGAGACGACGACGGACACGGTGCCGTCGAGCTCGGGGAAGGCGTCGGCGAGGTCACCGAGCCTGAGGTCGACGCGGGGCGCCAGGCGCTCCACGTTGCGGGCCGTCCACGCGTGTGCCTCGGGCGAGACTTCGATCGCGTGCACGCGCGCATGCGGCACCTCGGTCGCGAGCGCGAGGGCGAGCGCGCCGGATCCCGTGCCGAGGTCGACCGCGACGGGCGCGTCCCCGGGCGCGGCCGACAGCGCGTCGATCGCGAGCTGCGCCACGTGCTCCGTCTCGGGCCGCGGCACGAACACGCCGGGGCCCACGAGGAGCTCGAGCGAGCGGAAGTGCGCGACGCCCGTGATGTGCTGCAGCGGCTCGCGCCGTGCGCGCCGCGCGGTCAGCTCGAGGACGCGCTCGGCGTCCCGGGCGTCGACGGCCGCGCGTGTGATGGCGCGCGACTGCACCTGCCCCCGGGAGAGGCCGAGCACGTGCCCGACGAGGAGCTCGGCGTCGACTGCGGGATCACCGATGCCGGCGGCCGCGAGCACCTGGCCGACACGCATGCGGAGGGCGTCCACGGTACCGGGGACGCCCTCCTCGTCAGCCACGGGCGAGCGGGACGCGCGAGGGCGTCACGCGTCCGTCCCGAGCGCGTCGAGACGCGCCTCCTCGTCGGCCTGGATGCAGGACTCGACGACCGGGTCGAGGGCGCCGTCCATCACCGCGTCGAGGTTGTACGCCTTGTAGCCCGTGCGGTGGTCCGCGATGCGGTTCTCCGGGAAGTTGTACGTGCGGATGCGCTCGGACCGGTCCATCGTGCGGATCTGGCTGCGGCGCACGGCCGAGGCCTCCGCGTCGATCTCCTCCTGCTGCTTCGCGAGGACGCGCGCGCGCAGCACGCGCATGCCGGCCTCGCGGTTCTGCAGCTGGCTCTTCTCGTTCTGCATCGCGACCACGATGCCCGTGGGCAGGTGAGTGATGCGGACGGCGGAGTCGGTCGTGTTGACCGACTGGCCGCCGGGGCCGGACGAGCGGTACACGTCGATCTTGAGGTCGTTGGGGTCGAGGGGGACCTCCTCGACCTCCTCGACCTCCGGGATCACGAGCACGCCGGCCGCCGAGGTGTGGATGCGCCCCTGCGACTCGGTGGCGGGCACGCGCTGCACGCGGTGCACGCCGCCCTCGTACTTGAGGTGCGCCCACACACCGAGCGCGGGGTCGTCGGACGTGCCCTTGATGGCGACCTGGACGTCCTTGTACCCGCCGAGGTCGCTCTGCGTCTGGCTGAGCACCTCGGTCTTCCAGCGTCGCGACTCGGCGTAGTGCAGGTACATGCGGAGCAGGTCGGCGGCGAACAGCGCGCTCTCGGCGCCGCCCTCCCCCATCTTGATCTCCATGATGACGTCACGCGCGTCGTCGGGGTCGCGCGGGATCAGGAGCCGCCGGAGCTTCTCCTGCGCCTGGTCCAGCTGCTCCTCGAGGCCGGGGATCTCGTCGACGAACGCCGGGTCCTCCTCGGCCAGCTCGCGCGCGGCGGCCAGGTCGTCGCCGAGCTGGGTCCACTCCGCGTGCGCGGCGACGATCCGGCTCAGCTCCGCGTAGCGGCGGTTGACCTTGCGCGAGCGCGACGCGTCGGCGTGCAGCTCGGGGTCGCCGAGCTGCTGCTGGAGCTCCTCGTGCTCCTCCAGGAGCTGGACGACGGACTCGAACACCTCGGTCAGCCCTTCTCGTGCGCGCCGTGCCCGTGGCTCTGGTGGGACACGCCGTTGCCGGTGTTGGGCATGGAGGCCTGGACCTTCATCAGGAACTCGACGTTGGACGTCGTCTCCTTCAGGCGGCTGAGGACGATCTCGAGGGCCTGCTGCTGCTCGAGCCCGGCGAGGGCGCGGCGCAGCTTCCAGGTGACCTTGACCTCGTCGGCGCCCATGAGCATCTCCTCGCGGCGCGTGCCGGAGGCGTTGACGTCGACGGCGGGGAAGATCCGCTTGTCGGCGAGGGCGCGCGAGAGGCGGAGCTCCATGTTGCCGGTGCCCTTGAACTCCTCGAAGATGACCTCGTCCATCTTGGATCCGGTCTCCACGAGCGCCGTGGCGAGGATCGTGAGCGATCCGCCGTGCTCGATGTTGCGCGCGGCGCCGAAGAAGCGCTTCGGCGGGTAGAGCGCCGACGAGTCGACGCCGCCCGAGAGGATCCGGCCCGACGCGGGTGCCGCGAGGTTGTACGCGCGGCCGAGGCGGGTGATGGAGTCGAGCAGCACGACCACGTCGTGGCCGAGCTCCACGAGGCGCTTGGCGCGCTCGATGGCGAGCTCGGCGACCGTGGTGTGGTCCTCGGCGGGACGGTCGAAGGTGGAGGCGATGACCTCGCCCTTCACCGTGCGCTGCATGTCGGTGACCTCCTCGGGACGCTCGTCGACCAGCACGACCATGAGGTGGACCTCGGGGTTGTTGGTGGCGATGGCGTTCGCGATGGCCTGGAGCACGAGCGTCTTGCCGGCCTTGGGCGGCGAGACGATGAGGCCGCGCTGGCCCTTGCCGATCGGCGACACGAGGTCGATGATCCGCGTGGTGAGCTTCGCGGGCTCGGTCTCGAGGCTGAGGCGGTCCTGCGGGTACAGCGGCGTGAGCTTGCCGAACTCGACGCGGTTCGCGGCCTCCTCGGGCGGCAGGCCGTTGACCGAGTCGATCTTCACGATCGCGTTGTACTTCTGGCGGCTCTGGCTGTCGTTGTCGCGCGGCTGGCGGATGGCGCCGACGATGGCGTCGCCCTTGCGCAGCGAGTGCTTCTTGACCTGGCCGAGGGAGACGTAGACGTCGTTCGTGCCGGGCAGGTAGCCGCTCGTGCGGACGAACGCGTAATTGTCGAGCACGTCGAGGATGCCCGCGACGGGCAGGAGGACGTCGTCCTCGGTGACCTCAGGCTCGAAGTCGTCGCCGCCCTGGCCGCGGCCGCGCTTGCGGTCGCGGTACCGGCTGCGGCCGCCGCGGTCGTCGTCGCGGCCGAGGTCGGCGCGGGCCTGGTCGGCGCGCACGTCCTGCTGGCGGTCGCCCTGGCCGCGGCTGTTCTGGCGCTGGCGACCCGTGCGGGCCTCCTCCTGCGCCTCGTCGTCGGCGTCGGGCTCGCGGGGGGCCTGCTCGCGCGGGGCCTGGTCGCGGCCGTTCTGCTGCTGGTCGTCCTGGTCGCGTCCGCGGTCGCGGTTGCGGCGGTTGCGGCTGCGGTTGCGGCCGCCCTCGCGACCCTCGCGGCCCTGGTCGTCGCGGCGTCCGCCCTGGTCGTCGGCGTCGCGGTCGTCGCGCTGGCGGTCGTCGCGCTGGCGGTCGGCCGGCTCGGACGCGGCGGGGGTCTCGTCGGCGTCCGGGGTGGCAGGTGCGTCCTGCGCGGCGCCGCGGTCGGCGCCGTCCTGGGCGTCGCGTCCGCCGCGGCGGCGGCCGCGGCCGGAGCGCTGCGCGGGGGCCTGCTCCTCGGCGGGCGCGTCGGCGGCAGCGGACGCGTCGGCGGCGGGCGCCTGCGGGTTGGCCTGCGCGTCGGCGGGGACGAGCTGGTCGGCCGTCTGGCCGCTGTTCACGTGCTGCGCGGCCTGGCGCGGGGCCTCGGCCGCGGGGTCCACGACGCCGGAGCTCGTGGCACGGCGGGATCCGCGGCCGGAGCGCGCGGGCGCCTCGGTCCGGGGCGCCTGCGTGGCGGCCGGCGCGCTGCCGCTCGTCGCCTCGGCGATGCGGGCCTCCAGGCCGGTGCCAGCGGGCTCCGCGGCGGGCGCCTCGATGGTCTCGGCGATGCGCTCGGGCACGATGCGGGCGGTGCTGGCGCGGCGGGAGCCGCGGCCGGCGCGCGCGGGCTGCTCGGCCGGGGCGTCGGCGGCGGGGGCCTCGGCGGGGGTCGTGTCCGCGGGGGTCGTGTCCGCGGCGGGCGCGGCGGCCGCGGCCGGGGCGGCGTCGGCGTCGGCGACGACGGGCTCCGAGGCGGGGGCCTCCTCGACGGGCGCGGAGGGCTCGGAGGGCTCCACGGCTGCGGGGGCCGCGTCGCCGGCCTCGGCGGGCGCGGTGGCCTCGGGGGCCGTCTCGGCCGCCGGGGCGGTGATGCCCCGTGCTGCCTGGATCTCGGAGATCGCGGTCACGAGCTCGCCCTTCCGGAGCTTGGAGCCGCCCGGGATCCCGAGCTCGGAGGCGATGGCCTGGAGCTGGGAGACGCGGAGCGCGTTCAGGTCCGCGGTGGTGGCGCGGAGCGCGTTCAGGTCCGCGGTGGTGGCGCGGGTGTCGACATCGGTCATGTTCGTGGGTCCTTTCCCCGATCCGGCGGGACGAAGCCCGTGCGGAGGAGAGCCGATCGCGTGTGTCTCTGCGAGAGCGGCGGACGGTCTGATTCCGTCCGGAGCTGCTGTCGGGCACGGAGGCACGGGATCGTGCAGAGACGACAGCGGGTGAGTGGTGAGGAACGACCACCGGGACCGGATCTCCGACGCTCGTGCGTGGATCCGTTGATTCCGGGGCCGAGCAGAGCCTAGCACCCGGCGCCCCGCCCGCGAGGGGAACGGCGCGCCGGGTGCGGTGACCCGCGCGATCCGGCTAGCTGTACTCGGCCATGACGTTGGTGACACTTCGGGGCGTGTGAAGAGGCCTCCTGGCTTGATGGAGCTGTTCAGTTCAACCATCGCCAGGAGGCCTCGATGTCCCACGGTAATGCTCGTCTGACGGTTCACGGGAGGGTTCTCCTCGTGCGGCGGGTGGTGGAGGATCGTCGGCCGGTCGCGCACGTCGCGCGGGAGCTGGGGGTGTCGCGGCAGTGCGCGCATCGATGGGTGAACCGGTTCCGTGCCGAGGGGCTGCGAGGGCTGACGGATCGGTCATCGCGGCCCCGGTCAGTACCGAGGCGAACGAGCCCGGAGCGGGAACGGGCCGTGCTGGAAGCGCGGGCCCAGTTGCGGGCGGGTCCTGCGCGGCTGGCGCCGGTGACAGGTGTTCCATCCCGTACGATCTCCCGCATCCTGCGCCGGCACGGGGCGCCGCCGTTGGCATGGTTGGACCCCGTCACCGGGGCCGTGATCCGGGCATCCCGGTCAACGGCGCACCGGTATGAGCACGAGCATCCGGGTGATCTGATCCACGTGGACGTGAAGAAGCTCGGGAGGATCCCGGACGGAGGCGGCTGGCGGGTCCACGGGCGCAGCGAGCAGGTCCGCGGCCGCGGGATCGGGTTCGATTACGTCCATGCCGCGGTCGATGACCACACCCGTCTCGCCTACGCGGAGATCCATCCCGATGAGAAAGGCGCGACCGCGGCCGGGTTCCTGACCCGCGCAGCGGCGTACTTCGCCGGGCGCGGGATCACCCGGATCGAGCGGGTCATCACGGACAACGCGTTCGCCTACCGGCACTCGACCGCGTTCAAGAACGCCGTCCAGGACCTGGGCGCGCGGCAGAAGTTCATCCGCCCGCACTGCCCCTGGCAGAACGGCAAGGTCGAGCGCTTCAACCGGACCCTCGCGACCGAGTGGGCCTACCGGCAACCCTTCACCAGCAACCAACACCGCGCCGACGCGCTTGACCCCTTCATCGAGCACTACAACACTGAACGAATCCACTCAAGCCACGGGCTCACGCCCGCGGCCCGAGTGTCACCAACGTCATGACCCAGTACACCTAGGCGGCGGGCGCGGATCCCCCGTCGACGACCTGGACGGTCGCGCCCTTGACGTCGACGGCGAGCATGAGGGCCGTCCACGGCGTGGCGCTGTTCCCGGCGACGAGCTCGGCGGCCGTGAGGCGCTGGCCCGGGTCGCTGCCGAGCACGAGGAGCGACGGCCCCGCCCCCGAGACGACGGCCGCGTAGCCGCGCTCGCGGAGCAGGTGGACGAGCTCGTTGGTCTCGGGCATCGCGGCGGCGCGGTAGTCCTGGTGCAGCCGGTCCTCGGTGGCCGCGAGCAGCAGCTCGGGGCTCTGGATGAGGGCCGCGATGAGCAGCGCCGAGCGCGAGACGTTGAAGATCGCGTCCTCGTGCGGCACCGACTCCGGCTGCAGGCTGCGGGCGAGCGCCGTGGACATGGTCGCGACCGGCACGAGCACGAGCGGCGAGACGCCGCGGTGCACGGCGAGCTTCTTGTGCTGCGGGCCCTTGCCGTCGACCCACGCGATGGTGAGGCCGCCGAAGAGCGCAGGCGCGACGTTGTCGGGGTGGCCCTCCATCTCGGTGGCGAGGCGGAGGAGCACGTCGGCGTCGATCTCGACCGTGCCGGCGAGCAGGCCCTGGGCCGCCATGATCCCGGACACGATGGCCGCGCCCGAGGAGCCGAGGCCGCGGCCGTGCGGGATCCGGTTCTCCGCGACGAGGTCGAGGCCCGGCATCGGCTGGTCGAACGCGGCGAACGTGTGCGCGATGGCCGTCACGACGAGGTTCGTCTCGTCGGTCGGCACCTCGCCCGCGCCCACGCCGCGGACGTCAACCGTGGCGCCGGGCGCGTCGCGCACCGTCACGGTGAGGTCGTCGTACAGCGCGAGCGCGAGGCCGAGGGTGTCGAAGCCGGGGCCGAGGTTGGCGCTCGTCGCGGGCACGCGCACGTGCACGCGCCGTCCGGTCGCGAGCGCCGAGGGCATCGGACCGTCGGTCACGACGCGACCAGGTCGAGCACGCCTGCGATCTCCGCCACGTCGGTGCCCACGCTCGTGGGGGCGACGTCGGATCCGTCCGCGGTGCGGAGCGCCCACTGCGGGTCCTTGAGGCCGTGGCCCGTGACCGTGAGGACGACCGTCGCGCCCTTCGGGATCTGCCCGGCCTCGGCGCGCTCGAGGAGCCCGGCGACGCTGATGGCCGACGCGGGCTCGACGAAGATGCCGACCTCGGCCGACAGGATGCGATGCGCCTCGAGGATCTTGGCGTCCGAGACCGCGCCGAAGTAGCCGTCGGTGAGCAGCTGCGCCTCGAGGGCGAGCTTCCACGAGGCGGGGTTGCCGATGCGGATCGCGCTGGCGATCGTGTCGGGGTCCTTCACGATGGCCCCGTCGACGATGGGCGCGCTGCCGGCGGCCTGGAAGCCGAACATGCGCGGCAGCTTCGTGGCGTTGCCCGCCTCGAGGTCCTCGCGGTAGCCGCGCGTGTACGCGGTGTAGTTGCCCGCGTTGCCGACGGGGATGAGGTGGAAGTCCGGCGCGTCGCCCAGCACCTCGACGACCTCGAAGGCGCCCGTCTTCTGGCCCTCGATGCGGTCGTTGTTGACGCTGTTGACGAGGTGCACCGGGTAGTTGGCGCTGAGCTCGCGCGCGATGTCAAGGCAGTCGTCGAAGTTGCCGCGCACCTGGAGCAGCTGGGCGTCGTGGGCGACGGCCTGGCTGAGCTTGCCCATCGCGATCTTGCCCTCGGGCACGAGCACGGCGGCCGTGATGCCCGCGTGCGTCGCGTACGCCGCGGCCGAGGCCGACGTGTTGCCGGTCGACGCGCAGATCACCGCCTTCGCGCCGTGCTCGACGGCCTTCGAGATGGCCATCGTCATGCCGCGGTCCTTGAAGGACCCGGTCGGGTTCATGCCCTCGTACTTGACCCACACCTTCGCGCCCGTGCGGGCGGAGAGCGCCGGCGCGGGGATGAGCGGCGTGCCGCCCTCACCGAGGGTGATGATCGGGGTGGCGTCCGTGACGTCGAGGCGGTCGGCGTATTCGCGGAGCAGTCCGCGCCATTGGTGGGCCATCAGGCTCCTTCTACTCGGAGGACGCTCGCGACTGCCGTCACCGCGTCGAGGTTCGAGACCGCGTCGACGGTGGCCCGGAGGGCCGCGTCGGTGGCGCGGTGCGTGCCGATCACCAGGCTAGCGGTGGGCCGGGCGCCCGCCCCTCCCGCCACGGGGGCCTGATGCGTCGTCTGCTCGAGCGTCTCCACGGAGACGCCGTGCTCGCTGAACAGCTGCGCGATGCGGGCGAGCACGCCCGGCTCGTCCGCCACCTGCAGCGTGATCTGGTACTGGGTCGTGATCGCGCCCACGGGCAGCGTCTCGAGGTCGGCGTGCGTCGACTCTGCGACGCCCGGGCCGCCGACGACGTGGCGGCGCGCGGTCGAGACGACGTCGCCGAGGACGGCGGACGCGGTCTGCACTCCCCCGGCGCCCGCGCCGTAGAACATGAGGTCGCCGGCGGCCTCGGCCTCGACGAAGACGGCGTTGTTCGCGCCGTGCACCGCGGCGAGCGGGTGGTCGCGCGGCACGAGCGCCGGGTAGACGCGGGCCGAGACGCCGTCGCGGCCGGTGGCGGGATCCGTGAGGCGCTCGCAGATGGCGAGCAGCTTGATCACGTAGCCGGCCTTGCGCGCCGAGTCGAACTGCGCGGACGAGAGGCCCGTGATGCCCTCGCGGTGCACGGCCTCGACCGGCACGCGCGTGTGGAAGGCGAGGCTCGCGAGGATGGCGGCCTTCTGCGCGGCGTCGTAGCCCTCGATGTCGGCCGTCGGATCCGCCTCCGCGTACCCGAGCTCGGTGGCCGTCGCGAGGGCCTCGTCGAAGCCGAGCCCGTGGGTGTCCATCTCGTCGAGGATGTAGTTGGTCGTGCCGTTGACGATGCCGAGGATCCGCTCGACCCGGTCGCCCGCGAGGCTGTCCCGCAGCGGCCGGATGATGGGGATCGCGCCCGCCACCGCGGCCTCGTAGTAGAGCTGCGCGCCGACCTGCTCGGCTGCCTCGAAGAGCTCGGGTCCGTGGGTCGCCAGCAGCGCCTTGTTGGCCGTGACGACGTCGGCGCCGGAGGAGATGGCCGCGAGGATGTGGGCGCGCGCCGGCTCGATTCCGCCCATCAGCTCGATGACGATGTCGGCCCCGAGGATGAGCGACTCCGCGTCCGTCGTGAGCAGCTCGCGCGGCACCGACGGGTCGCGCGGCGCATCCGCGTCGCGCACCGCGATGCCCACGAGCTCGAGCCGGGCGCCCACGCGCTGCGCCAGCTCGTCGCCGTGCTCCCGCATGAGGCGCGCCACCTGGGTGCCGACCGAGCCGCAGCCCAGCAGGGCGACGCGCAGGTTCCGGTACTCGATCATCGTGCTCCGTTCACGTCGGGGGATGCGGCCGCTGGCGTGCCGAGGTCGCGCGCCAGCAGGTCGGCCTCGGTCTCGCCGCGCACGATGACGCGCGCCTCGCCGTCGCGCACGGCGACGACGGGTGGACGGCCGATCCAGTTGTAGTTGCTCGCGAGCGCCCAGCAGTAGGCGCCCGTCGCGGGGACGGCGAGGAGGTCGTGGGGGCGGACGTCGCCCGGCAGGTAGTCGGCGAGGACGACGAGGTCGCCGCTCTCGCAGTGCTTCCCGGCGATGCGCACGAGCGCGGGATCCGCATCGGACGCCCGGCCCGCGATGCGCACCGAGTAGTCGGCGCCGTAGAGGGCGGGGCGCGCGTTGTCGCTCATGCCGCCGTCGACGCTCACGTAGCGGCGGACGGCGGTCTCGGCCTCCTCTGCGACGCGCGCGTCCTCGACGTCGCCCGTCGCGGAGGAGGCCTCGGCGACCTCGCCGTCGACGCCTCCGACGGTCACGAGCACGTCCTTGACCGTGCCGACCGCGTAGAGCGTGGCGGTGGAGGGGCCGACGATGCTGCGGCCGGGCTCGACCGCGATGACGGGCGCCGGGATCCCCCGCCTGCCGCACTCGTCGCCGACGATGCGCGCGAGCCGCCGGGCGATCTCGGGCACGGGTACGGGCCGGTCGACCGACGTGTACGCGATGCCGAAGCCGCCGCCGAGGTTGAGCTCGGGGACGGGGCCGTCGGCGAGCAGGCGCTCGTGCAGGTCGAGCAGGCGGCGGGCGGACTCGACGAAGGCGTCGGTCTCGAAGATCTGGCTGCCGATGTGCGCGTGCAGGCCCGTGAAGGAGAGGGACGCGTGGGAGCGGATCCGCGCGACGACGCCCGGCGCGTCCTGGAGCGTGATCCCGAACTTCTGGTCCTCGCGCGCCGTGGCGAGGTACTCGTGCGTGTGGGCGTGCACGCCGCTGTTCACGCGGAGCCGCACGGGCTGGACGCGTCCGTGCGCGGCGGCCGCGGCGGCGATGCGCTCGACCTCGACCCGGCTGTCGACGACGATCTGCCCGATCCCGGCGCCCACCGCCCGGTCGATCTCGGCGACCGACTTGTTGTTGCCGTGGAAGCCGAGGCGGGCGGGATCCGCGCCGGCCGCGAGCGCGACCGCCAGCTCGCCGCCGGAGCAGACGTCGATGTGGAGGCCCTCCTCCACCATCCAGCGCGCGACCTCGATGCTGAGGAACGCCTTGCCCGCGTAGTAGACGCGGGCGCTCGTCCCGACGGCGGCGGCCTCGCGCGCGAACGCCGCGAGGGTCTCGGCGGCGCGGGAGCGGACGTCGTCCTCGTCCATCACGTAGAGCGGCGTGCCGAAGCGCGCGGCGAGCTCGGTGGCGGGGACGCCCGCGATGCGGATGGCGCCGTCGTCGCCGCGGGCGGTGCCGCGGGACCAGACCGCGGGATCCAGCGCGTTCGCGTCGTCGGGCGGCCGCAGCCAGGACGGGGCCAGCGGGTTCGCGGTCACTCGGTCACCTCTTCGGGCGCGGGGGCGGACGTGCGGGATGGCGAGCGGACCCGGTGTGGTCCCTGGAGCCGTGAGGGGGGGCGGTGCGTCCGATCCTACCGAGGCCGGACCGGGCCCCCGCCCATGTGACGGCGGCCGCCGCGGAGCGGGCCCACCCGCTAGCCGCAGCTGCCGGTGACGCCCAGCGAGTCGCGCGTCAGCTTCACCGAGGAGGACTGCACGGTCATCGACGTGCGCCCGTCGGCGACGGTGACGTCCTGCACCTGGACGCCCGCGGGCAGGTACTGCGCGACGCACACGGGGTACGTGATGTCGCGGATCCCCTGGATGGTCTGCGCGAGGTCGACCTTCAGCGATCCCGCCTGGAGCTCGACCTGGGCGGGCGTGATGACGATGGTGGAGCCGTCGCGCAGCTCGGGCGTCGCCTCGACGGTGTAGCCGAGTGTGAGGCCGAGGACCCGCGTGGACCCGGAGTAGCCGAGCGTCCCGTCGCCGAAGCGCAGGTCGAGCGGCGTGCCGGCTGTCTTGGCGAGCAGGGCGCTCGCGGGGGCCTGGTCCATCGACACGGTCGCGACCACGTCGCCCACGGTGCGCTCCTGGTCGGTGGGCACGTCGGTCGCGACGATGTGCGCCTGGAAGGGCGTCCCGTCGGCCTGGAGGTTCGGCCCGTCGAGCACCACGCGGTCGAGCGTGCCGCGGATGAGCTGCGGGATGACCCAGTCGCCCTCGATCGAGACGTCGACGCGCCCGGTGATCTGCCCGGGCAGCTGGTCCGCGATCTGCTTCTCGGCCTGGTCCTGGGCGACGCCGCGGACGGTCTGGTCGATGATCCGCAGCCCGAACGCGAGCCCGACGCCGATGACGGCGAGCACGAGCAGCCAGATGAACACGGTGCCGCCGCGCGGGCCGCGACGGCGCCTTCGGGCCTCCCGCGGATCCCGCCGCTCGGGCGCCTCGAAGACCTCGGTGCCCTGGAAGCGCCCCGACATGATCCGCTCCCCTACATGCGCTCGGGGGCCGAGACGCCCACGAGGTTTAGTCCGTTGGCGACGACCTGCCGGACCGCGTCGTTCAGCCACAGGCGCGTGCGGTGCAGGTCGGTGACCTCCTCGTCGCCGCGCGGGACGACCCGGCAGCTGTCGTACCAGCGATGGTAGGAGCCCGCGAGCTCCTCCACGTAGCGCGCGACCCGGTGCGGCTCGCGCAGCTCGGCCGCCTGGGCGACGATGCGCGGGAACTCCTGGAGGAGGCCGAGCAGCGCCGACTCGGTGGGGTGCGTGAGCAGCTCGGGCGCGAAGGCCGAGCGGTCGACGCCCGACGCGGCCGCGTTGCGGTCGACGGCGCACGTGCGCGCATGGGCGTACTGCACGTAGAAGACGGGGTTGTCGTTGGTGCGCTTGCCGAGGACCGCGAGGTCGATGTCGAGGTTCTGGTCGGCGGAGGAGCGCACGAGCGCGTAGCGGCCGGCGTCGACCCCCACCGCGTCCACCAGGTCGTCGAGCGTGACGATGGTGCCGGCGCGCTTGCTCATCCTCACGGGCTCGCCGTCGCGCAGGAGGTTGACCATCTGGCCGATAAGGATCTGCAGGTTGACGCCCGGGGTGTCGCCGAACGCCTCGACCATGGCCATCATGCGGCCGACGTAGCCGTGGTGGTCGGCCCCCAGCATGATGATGTTCTGCTCGAAGCCGCGCTCGCGCTTGTCGAGGTAGTAGCCGAGGTCGCCGGAGATGTAGGCGGGCTCGCCCGTGGAGCGGATGACGACGCGGTCGCGGTCGTCGCCGAACGTGGTGGTGCGCAGCCAGATCGCGCCGTCCTCCTCGAAGACGTGCCCGAGCTCCGTGAGGCGCGCGATCGCGCGGTCGACGGCGCCGGACTCGTGCAGGGAGTCCTCGTGGAAGAACACGTCGAAGTCCACGCCGAAGTCGTGCAGCTTCTGCTTGATCTCGCCGAACATCAGCTCGGTGCCGCTCTTGCGGAACACCTCCTGCTGCGCTTCGCGGGTGAGGGCGTCGATGTCGCCCTCGTACCCCTCCACCACGCGCTCGGCGATCTCGCCGATGTAGGCGCCGCCGTAGCCGTCCTCGGGGGTCTCCTCGCCGAGGTGGCTCGCGAGGAGGCTGCGTGCGAAGCGGTCGATCTGGGATCCGTGGTCGTTGAAGTAGTACTCGCGCGTGACGTCCGCGCCCTCGGCCTGCAAGATGCGCGCGAGGCTGTCGCCGACCGCGGCCCAGCGCACGCCGCCGAGGTGGATGGGGCCGGTCGGGTTCGCGGAGACGAACTCCAGGTTGATGCGGATCCCCTCGAGCGAGTGCCCTCGGCCGTAGGCGGGGCCGGACTCGACGATGGTGTGCGCGAGGGCACCCGCCGCCGCCGCCTCGAGCGTGATGTTGATGAAGCCGGGACCCGCGACGTCGACCTTCGCGACCTGCGGCAGCTCGCCGAGCGCCTTGGCGATGTCGGCGGCGATGGTGCGCGGGCTCTCGCCCAGCGGCTTGGCGATGCGCATGGCGATGTTGGTGGCCCAGTCGCCGTGATCCCGGTTGCGCGGGCGCTCGAGCACGACCATGTCGGGGCTGAGCGCGATGGCGTCGCCACCCGGTCGTCGTCCTGCCGTCCGGGCCACGATCTCGAACAGGGCGCCGGTCAGGTCAGGGGTCGTCATGGGGATCGATCCTACCGGCGGGCGCGACCGGCCCCACCCGACCCGCGCGTCCGCGCGACGTCCCACGCACCGGGACCGTCCCAGCGGGGCACCTACCGGTCTCGGTAGGGTGTCGATCCCGCCTCCCGCACGTGGCACGACGCCGCGCGCCGAGCGTCGCACCCGCGGCGCGCCCGGATCCGAAGGAGCACCACCATGCCCGCCCGCCTCCCCGCGCCCACCCGGCCCCGCATCGCCCGCTCCCTCCCCGCCACGGCGGCCGCCGGCATCGCGGTGGCCATGCTCCTCGCCGGCTGCTCGAACCCCGCACCCCTCCAGCCCGCGACGCCCGCCCCGTCCGCGAGCGCCGGCGGCGGGCAGGCGCAGGGCGGCGGATCCGGCACCGGGCCGAGCGCCTCCCCCACGCCCGCGCCGCCCAAGGGCACCCCGGTGACGACCACGTGCGACCAGCTGCTGCCGGACCTCGCAAAGTTCGGCCCCGGCTTCGCGAGCGAGGCGCTCCCGGCCGACACCTCGACGGACGGCCTGCGCGCCGACGTCCTCACGATGCAGGGCATCGCCTGCGCCTTCCGGTCGTCCGACGGCACCGCGGTCGAGATCGACGTGGCGCAGCCCGTGGCGGCGGAGCTGCAGTCGCGGCGCGACGCGGCCATCCTCCTGGCCGACCCGATCGCCGGCTACCCGTCGGGCGTCGAGGCGTACTTCGAGCTGCAGGACGCCATCGGCGTCGCCACCATCTACTCGTCGAAGCACATGGTCGTCATGCGCTCGGCGTCGTTCTACGAGCCGGGCGACCACGCCGACCTCGGCAACGCGGTCTTGAAGACCGTCGGCGGCTGATCCGACCCGTCAGCCGAGGCGCACGGGCGCGGCCACGTCGTCGACCGGCAGCTCGTCGACCGTGGCCATCACCTCTATGCGCGAGATGGTCACGAGGCTCCGCGTGTTGGTGAGGAACGCGGTGTCGGAGGCGTGACGACCCGTGGAGATCCGCAGCAGGCTCTGCCGGGGTGCGAGCCCGGTGGCGTCCACCACATGCCACGCGCCGTCGACCCACGCCTCGGCGACCGCGTGGAAGTCCATGGGGCTGAGGCCCGGCGCGTAGACCGCAGCCAGCCGCGCGGGCACGTCGAGCGCCCGGAGCATGGCGATCACGAGGTGGGCGTAGTCGCGGCAGACCCCGCGGCGGGCGAGCAGGGTGCGGACGGCGCCGTCGGTGGGGAGGCTGGAGCCCGGCGCGTACCGCAGGGACTCCGCGACGAACTCGCGCACGGCGGCGAGGAGCGGGAGGCCGTCGAGGCCGCGGAACTCGCCGCGTGCCGTGGGGAAGAGCGTGTCCGACTCGCAGTAGCGGCTCGGGCGGCGGTAGATCCAGAGGTCGACGTCGTCGACGGGCGCGGGGTCGCGGCGGCCCGTGACCGTGGCGCGGTACTCCATCGTCAGGACGCCCGCGCCGGTCGTCAGGACGTGCAGCCGGGTGTCGTGCCGGTCGACCACCTCGGTCGCCTCGATCGGCCGGCCGCCGAGGGCGAAGGAGAGGTGCTCGGACGCGATCTCCGCGCCCCGGGCCACGGCGACCGCGAAGGCCATCTCGCTCTCGCCGGATACCTGCAGCTCGAGCATGGAGGAGACGTCGCGGCGCATGCGTCCATCGTGGCATCGGATCCGCCCCGCCCGGTCCGCCCCCCCCCGGCACGCGCCGGCGCTCAGCCCGGGTGCGGCCCCGTCGAGGCGCGCGCCACGAGGGTCGGCTCGAGCAGCCGGGAGGCGGCGTCCCGGCCGTCGACGAGCGCGAGCAGGGTCTCCAGCGCGAGCCGCCCCATCTCGTGCACGGGCGAGCGCACGCTCGTCAGCCCGATGGATCCGGACGCCGCGAGCGGGGTGTCGTTGTAGCCGACCAGCGCGACGTCGTCGGGCACGGACAGGCCCGCGTCGCGGAGCGCCCCCATGGCGCCGATCGCCGCGAAGTCGTTGGTCGCGAAGAGCGCGTCGGGCGCGTGCCCGGCGCGCAGCACCTCCTCGGTCGCCTCCCGGCCGGCCGCGGCGTCGAAGCCCCGCTGGATCACGCGCTCGGCCGGCACGGGCATCCCGGCCTCGGCGTACGCGTCGAGGAAGCCGCGCGTGCGGTCGACCGCTGTGGAGGCGAACGACATCCCCGCGAGGACGGCCGGCCGGGTGCGTCCCCGGGCGATGAGGTGCTCGGCGGCCAGGCGCCCGCCCGCGACGTCGTCGCACGTGACGGCCACGTGGTCGCCGCGGCGGCGCGAGACGAGCACGAACGGCACGCCCTCTTCCGCGAGCTCGTCGAGCAGCGGGTCGTCGAGGTGGGCGTCGCCGAAGATCATGCCGTCGACCCGGCGGTCGAGCATGCTGCGGGTGCGGCTGCGCTGGAGGTCCGGCCGGTCGAGGCTGTTCGTCACGAACGTGGAGATGGCGCGCTCGGTCGCCGCCTCGTCGATGCCCTCGTACACGGTGGCGAGCACGTAGTCCTGGAGGCGCGGGACGAGGACGCCGACGAGGTCGGAGCGGGAGGTGCGCAGGCTCGCGGCATGCGGGTTCCGCCGATAGCCGCTGCGCTCGGCGATGTCGCGGATGGCGGCGACGGTCTCGGGGCCGGCCCAGCGACCGGGGTGCTCCTCGCGGGAGTTGAGCACGCGGGAGACAGTGGTGATGCTGACCCCGGCGAGCTCCGCGATCATGCGCTGCGTGGTGGGCGGCCGGCGCTTCTGGGTCACTCGTGGCTCCTCACCCGGATCAGCATGGCACAGCGTCGCGCACCGCCACGCTGGCGACCCGTTGCACGCCGCCGAGCCGTCCGCGGGGAAACATCCCCGCAACAGGACGGCAACGTGATCGTTCGACGCAAACCATTGACGCAATCGTTTGTGCATCGCAGGATCGTCCGCATGCCCCACGTCCTCGTGCTCGCCACCGGCGGGACCATCTCCTCGCGCACGCGCGCCGACGGATCCGCGGTCGCCGCCGATCCGGCCGAGCGCCTGCTCGGATCCGTGCCCGCCCTCCCGCCCGGCGTCACCGTCGCCACGCGCGACGTCCTCCGGGTCAACTCGTTCGCGCTGACGCACGGCGACCTCCGCACCATCGCGGACGCGGTCACCGAGGCGCTCGCGCGCGACGACGTGGACGGCGTGGTCATCACGCACGGCACGGACACGCTCGAGGAGACGGCGTTCCTCCTCGACCTCGTGACCCGCGACCCGCGGCCGGTGGTGCTCACGGGCGCCCAGCGCTCGGCCGACGACCCGGCGGGCGACGGACCGGGGAACCTGCGCGACGCCATCGTCGTCGCCGCATCGTCGGAGGCGCGCGGGGCCGGCGTGCTCGCCGTGTTCGCCTCGCGCATCCTCGCGGCCGACGGCCTCGTGAAGGCCCGCACGCTGGATCCCGACGCCTTTGCCGCCCGCGACGGCGTGCCGCTCGGCCGCGTGGTCGGCGACGACGTCCGCATGACCGCCCGGCCGCGTGCGCTCCCCGTCCTGCACGCGCCCACTCCCCGCTTCGACCGGATCCGCGTGGACTGCGTCAGCGTCCACCCCGGCGCCGACGCCGTGCTCTTCCGGGCCGCGATCGCCGCAGGCGCCGCCGGCGTCGTCGTCATCGGGACGGGCGCCGGCAACGCGAACCGCTCGCTCGTGCCGGCGATCGAGGCGGCCGTCGACGCCGGCGTCCTCGTCGCGCTCGGCACGCGCGTGGCCGAGGGGCCGGTGGCCGCGATCTACGGCGAGGGCGGCGGGGCCGACGCCGTCCGCGCCGGCGCCGTGCCGATCGGCCGCCTCTCCGTGGCGCAGGCCCGGATCCTCGTGGCGCTCCTCCTCGACCACCACCCCGCTGACGAGGCGCGCCGCCTGCTGGCCGCCGCCGCCGACCCCGAGACCCGCACCACCACCCCGGCCGGCGCCCTGCCTGCCTGACCCATCACCCGACGGAAGGACCCCCATGGCCAAGGACATCATCATCGCGTTCGGCATCGACGTCGACGCCGTGAGCGGCTGGCTCGGCTCGTACGGCGGGCAGGACTCGCCCGGCGACATCTCCCGCGGCCTGTTCGCGGGCGAGGTCGGCGTGCCCCGCCTCAACGCGCTGCTCGCCAAGCACGACCTCCCCTCCACCTGGTTCTGGCCGGGCCACTCCATCGAGACGTTCCCGCGGGAGTTCGACCAGGTCGTCGCCGCCGGGCACGAGATCGGCGCGCACGGCTACAGCCACGAGAACCCCATCGAGATGTCCCGCCAGCAGGAGGCCGACGTGCTCGACCGCTCGATCGAGCTCATCGAGTCGCGCGCCGGCCGCCGCCCCACCGGCTACGTCGCCCCGTGGTGGGAGTTCTCCCGAGTGACGAACGAGCTCCTCATCGAGCGCGGGATCCGCTACGACCACTCGCTCATGCACCGCGACTTCGAGCCGTACTACGTGCGCGTCGGCGACACGTGGCAGGGCGTCGACTACACGAAGGACGCCGCCAGCTGGATGCACCCGCTCGTGCGCGGCGAGGAGACCGACCTCGTGGAGATCCCCGCGTCGTGGTACCTCGACGACCTGCCTCCCATGATGTTCGTCAAGGGCAGCCCGAACAGCCACGGCTTCGTGAACCCCCGCCACCTCGAGGAGATGTGGCGCGACCAGTTCGACTGGGTCTACCGCGAGCAGGACTACGGCGTCTTCACGTTCACCATCCACCCCGACGTCTCGGGCCGCCCGCAGGTGCTCCTCATGCTCGAGCGGCTCATCGCCCACATCAACTCCCACGAGGGCGTCCGCTGGGCGACCTTCGACGAGATCGCCCAGGACTTCCAGCGACGCTCCCCGCGCACCCCGCGCGTCCCCTGATCCGCGACCCGTCCGACCGCAGGAGACCACCCCCATGAGCACCGACACCTCCCGTCCCGGCGCCGCCCCCGCGGCCGCCGGATCCGCGGCATCCGCCGCCTCGCCCGCCGACGCGCTGCCGGCGGGCCTCGAGAAGGTCAGCGTCCGCCAGACCCGCCGGGTCACGGGCATCGCCTTCCTCGCGTGGACCATCGCCGTCTACGACTTCATCCTCTTCGGCACGCTGCTGCCCGACATCTCGCGCGACTTCGGCTGGGACACGAGCGAGTCGCTGCTCGTCTCGACGCTGGTCAGCGTGGGCACGGCGGTCGTCGTGCTCCTCGTCGGCCCCATGGTCGACCGGCTCGGCCGCCGCGTCGGCATGGTCGTGTCCGTCACCGGCACGGCGCTGTCCTCGGGCGCGACCGCGCTGAGCGCCGGGGCGGTCTCGCTCGTCGGGATCCGCAGCATCAGCGGCCTGGGCCTCGCCGAGCAGTCCATCAACGCCACCTACCTCAACGAGATCTACGAGCAGACCGAGGACGAGCGGATCCGCCGCAACAAGGGATTCGTCTACGCGATGGTGCAGACGGGCTGGCCGCTCGGCGCCCTGCTCGCCGCCGCGTTCGTCGGCCTCATCACCACGGCGTTCGGACCGGGGAGCTGGCGCATCGCGTTCGGCCTCGCGACCGTCCCCGCGCTCGTGGTCGCGGCGATCTGCCTCACGCTCCGCGAGAGTCCGCAGTTCGTCGCGCAGCAGCGGATCCGCCGGCTGCGCGCCGCCGGGCACCACGACGAGGCGGCCGCGTTCGCCCGCGCCACCGGGCTCGACGTGCAGCGGTCCGCCCCCATCGCGCGCATCTTCCAGGGCAAGCACCTGCGGAGCACGATCGTCCTGAGCGTGGCGTGGCTGCTCAACTGGTTCGGGATCCAGACCTTCTCCGTGCTCGGCACCACCGTGCTCGAGTCGGGCAAGCACATCGACGCCTCCAACGCGCTGCTGCTGATCATCGCGTCCAACTGCGTGGGCGTCCTCGGCTACCTCGCGCACGGCTGGCTGGGCGACCGGCTCGGCCGTCGCAACGTGATCGTCGGCGGCTGGCTCGTCGCGGGGCTCGCGTTCGCGGTGATGCTCCTCGGGCCGGACGACCCGACGTTCGTGATGGGCGCCTACATGGTCGGGCTGTTCTTCCTGCTCGGGCCGTACGCGGCGATCCTGTTCTTCCAGGCCGGCTGCTTCGACAGCGACTGCCGGGCGACCGGCTCCAGCTTCATCGGCGCGATGAGCCAGCCGGGCGCGATCATCGGCGGCTTCCTGCTCACGGGCCTCACGGCGAGCGCCATGTCGTTCGGCCAGGCGGCGCTGTGGGTGGGCGCGGGCGGCATCCTCGCCTCGGCCCTCGTGATGCTGCTCGCGAAGCCCACGGGCGAGACGCGCGAGGCGACCGCGTGACGGGAACGGCACCCGTCGCGCTCGTCACGGGCGGGGCATCCGGCATCGGCCGCGCGACCGCGGTGCGCCTCGCCGCCCGGGGCGACCGCGTGGTCGTCGGCCGCTACCCCGGCGACCCGCACGACGCGGGCGCGACCCTCGAGGCCGTGCGCACGGTCGGCGGCACGGGCATCGCGGTGGACCTCGACGTGGCGTCCACCCGGTCCGTCGACGCGTTCGTGCGGGCCGCGCTCGAGGAGTTCGGCCAGGTCGACCACGTGGTCGCGGCCGCCGGGATCCTCCGCCGGGCGCCGCTCGGCGCGATGACGGACGAGCGGTGGGACGAGGTGCTGGGCGTCGACCTCGGCGGCGTGATGCGCGTGATCCGCGCGGCCGAGCCGCTCCTCGGACGGGGCTCCTCGATCGTCGCCGTGTCCTCCATGGCGGGCGGCGTCTACGGCTGGGGCGACCACGCGCACTACGCGACGGCGAAGGCCGGGGTCGTCGGCCTCGTGCGGAGCGCCGCCGTGGAGCTCGCGCCGCGCGGGATCCGCGCCAACACCGTGATCCCGGGCCTCATCGAGACGCCGCAGTCGCTCGACGCGGTGAACTCGCTCGGCGCCGACGGCCTCAGGCGCGCGGGCGACAGGATCCCCGCCGGACGCGTGGGCCGACCCGAGGAGGTGGCCTCCGTGATCGCGTTCCTCGCCTCCGACGACGCCGCCTACGTGACGGGGCAGACCCTCACCGTCGACGGCGGCCTGACGATCCGGATGCAGGAGTGAGCGCCGCCGTCCCCCGCAGCGACCGGCTGCGCGGGCGCACCGCCCTCGTGACGGGCGCGGCGAGCGGGATCGGCGCGGCCATCGCCCGGCACTTCGTGCTCGCGGGCGCCGAGGTCGTGCTGGTCGACATGGCACCCGCCGTGCACGAGGAGGCGCGCCGGATCGGCGCCGTGGGCGCGGTCGTCGCCGACGTGTCCGACGAGGCGCGCGTCGCGGACGCCGTCGCGGAGGCCGGGCGGATGCTCGGCCGCATCGACGTGCTCGTCAACTCCCACGGCATCCTCACCGAGACGCCCGTGGCGGAGATGGCGCTGGCGACCTGGCAGCGCACGATCGACGTCGACCTCACGAGCGTCTTCCTGCTGACCCGCGCCGTGCTGCCGGGGATGCTCGAGCGGCGCGACGGCCGGATCATCACGGTCGCCTCGCAGCTCGGCCAGAAGGGCGGCGTCGGGCTCGCGCACTACGCGGCCGCGAAGGCCGGCGTCATCGCGTTCACCAAGTCGCTCGCGCTCGAGGTCTCGGGCTCGAACGTGCTCGCGAACGTCATCGCGCCGGGCCCCATCGCGACACCGCTGGTGGACGCCATCTCGGAGGACTGGAAGGACGCGAAGCGCCGGGAGCTGCCGCTCGGCCGCTTCGGCACGGTCGACGAGGTCGCCCCGACCGCGGTGCTGCTGGCGGCGGATCCCGACGGGAACCTGTTCGTCGGCCAGACGCTCGGGCCCAACAGCGGCGACGTGATGCCCTGACCCGCGCTGCGCGGTGACAGGCCGCGGTCGCCGGGGCCGGGTCGGCTCAGGCGGCCGCGGTGCGCGCGTCGCCGACGGGCTCGCGCAGGGCGCAGGCCTCGGCGAGCGCGTCGAGCAGCGCGGGCAGCTGATCGCGCGCCGCGCCCGGGTCCTCCGGGTGCCACTGCACGCCGATGACGGGCGCGCTCTCGTGCTCGACCGCCTCCGGCACGCCGTCGGGCGCGACCGCGACGACGCGCAGCCCCGCGCCCGGGCGGTCGACCGCCTGGTGGTGGGCGCTCCGGACGACGACGTCGGTGGATCCGAGCGCGCGGGCGAGCCGACTGCCGACCGCGACGCGCACGTCGTGGTCGCGCATGACGGCCGTGATCTCCTCGGCGTCGTTGCGGTGCTCCCCCACGCCCTCGATGTGCTGCTGCAGGGTGCCGCCGAGCGCGACGTTGACGATCTGGGCGCCGCGGCAGATGCCGAGCAGCGGCGTGCCCTCGGCGACCGCGCGGCGGACGAGCGCGATCTGCCCGGCGTCGGCGACCTCGCGGTGCGTCGAGCGGCCCTCGTACTCGGCGGGCCCGCCGTAGAAGCGCGGGGCGACGTCCTCGCCGCCCATGATGACGACCGCGTCGGCCTCGCGCGTGCGGGCGAGCAGCGACTCGACGCCCTCGTCCTCCGCCGCGACGTTCTCGACCTGCCAGCCCGCGGCGTCGGCGATCTCGGCGACGCGCGCGTTGAGCCCCTGCACCAGCGTGTTGTAGGCGGCGGCCTCGGGACGGGAGCGGGTCACCTGCACGACGGCGAGGCGGCGGAGGGGGGCGGGCATGGATCCAGTGTGCGGTGTCCCCCGCGGGCCCGCACGCCGCGCGTCATGTTCCGCAACACGCGGCGGCGGTCCGGCCCTCAGGGCCAGACGAGCGTGTGCGTCCAGGATCCGTCCGGCCCCGACCGGTACATGACCCGCAGCTGCCCGTGGTCGGCGGTCGCCTGCCAGAACTCGACGACCGTCGGCTGCAGCACGTAGGCGCGCCACGACTCGGCGACGAGCTCCGGATCCCGGTCCACGGCGTCCCGCGCCCGGGCGAGGCGCGCGTCGCGCTCGGCGGCGTC
Source organism: Clavibacter sepedonicus (assembly GCF_000069225.1). Lineage (GTDB taxonomy): Bacteria > Actinomycetota > Actinomycetes > Actinomycetales > Microbacteriaceae > Clavibacter > Clavibacter sepedonicus. The sequence goes on along the minus strand of NC_010407.1, from coordinate 1,536,196 downwards.
GGGCATCGGCTCGCTCTGGTCGCCCGCGATTACCTCGGCGCGCGATGCGGGGTGCCGCGCGAGGAAGTCGCGCGCGCTCACCTCGCCGTCGCCGTGGAAGACGGGACCGGTCGCGCGGATCTGACGCCCGCGCTCCCGCCAGTACGCGACGAGCGCCGCGCGCGGGTTGGCCTCGAGGTCGCGGCCCTTGGGGCTGTCGGCGAGCGAGGAGAACCACAGGGCGCCGGGCTCGTCGTCGACCGTGGGCGTCACGTCCTTGAGCAGCAGCGTGCGCGCGCTCGGGCGGCCGTCCGCGTCGGCGGTCGCGAGGACGACCGCGTTCGGCTCGGCGGCGTCGTGGGCGACGGCGTCGCGGATCCAGTCGATGACGAGGTCGATCGGGTCGTCCGGCAGGTGCGCCGGGTCGAGCTCGGGGAACTCGTGGGGCTTCGGCTTCGCGCCCTTCAGGAGGTCGCGGACCGAGGTGGAGTAGTCGTCGTCTGCCATGCGGCGAGCCTAGGCCGACCGACCGCGGATGCCCGATGGCCAGCTCTCGGAGGCGGCGGGATGCCGGACCGCGTCGCACGGGCGCATCCTGCCGGGCCGGGGATCGCGTGTTCGTCGCCATGCGGGAATCGGATTGGCTCGTGCACCACTGGGCTTTTCCAGTACCGGGCGGCGTGGTCGTCCCGCCGGACGCCCGCTACCTTCATGTGTAGGCCCGCTCCCCCAGTTGGGCCCAGCACCACGCGGCGGGAACCCGAGACCCGTCTCGGGCCCCGCCGCGTGTGTTCACGCGTCCTCCGCCCCTGCCGCTCCGCGAACCTGCGTCGAGCCGATGCGATCCGATCCGCCGCGGACGTGCGCATCGCGTCACGCGCTGGCGGCATCGCCGCGTAACCCGTAGACGGGGATCCCGCTGCGGTCGGACCTCCGAGGTGGCGTCTCCCTGTTTCAGCCGCCACCGCGCGAGTGGCGCAACGGAGACCGGTGGGAGCCGGGGCATGCAGATGCAGTGTCGGAGCCGCTGATGTCTGTGAGCGTGCCGGGTACGTTCAAGCCATGACCCTCCACCGGACCGTTGCAAGCGCCTTCCGAGCCACTCATCAGACCTTGGCGTTCGCCGAGCAGGGAGCAGCACAATTTCTCAAGCGCGGCACCGAAGCGGAGTTCGGCCTTCATACTGCCGTCACGAATGGGCGCGCCGTGACCTTCGTCTTGCAGAACTTGACGTCAAACGACTTGCTCGGCTCACCATTCTTGACCTGGTACGACCGGGAGATGACGCAGATGCGGGCGGACCCTATCGATAGATGGTTCGTCGAGCTGCGGAATCGAATCGAGAAGCAGGGCACCATGGGGGCCCGCACAGGCACCTTCATCTCGAACTACTCCTCGTCAACCGTCGAGCCCGACAGACCGATTGGAGCAACCAGCCGGTTCCTTGGCGACCACATGGGCCGCGCTGGTTGGAAAATTGCCCTGCCTGACGGGTCCACGACTGTCGTCTACACGGCCACCCCGCCCTACATGCGGACGGTGATGACGACACTCGGCGCACCTGACGACTTCGACGTCTTCAAGCACCTTGAACCCTGGCTGGCGAAGCTGCGGGACCTGGTAGAGCGAGCTGAAGCTGAGTGGGGCATGAAGTAGCCGCATCAGACTGACGCGGCACTTTTGCCGAATGCAGACGTCGGGCCCGAACAGGGGCTGGGCGGCTGGCTCCGGGCTCCATACGCTCGAGGGGACCCAGGAGGACCTTTGACCCGAACTGCCCTTACCCTGCCGGCCGCCGCACTCCTTAGCGCCTTGCTCCTGACCGGGTGCTCCGCGGCCGACCCGATCTCCGTGCCCGACGTCTCCGGCATGACCGGCACCGAGGCGAAGAACACGCTTGAGAACGCCGGGTTCGAGGTCGACCTCGAAGCGGACGAGGGCTTCGTCCTAGACCCGGCCAACTGGGAGGTGGTGTCGCAGCTCCCCGACGCCGGTGACGACGCTGCGGACGGCGACACCATCACCCTGTCGGTGAGCAAGCCCGAAGCGGAACCGGTCGCCGAGCCGACGCCCGCGGCGACTCCGACTGAAGAGGCGGCGCCTATCGCCCCTGCGGCACCGGCCGTGCCGGCGGAACCCGAGGCACTGACGTCAGGCATGGCAATGACCGTCTGCGATCGCATGGGCAAGGAACAGGCACCGTACGGCTGGGACGCCGACTTCATCCTCGACGGAACTCGCATGCAGCAGGACGGTGGGTGGTTCCTGAAGGCAGGCGTCGACATCACGAACGCGTACGACGCCGAGGGCCGCTTCACCGTCGAGTGCTTCGTCACCGGCACGGAAGACTCGCCGACGATCGAGACTTTCAACGTCTACTGACCCGTCTCGCTCAATCAGAGGTACTAAAGAAATATGCCTGAATACCGCCTGGAGCAACTGCCTGCAACAGGCACCGTGAAAAAGAACGCCTACACGGAGGCGTTCAACGAGCAAGTTAACGCCATCGCAGCCGAGGGGTGGGAGGTCGTGACAATACACCGTAATGGCAGCCTGCTCATGCCGATGGATGTGCTGTTCTGCCGCGCCGGCTGCTGACCGTGACCTGCCATCGGGGCCGGCGAGTGCCCTGTCGGGATGACGCACAAGGCGCGCGCCTAAGTACTGGCGCTGGGCGTATATGAGCGACGGCCGCCGCACATGACCACGCGAGGGTCGGGCTCCACCCAGCGTGAACGCCGGCGTCGCGGTGGGCGAACGCACGAGAGGCCGGCCCCGCTGGCGGGACCGGCCTCTCACCGCACCAACACGGGATATGGGAAGGTGTGCCCCCAGGAGGATTCGAACCTCCGCCCCTGCCTCCGGAGGGCAGTGCTCTATCCCCTGAGCTATGGGGGCCAGGGTGCGCGCGAGCGCGGATCCAGGGTAGCACCGGCGACGAGGCCCGCCGCGCCGCCGTCACCGGGCCCCGCGGCATCCGCATTCCCTCTCCCGGGGAGACTCCCCGCTCCGGCACAGGCGGGGCACGCCAGGATGGTCCCAGGACGACCGCCGCGCCGCCCGGGCACGGCGGCCCACCCGATCCCCTCAAGAGGAGACCACCCGTGAAGCTGTCCCGCATCGCCGCCGCCGCCACCGGCTTCCTGCGCACGTCCAAGGGCCAGGACGTCGGCCGCACCGCCATCGACAGGGTGTCCGGCATCGCCGATAAGGCCACCGGCAGCAAGCACGCCGACAAGATCCAGAAGGCGCGCCAGGCCGCAGACGACCAGCTGCGGAAGCTCGGCCCCGACGGCGGCCGCGGCAGCCAGGGCCCCGTCCCGCCCGCGACACCGCCCCGCCGCTGAGCGCCGGCAGCCTCGAGCTCACGCTGGACGCGGCGTCCGACGCCGCGGTCCGCGCATCCTGGCGCGCCCTCGCCGGCGCCGGCCTGCCGAGCCTCGCCGACCACGCCGGGGAGACGAACCGCCCGCACGTGACGCTGCTGGCGGCCGACGGCCTCGGCGGATCCGCGGACGACGCAGTCCGCGCCGTGGCCGCGGCCGGCCCGCTCCCGACGCTCCGCCTCGGCGGGCTCGTGGTCTTCGGCGTCCCACCGCGCGGCCTCGTGCTGGCCCGGCAGGTCGTGGTCGACGCGGCGCTGCTCGACCTGCACGCGCGGATCCACGCGGCCGTCGACGGCTCCCCAGGAGAAGCGGACGACGAGGACGTCGACGTCGTGCCGCACACCCGCCCCGGGTCGTGGACACCGCACGTGTCGCTCGCGGTCCGGCTCACCGGCGAGCAGCTCGGCGCGGCGCTCGGCCGCATCGACCCGCTCGACGCCCCGGCTGCCGGCCTCCGCCGCTGGGACCCGCACGACCGCACCGTGACGGAGCTCGCGTGACCCGCGCGGCCGCGATCCTCACGGCCACCGCACGCACCCGCGCCACTAGCCTGGATGGAGCACGCACTTGAGACGACGGAGGAGTCGCATGCCGCGGTCCGCGAGATTGCTGGGGGCCGCGCTCGCGCTCGGCCTGGCCGGGGCCCTGGTGCCCCAGATGGCGCAGGCCACGGAGCCGGTCGACTTCGGCGGGGCGACGATCCTCGACCAGGCCGACGCGGTGACGCCCGCGCAGGAGCAGCAGATCCAGCAGGCGATCGACCAGCTCCAGCAGCAGACCGGCGTCACGCTGCACGTCGCGTACGTGGACACCTTCACCGGGGCGTCGGATGCAAAGGCCTGGGGCCAGGAGACGAAGCAGGCGAACAGCTTCGGCAGCTCCGACGCCCTGCTCGCCGTGGCCGTCGACGGCCGCGAGTACGCCTTCCCCACGGGCCAGGTGTCGGGTGACCAGGAGTCATTCGAGACGACCGTGATCGTGCCCCAGCTCCGGGCCGACGACTGGTCGGGCGCCGCCGTGGCGACCGCCCAGGGCATGGAGTCGGTCGCGCGCACCGGCAGCGTCGCCGACACCCGCACCACCCCCTCCGGCGGGAACGACTCCGGCATCGACTTCGGGCTGGTCCTCCTCCTCGTGCTCGGCGCGATCCTGGTGGCCGCCGTCGGCACGACGCTCGTCGGCCGCCGGAGGAAGCGGAAGGCGATCGCCGCGACGCGCCAGGTCGCGCTCGCGGAGATGCGCACGGCCGAGCAGCGCGCGGGCAGCATGCTCGTGCAGCTCGACGACGCGCTCGAGACCAGCGAGCAGGAGGTCGGCTTCGCGGAGGCGGAGTTCGGATCCGGCGCGGTCGGCCCCTACCGCGAGGTGCTCGTCTCGGCGGGCGGCAAGGTCCGCGAGGCCTTCGCGCTCAAGCAGAAGCTCGACGACACGATCGAGGACACCGACGAGGAGCGCCGCACCTGGGCCGCCCGCATCGTCGACCTGTGCGAGGAGGCGCGGGCCGAGCTCGACGCGCAGGCCGAGTCCTTCGAGGAGCTGCGCGCGCTCGAGAAGAACGCGCCGCAGACGCTCGCCGCCATCGTCACCGACGCGGAGGCACTGAAGACGCGGATCGAGCGGACGCAGGAGGCGGTCGATCTGCTCGGCCGCCGCTACGCCGGCCCGTCGATGACGACCGTCACCGGCAACGTCGACCAGGCCCGCTCGCTCCTCTCCTTCGCGACCGACACCGCGCAGGAGGCCGCCGAGGCGATCCGCGCGGGCGACCGCGCCTCGACCGGCGAGATCGCCGTCAAGGTGCGCGCGGCGCAGCAGGCGGTCGGCCAGGCGGGCAAGCTCCTCGACGGCGTCGACCGCGTCTCATCCGACCTCGAGCACGCGTCCACGCGCGTGCAGGAGGAGATCGCCGACGTCCGCAGCGACATCCAGGACGCCCGCGCCGCCCAGCGCGGCGGGCGCATGCCGGAGCTGACGCGGCTGGTGGAGGCGGCCGAGCAGGCCATCGCCGACGCGAAGCCGCTGCAGGGCCGGCTCGCGGATCCGCTCACGAGCGTCACGCTGCTGCAGGAGGCGGAGGCGCGTCTCGACGAGGCGCTCGCGCCCGTGCGGGAGCAGCAGGAGCAGGTGCAGCGCGCGATCGGCTACCTCCCGCGCGCGCTCTCGACCGCCGAGAGCCAGGTGGCCACGGCGCGCGACTTCATCTCGACCCGTCGCGGCGGGGTCGGCGAGGAGGCGCGCACGCGCCTCGCCCACGCCCAGCGCGCGCTCGACGACGCGCACGAGGCCGCCCCGCGCGACCCCGTGCGGGCGGTCGCCGCATCGCAGGCCGCCACCGCGTACTCCGCGCAGGCCATCGAGGCCGCACAGCGCGACCTCGACCAGGGCGGCGGATACGGCGGCTACGGCGGGGGCGGCGGTCTCATGGGCGGTGGATCCGGCATCGGCGGCGCGGTCGTCGGCGGCATCATCGGCGGTCTCCTCAGCGGTGGCGGCGGAGGCGGCGGCTGGGGTGGAGGCGGCGGATTCGGCGGAGGCAGCTTCGGCGGAGGCGGCGGCGGATTCGGCGGCGGTGGAGGCGGCGGATTCGGCGGCGGTGGAGGCGGCGGATTCGGCGGGGGCGGCGGAGGCGGCAGCTTCTAGCCACACGCCGCGACGCCCGCATCACGCGCACGACCAGGACGACGAGAACGAGAGCGACCCATGATCAACCCATTCCGACGAAGCACCAGACGAGAAGGAGCAGCACCCATGTCCAAGCAGTCCATCCTCGGCCGCATCGCCCAGCTCGCGAAGGCCAACATCAACAACCTCATCGACCAGGCCGAGGACCCGCAGCTCATGCTGGACCAGATGGTCCGCGACTACACGGAGAGCATCCGCGAGGCCGAGAGCGCCGTCGCCCAGACCATCGGCAACCTCCGCATGATCGAGGACGACCACCGCGAGGACGTCCAGGCCGCGCAGGACTGGGGTCGCAAGGCCCTCGCCGCGAGCCAGAAGGCGGACGAGTACCGGGGCGCCGGCAACACCCCCAACGCCGACAAGTTCGACGCGCTCGCCCGCGTCGCCCTCCAGCGCCAGATGCAGTCGGAGAGCGAGGCGAAGGGCGCCGAGCCCACCATCGCGTCGCAGACCGAGGTCGTCGAGAAGCTCAAGCAGGGTCTCGACACCATGCGCGGCAAGCTGCAGCAGCTGTCGTCGAAGCGCGACGAGCTGAACGCCCGCCAGAAGACGGTACAGGCGCAGTCGCAGGTGCAGGACGCCATGAAGAGCATCGACATCATGGACCCGACCAGCGAGGTCAGCCGCTTCGAGCAGAAGATCCGCCGCGAGGAGGCCCGCGTCCGCGGCGCCGAGGAGCTGCAGGCCTCCAGCCTCGACGCGCAGTTCGAGGAGCTCGAGGACCTCGGCGAGCTGACCGAGGTCGAGGCGCGCCTGGCCGCCCTCAAGTCCGGCGGATCCGCGCCGAAGCAGGTCACGTCCGGCGAGTAGCCGCACACCACGACGGGCGCCGCATCTTCCGGGAGCGGCGCCCGTCGTCGTCCGCGCGGGGAATGCCTGCCGGGTGCGAGCCGTTCCCTCCCCCATGACCAACATCGGAATCATCGGCGCCGGACTCATCGGCAGCCAGCTCGCCCGCCTGTTCACCTCCACCGGCCACGACGTGGTGATCGCCAACTCCCGCGGCCCCGAGACCCTCACCGACCTGATCGACGAGCTGGGCGACCGCGCCCGCGCCGCCACCGTCGAGGAGGTCGCCGAGGCCGGCGAGATCGTCGTCGTGACCATCCCGCTGAAGAACATCGACAGCGTCCCCGTCGCGCCCCTCGCGGGCAAGATCGTGATCGACACGGACAACTACTACCCCGAGCGCGACGGGAACATCGCCGAGCTCGACGACGAGACCACGACGACCGCGGAGATGCTGCAGCGGCACCTGCCCGAGTCGAAGGTCGTCAAGGCGTTCAACCACATCTACGCCGCCGACCTCACGGAGCACGGCACGCCCGCCGGCACGCCGGGCCGCCGCGCGCTCGTGATCGCGGGCGACGACGCCGACGCGAAGGCGACCGTCACCTCGATCCTCGACTCCTTCGGCTACGACGCGGTCGACGCGGGACCGCTCGCGGAGGGCTGGCGCATCCAGCGCGACACCCCCGGATACGGCCCGGCGCTCGACGCCGACGGCCTCCGCACCGCGCTCACCGAGGCGAAGCGCTACCGCGACATGGAGTAGCCCCCTCCCCACGACGACGCCCGTCGCCCGCGGCCACGACCGCAGGCGGCGGGCATCGCCATGTCCGGCCCCGCACGGGATACTGAGGACGTGCCCGCCTCCTTCGTCGTCGTCCCCCAATGGCAGGGCTCGGGCTCGTCCCGCGCCATGAGGCTCGCGGACGGGGCGGAGGCGATACGCGGCGACCTGCCGGCGTCCGCCACGCACGTCGTCGAGGTGCCCGTCGAGGCCGGCGAGTCGCTCGGCACGGGCGTGCTCCGCTACGCGTCGCTCCTCGCGGTGCGCACCCGCCAGGAGGCGGCGCTGCGGGCGGCGTCCGCGGCCGGTGCGGGTCCGCTCGTCACCATCGGCGGCGACTGCGGGGTGGAGATCGCGTCCATCGGGCACGCCGCCGCCGCGCATCCCGGCCTCGCGGTGGTGTGGCTCGACGCGCACGCCGACCTCAACTCCCCCGCCTCCTCGCCGACCGGGGCCTTCCACGGGATGGTGCTGCGCGCCGCCATCGGCGAGGGCGTCGACGGCCTGGAGCTGCCCGCAGGCGCCGTCACGGCCGACCGCGTCGTGCTCGCCGGCGTGCGCGCGCTCGACGACGCCGAGTCCGACCTGGTGGACGCGCGCGGCATCACGCTGCTCGGCGTCGACGCCGTGGGGCCGGAGGCGCTCGTCGCCGCCGTCTCGGCGACCGGCGCCACCGACGTGTACGTCCACGTCGACCTCGACGTGCTCGACCCGGGCGCCATGTCCGGAGTCGGCCACCCGGAGCCGTTCGGGCTCGACGTGCCGGCCGTCACCGAGTCGATCAAGGCGATGCGCCGGTCGTTCGGGCTCGCCGGCGCCGGGATCACGGAGTTCGCCCCCTCCTCCCCCGCGGCGGCCGTGGACGACATGGGCACCATCCTGCGGATCATCGGGGCGCTGACCGGGCCGGTCTGACCCCGTACGGGTGGTCGCGCCCGCACGGTCGGCCCTGCGAGGCTGGCGGGGACGATCGAAGGAGACCGCCGTGAGCGACGACGCCCGCACCGCATCCACCGCCGACCACCCGGCCGACGACGCACCGCGCGTGCGCGTCGAGCGGCGCGGGCACCTGCTGCTCATCGGACTCGACCGGCCGGCCAAGCGCAACGCCGCCGACATGCGGATGCTCCGCGAGCTCGCGAGCGCGTACGGCCTGCTCGACCGCGATCCCGAGCTGCGGGTAGGCGTCGTGCACGCGATCGGCGACCACTTCACGGGCGGGCTCGACCTCGCCGACGTGGCGCCGCACATCGGTCGCGGACCCGGCGGCGGCCTCGACACGGTGCCGGAGGACGGCGTCGACCCGTGGCGGATGGCGGGCGACGGCGTCGGCAAGCCCGTCGTCCTCGCGGTGCAGGGCACGTGCCTCACGCTCGGCATCGAGCTGGCGCTCGCGAGCGACGTGGTGGTGGCGGCCTCGGGCACGCGGTTCGGGCAGATCGAGGTCGCGCGCGGGATCCTCCCGTTCGGCGGCGCGACCCTCCGCTTCCCCGCGGTCGCGGGCTGGGCCGACGCCATGCGCTGGATCCTCACAGGCGACCCGTTCGACGCGGAGGAGGCCCGTCGCATGCGCATCGTGCAGCTCGTGGTGCCCGACGGCGAGCAGCTGGATGCGGCGATCGGCATCGCCGAGCGCATCGCCGCGCAGGCCCCGCTGGCCGTGCAGGCGACGCTCCGCAACGCCCGCGCAGCGCTCCGCGACGGGCACGAGGCCGCGGCCGCCGCGCTCCCCGTCGAGCTCGTGCGGCTCGCCTCCTCCGAGGACGCGGCGCGCGGCATGCGGGCGGCAGCCGACCGGCGTCCCGCGGACTTCGTCGGCCGCTGATCCGCCGACCGAAGCCGCCCGGCCGATGCGCGGGAGGCCCGGCGTAGGGTCGGGACCATGACCTCCTACGACCTCATCGTCATCGGTGCCGGCCCCGTCGGCGAGAACGTCGCCGACCGCGCGAAGCAGGGCGGGCTCTCCGTGCTCGTCGTCGAGTCCGAGCTCGTGGGAGGCGAGTGCTCCTACTGGGCCTGCATGCCGAGCAAGGCGCTCCTCCGCTCCGGCAGCGCCCTCCGTGCGGCGCGCGCCGTCGCCGGATCGAGGGAGGCCGTCACGGGCGAGCTCGACGTCGCCGCGGTGCTCGAGCGCCGCAACTCCTTCACCAGCTCCTGGGACGACCAGGGCCAGGTGAGCTGGCTCGAGGGCATCGGCATCGAACTCGCGCGCGGCCACGGCCGCATCTCCGGGCCGCGCCGCGTCACGGTCACCGCGCCCGACGGATCCGTCGCCGAGCACGAGGCGGCGCACGCCGTCGTCGTCTCCACCGGCACCGCCGCGCTCCTCCCCGACATCCCGGGCCTCGCCGAGGCGCAGCCCTGGACGAGTCGCGAGGCCACCAGCGTGGAGGTCGTTCCGACCTCCATCGTCGTCATCGGCGGCGGCGTGGTCGCGGCGGAGATGGCCACCGCGTACGCCTCGCTCGGCAGCGCCGTCACGATCGTCGCCCGCAGCGGCCTGCTCGGCGGGCAGGAGCCCTTCGCGGGCGAGCTCGTCGGCGACAGCCTGAAGGGCATGGGCGTCGATGTGCGCCTCGGCGCCTCGCCCTCCCGCGTCGCTCGCGACGGCGACGAGGTCACGGTCGAGCTGTCCGACGGATCCTCCGTCACGGCCGCCGAGGTGCTCGTCGCCACCGGCCGCACCCCGCGCACCGAGGACCTGGGCCTCGACACCGTGGGCCTCGAGGCCGGCGCCTACCTCGACGTGGACGACACGATGCTCGTCACGGGCGGGGTCAACGCGGAGTCGCCGTGGCTGTACGCCGTCGGCGACGTCAACCACCGTGCGCTCCTCACCCACCAGGGCAAGTACCAGGCGCGCGCCGCCGGCGAGGTCATCGCCGCGCGCGCGACCGGCGGCACCGTCGACGACTCCCCGTGGGGCGTGCACGTCGCGACGGCCGACCACCGGGCCGTCCCGCAGGTCACGTTCACTGACCCGGAGGTCGCGAGCGTCGGCCTCACGGCGAAGGCGGCGGACGACGCCGGGATCCGCGCGCGCGTCGTCGACTACGACCTCGGATCCGTCGCGGGCTCGAGCCTGCACGCCGACGGCTACGCGGGGCAGGGGCGCATGGTCGTCGACGAGGACCGCGGCGTGATCGTCGGCGTCACCTTCGTCGGACCCGACGTCGCCGAGCTCCTGCACTCGGCCACCATCGCGGTCGTCGGCGAGGTGCCGCTCGCGCGGCTCTGGCACGCGGTGCCGTCGTACCCGACCATCAGCGAGGTGTGGCTGCGCCTGCTCGAGACGTACGGCCGGCCGACCGCGTGATCCGCGCCGGCCTCGGCGCCGTGGCGGGTGCCGTCCGCGGCGTCCTGCTCGACTCCCCCGTCTCGCGCGCAGGCAGCGGCGTCGCCACCGCGGTGGGACTCGCGATCGGCCTCCCGCTGAGCACGGGAGAGGTGCGCCGTCACGGCGACCTCATCGTCCTCAGCGGCCTGCCGTCCTGGGTCTTCGGCCGCGGCGGCACGTGCGTCGGCCGCGTCTACCTCACGCGCGACAACGCCGGTCCGGCCGTGCTCGAGCACGAGGCCGTGCACGTCGTGCAGTGGCGCCGGTACGGGCTGCTGATGCCGCTGCTGTACTGGTGGGCGGGGCGGGATCCGCTGCGCAACCGCTTCGAGATCGAGGCGGGCCTGGAGAAGGGCGGCTACCGGTGACCGGGCCGCTCGACGGCCGCACCGTCGTCATCACGGGCGCGAGCTCCGGCATCGGCCGCATCGCCGCCCGGGAGCTACACGCGCGCGGGGCCGACGTCGTCGTGGTCGGGCGCGATCCCGAGCGCACGCGCGGCATCGCGGCCGAGCTGGGCGCGCGGCACGCCATCGCCGACATGGACCGGCTCGACGAGGTGCGCGCCCTGGCGGCGACGCTCCTCGCGACCTGCCCGCGGATCCACGTGCTGGCCCTCAACGCCGGCAGCCTCGTGCCGCGGCGCGCGACGACGACGGACGGCCACGAGACGACGTTCCAGCGCAACGTCCTCGCGCCGTTCCTCCTCACGCGCCTGCTCCTCCCCCGCCTCGAGGAGACGCAGGACGCGCTCGGCGGGGACGCGAGCCCGGTGCGCGTCATCGGCACCGCGAGCCGCGCGAACCTGTGGGGACGCGTGCGCCTCGACGACCTCGACTGGCGGAAGCGCCCGTGGTCCGGCGGCTGGCAGGCGTACGGCACGTCGAAGGCGATGATGATCCTGATGATGCGCACGCTCGCCGAGCGCGTCGGCCCGCGCGGCATCGAGGCGTGCTCGTTCCACCCGGGGCTCGTGCGCACGTCGTTCGGATCCGACAGCACCGTGATGAAGGCGCTCCTCGCGCTCTCGATGGGCGCCTACGGCATCTCCGCGGAGGCCGGTGCCGTGCCCCTCGTGCAGCTCGTGTCGGTGCCCGACCTGGCGGCGCCGAACGGCACGTACTACGACCAGCTCACGCCCGACGGCAAGACGACCGCGCAGGCCGCGGACCCGCAGCTCGGCCGGGACCTCTGGGCGGCGCTGGAGCTCGCGTCCGGGACCGACGGACCCGTTCGGCGCTGAGCGCGGCAGCGGGCGGATCCGCGTCAGCGCGTCGCGAGCAGGTGCAGCAGGTCGTCGTGGCCGCCGACGTGCCCGCCGAGCAGAACGCTGACCTCGGTGACCGGGTGCTCATCGGAGATCGGCGCGGCGAACACCATCATCTCGCTGGCCCACGCACCGACCGCGCGCGCGACCGCCGTCATGGGCGCGGCGGGCTCGCCGTCGACCCCGCGGCCATCACGCGCGATGACGGTGACGACCATGCGCGGCGGGTGCGCGAGCGCGACCTCGACGGACGCGTCGGGCACCTCCACGAACACGCTGCCGCGGGTACACAGGGGCAGAGCCGCGAGCGCGGCCTGCGTCTGGTCGAGGCCGGTCTCGTCGGTGACGAACAGCACCCGGCGCTTCGTGCCCTTCGCGGCGCGCGTGCGGGTGGATCCGGCCATCGTCAGGACCCCTCGGCGGAGCCTGCGCGCCAGTAGCCCATGAAGGCGACCTGGCGGCGATCGATGCCCGTGTCGCGCACGAGGAAGCGGCGCAGCGCCTTGATGCAGCCGGACTCGCCCGCGAGCCACGCGTAGAGCGTCGACCCCTCGTGGACGACCGGCGCGTCCCAGACGATGCCATCGGCGTCGTCCTCGGCGAGCGGCTGGGCCTCGTCGGCGAGCGCGACCTCGGGTGCGGCGATGGCGCCGACCTTCACGTGGCAGTCGACCCAGCGGCGCACGGCCTCCTCGAGGCGCGACCCGTTCGGGCGGCCATCGCGCGGCAGCCAGCTGAGGTTCACGCCCTTCGGCACGCGCACGTCGAGGCGGTCGCCCGTGACCGGCACCTCGATGAAGGCGCAGCCGACGGCGTCGTCCGGCAGCGAGGAGAGGATGTTGCAGATCGCGGGGGCGGCCGTCTCGTCGCCCGCGAGGAGCAGCGATCGGGCGGCGCCCGGGTGCCACTCGATGCCGAGGCCGCGCGCGGGGCTCAGGGCGTCGGGGCCGATGACGACCATCTCGTCGCCGGGCTGGGCGCCGCCGGCCCAGCGGGAGGCGGGGCCCATGTCGCCGTGCAGCGCGAAGTCGACGTCGACCTCGCCGAGCTCGCGGCGGACCGCGCGGGACGTGTAGGTGCGGAGCGGGTTGCGCTCGGCGTCGGGCAGCGCGCGCCACCAGGCGAACCAGTCGTCGCCGCCGACGCCGGTGAGATCCGGCAGGCCGTGCTCGGCGACCGGCAGCAGCAGCTTGATGCGCTGGTCGAGGCACTCGTCGCCGAAGTCGCGGAGGTCGTCGCTCTGGAACGTGATCCGCAGGAAGGTGGGGCTGAGGCGCTCGGTGCGCGCGACGCGGGCGGCGAACGGCCGGTAGGCGGGACGTTCGACCGCGGGTTGCGCATCCACCACGGCCGAGGCTTCTGCCGTGCTGCTGGCGAGGGTCGCGGTGGAGGTAAGCACAGCCTAAGTATGGCATGCCTTACCTCAGGGGGCGAGGGCGGGCGGCGGATCGGGGCGGGGATCCACGGGAGGATGTCAGGGTGATCGCCCCCGTCCTCGTCGCCGTGTTCGTGGGCGCGGTGGCACAGCGGGTGACGGGCCTCGGCTTCGCGCTCGTGGTGGCGCCCGTGCTCGTGATCCTGCTCGGGCCGTTCGACGGCGTGATGATCGTCAACCTGTGCAGCGTGCTGTCGGCCTCGCTGATCCTCGCGGGCGTGCGGCGCGACGTCGAGTGGCGCCGCTACCTCCTGCTCGCGGGACCCGCGGTGGTCGGGATCGTGCCGGGCGCGCTCCTCGCCTACCTGCTGCCGGAGCCGGCGCTCGAGATCGGCATCGGACTGCTGCTCGTCGCCGCGCTCACCACCTCGCTCGCGCTGCGCCGCACGACCCGCGTGGTCGACGGCCCGGGCGTGATGGCCGGCTTCGGCTTCGCCGCGGGCGTGATGAACGCGGCGGCCGGCATCGGCGGCCCGAGCGTGAGCGTCTACGCGGTCGTGAGCCGGTGGGAGCAGCGCCCGTTCGCGGCGACCCTGCAGCCGTTCTTCCTGACCACGGGGGCGGCGTCGCTGATCACGAAGCTCGTGCTCGCGCCCGACCGCTGGCCGGACCTCGGGACGGCCGCGTGGGTCGGGATCGTGGTGACGCTCGTCGCGGGAGTGGGCGCGGGCACGCTGCTGGCGCCCCGGATCCCGACCCGCGGCGCGCGGGCCGCCGTCGTGGTGCTCGCCTTCGCGGGCGCGGTGACGGCGATCGTCAAGGGCGTCGGCGGGCTCGGCTAGCGCATCCCGTCGGCCCGGCGCCCGCTCACCACTGCGGCGGGTGCCGCCGCTCCCAGCGCAGCCGCCGCTCGAGCTGCCGGCCGATCGCGAGGAGCGTCGACTCGCCGCCCGGCCGCCCGATGAGCTGCACGCCCATCGGCAGGGCGTCGTCGGTGAGGTGCACGGGCAGGGTGATCGCGGGGAGGCCCGTGACGTTCGCGAACGACGTGTACGGCGTGTACTGCACCTGCTGGGCGAAGTTCCGCTCGCCGTCCTCGGCGTCGTACCAGCCGACCGGCCGCGGCTCCAGCGCGAGGGCGGGCGTGAGCACGGCGTCGACGTGCGCGAACTGCGCGATGACGCTGCGCTCGTACGCGGCGAGCTGCGCGAGCGCCCGGGCGAGGTCGCGCGCCGAGAGGGCCCGGCCGCGCTCCACGAGCCAGCGCGTGAGCGGCTCGAGGAGGTCGAGCTGGTCGCCCTCGGCGGGGATCCCCGCGGCGCCCGCCTGCCAGATGGTGCGGAACGCGGGCGCGTAGGTGGGGTCCGGCCGAAGCGCGAGGTCCTCGAGGCCGTGGCCGATGGTCGCGAGCTCGCGCACGGCGATCGCGAGGGCGTCGTCGGCGGAGGCGTCCCGCACGATCTCGTAGGCGTCGTCCCACGGCGTCGTCGTCATCACGCCGATCTGGAAGCGGCCCTCGCCGCGGACGGCCGCGCCGAGGAGGTCGCCGTCCGGGTCCTCGGGCGCGCGCAGGGTGAAGGGGTGCGGGATCCGGCCGTTGACCCGGCCGATCATGGCGTCGAGCAGCATGGCCGCGTCCGCGACGCTGCGCGCGAGCGGGCCGGGGACGACGAGGCCGGCGAGCGACTCCTGCCCGGATCCGGCGGGCACGAGGCCGCGCGACGGCTTCAGGCCGACGAGGCCGGTGGCCGCGGCGGGGATCCGCACCGAGCCACCGCCGTCGGATCCCGGCGCGAACGGCAGGAGACCCGCTGCCACCGCGACGGCCGCTCCCCCGCTGGATCCGCCGGCGCCGCGCGTCGTGTCCCAGGGCGTGCGGGCGGGCGGCGCGACGAGGCTCTCCGTGTACGACGGAAGGCCGAACTCGGGCGCGCTGGTCTTGCCGAGGCTGATGCCGCCCGCGTCGTCGAGCGCCTGCGGGATCGCGTCGGTGCGGTCGGAGACGTGGTCGCGGAAGAGGCGCGAGCCGAACGTGGTGCGGACGCCCGCGCGCTCGGAGAGGTCCTTGTCGCCGAAGGGCAGGCCCCAGAGCGGCGCGGTGCGCGGCACCTCGCGCTCGACGTGGCGCGCGCGCTCCAGGGCGCGGTCGGCGGTGACGGTCGTGAAGGCGCCGAGCTGCGGATCCAGCCGCTCGATGCGCTCGAGGTAGTGGGTGACGAGCTCGGTCGGGGTGACCTCGCCGCGCTGGAGCTGGTCCCACAGGTGGTGGGCGCTGAGGTGGTGGAGTTCGAACACCGCTCCAGCGTAGGCCGGGGTCGGGGCGGGCCGACCGGCTGGCACCGGACGCACGGTCGGGGCGGGCACCGGTCGTCCCGGCACCCGCCCCGCCCGCGCGGACAGCTGCTGACTAGCGGCGCGCGACCGCCGATGCGCGGCGGCGGAACGCGACGAGCGCGAGGCCGAGCGCGAGCGCCGCGAGCGAGGTGCCGAGCACGGGTCCGGCCTCGGATCCGGTCGCCGCGAGCGTCGGCTCGGTGCTCGGCGCGGGCACCGTGCCCGTGCCGGACGGGACGACGGATCCGGACGCCGTGTCGAGCGCGTACAGCACCGACGCGCCCGTGCTCGGCAGCAGGAACGCGAGCTGGTGGGATCCCGCGGCGAGGTCGGCCGGCACCGTGAAGCGCACGCTCGCGCGGCCCTGCTCGTCGGTCGTGTCGACGACCGCGGCGTCGATCGGCGTGCGCGCGACCTCCTCGCCGTCGATGAGCGTGACGACCTCGGTGTCCTGCACGGGCGCGTTCGAGACGAGGAGCGACGACAGCTCGTACGAGCGCTCCTGCCCGGCGCGGGGTGCGGCGTCCGTGGTGTCGACGATGCCGATGGAGCGCGTCGCCGAGTCCGGCTCGACGGGCGAGAACTCGGTGATGTGGTCGACGAACGCCGTGAGGTCGACCCGGCCGGAGTCGCTCTGCTCGGTCGTGTTCGCGAGCTCCGTGAAGTTGTCGCCGCCCTCCGCGAGGAAGCTGTTCGCGACCATCGTGAAGACGCGCGCGGGATCCACCGGCGCGCCCTGGAAGAACACGCCCGTGATCCGCTCGCCGCGCGCGGCCGTCGGGTCGTACGTGTAGGTGAGGTCGCGCGAGAGGCCGAGCTTGAGGAACGGCCGCGACGATCCCTCGGGCTGCCACTGCTGCTCCAGCACGGCCTTGACGCCGGCGCCCGTGATCCTCGCGGTCGTGAGCGTGTTGGCGAACGGCTGCACGATGGCGGCCTCCTTGTAGGTCACCTCGCCCTCGGCGTCGCCCGCGCCGGACGATGCCACGACCAGGTCCTGGCGGACGCCGCCCGGGTTCATGAAGGCGATCTCGGTGCCGAGGTCCGCCTGCGTGGCCCAGAGCTGCGCGTCGGCGACGAGGTTGCCGATCGTCGACTCGCCGCCGCGGTTCTCGGAGCCGTCCGCCTGGCGGGCGCGCGTGATGTCGCCCGTGATCTCGCCGACCGTGCGGCTGCCGATGACCTCGGCCTTCGCGACCGCGTCGTCGACGATGCGCTGCACCGCGGGATCCGCCGGGAACGCCGGCTTCCCGTCGGTCGTGAGCAGCGGCACCAGCTCGCTCGAGATGGACGTGAGGGCCTTGGTGGCGGGATCCACCGTGAGCGACAGGTGCCCGAGGTTCGTCCCGTAGCTGCCGGTCTGCAGCACGGGCAGCGGCAGGGCCTTGCCCGCGACGCTGAGCTCGTAGTCGTAGCCGAGGTGCGTGTGGCCGGAGATCACGGCGTCGACGTCGGCCTGCACGCCCGTGACGATGCGGCCGAAGACCGAGTCGTCGGTGAGGGAGGACTCGTCGGAGGTGGACGCGCCCTCGTGCACGACGAGCACCACCACGTCGGCCTCGCCGTTCGCGTCGTCGCCGTCGCGGAGCGCGCGGGCGGTCGCGGTGGAGGCGTCGACGACGCTGCCGACGTCGAGCGTCGCGAGGCCCGCCGGGCTCACGAGCTCGGGCAGCGACTCGGTGGTGGCTCCGACGAACGCGACGCGCACGCCGTCGATGTCCTGCACGTCGTACGCCGCGTACGCGTGCTCCTTCGTGCCGTTCTCGTAGAGGTTCGCCGAGATGTAGGGGAAGTCGGATGCGGGCACGACGCGGCCGTCGACGTCGTCGCGGCCCTGGTCGAACTCGTGGTTGCCGAGGGTCGAGACGGAGACGCCCATCGCGTTCAGCGCGTCGAGCGTGGGCTGGTCGGCTTGCGACAGCGACGTGAAGGTGGAGGCGCCGATGTTGTCGCCCGCGGAGATGAGCGTGCTGTTCGGGTTCTCGGCCTTCGCCTGCTGGAACGCGCCGGAGATCACGGCGGCACCCGCGGTGGAGGACGTGGTCTCCAGGCGGCCGTGGAAGTCGTTGATCGAGTAGACGTCGATGGCGACGGGGACCTCGTCGGCGGATGCGGGCGCGGCACCAAGGCCGAACACCGCGGTGGCGGAGAGGCCCGCCACGAGGGCGAGGGCGCCGGAGCGCGCGGCTCCGGAGGGGCGGCGGGTGGGAGCAGGGCGCATGCGGGGACATCCTCGTTCGGGCGGGCGGCGGTGCTCAATACCTTACGGAGCGGAGGTTTCCGTGCGGTTAACTCGCGGATCCGCTCGCAGCCCGGTCGCACGCCCTCAGCCGCGCACGAGCCCCGCGAGCTCCGCGCGGGTGGACGCGCCCATCTTCCGCAGCAGGTTCGCCACGTGGAACTTCACCGTGTTCTCGCTGATCCCGAGCGAGGTCGCGATGGCGCGGTTGCGGGATCCGCCGGCGACGAGCGCGAGCACCTCCCGCTCGCGCGCGCTGAGCCCGGCCTCCCCCGCGGCGTCGAGGCCGGCGGCGGGCGCGTCGAGCGGCAGGCGGACGGCGATCTCGGATCCCCAGCCGGGCGTCGCCGTCACGTCGAGCTCGCCGTCGAGCGCGGCGACGCGGTCGGTGAGGCGGCGGAGCGCGTCGAGGTCGGCGGTGGTCGCGCCCGCGCCGTCGTCGCGGATCCCGACGAGCAGGTTGCTGCCGTCGCAGTCCCACTGGATCCGCACCCGCGTCACGTCCGGCTGCTCCACGAGCGCGAGCACGGCGCCGCGCACGATGGCCCGACCCGCGTGCGCGACCTCGCCCGGTAGCGCGCGCCCCTCCACGGGCGGCTCCACGAACTGCACGTCGAGGTCGCGGAACCGCACGAGCGGGCGGAGGTCGTCGCGGAGCCGGGCGAACGCGCGCGCGACGGGCTCCTCGCCGAGCGAGCGGTCGCGGTCGCTCGCGGCGCGCAGCTCGACCATGGCGTTGGTCGCGAGGTCGGCCGCGGTCTGCCGGGCGGCCGCGTCGCCCGTGCGCGAGGAGCGCAGCACGGCGAGGAGCGACTCCAGAGTGGTGGCGTGCGCGTCGCCCAGCTCGGACACGATCCGGGCGCGCTCCGAGGACACGGCACGCGCCTCCGCCAGGTAGGCGGGCGGTGCGGCCGCGACCTGCTGCCGGATCCCGTGGGCGACGCTCCGCCACAGCGCCCGCACCAGCTCGCGGGCGGCGGGCACGTCGTCGTGCGCCGCGACGGGATCCACGAGCACGAGGAGCGCGCCCGTGTCGGCGCGCCACGCGGCGATCGTGCGGGGTCGGCCGCCGACGGGGCGCTGGACGGCCCAGGCGGAGCCGGCGTCTGCGGTGTCGCCGGACGCGTCGGCGAGGCTCGCCAGGATCCGGTCGAGCTCGGCGATGGTCACGTTCTCGACGACCTCGGCCTCGCCCGCTTTCTTGCGCGGACGGCCGGTGCAGTCCTCCGTGAAGATGACGAGTGCGCGGTGCGCGACCACGGGCTGCATCAGGCCGGACAGGGCGTCCGCCACCTCCTGCAGCGGGGCGGCGAGCGCGTCGTGCAGCCCGTCGAGGAGCGCGACCGCGTCGGCGGCGGAGTGGGCGGCGGGATCGGCGGGGTGGGTCCGGGACGGCATCACGCCACCGTACGCCCACCCGAACCGCCATCCGCGCGACGGCGACCTGCTCGAACGGGTAGGCGGATCCACCCGTCGGGTGGGCGGCACGGACGGGTCGCGGGGAGCACCCTCGACAGGTGACCAACTCGACGCCCGACCCCCGCCCGACCGGCGACGCCCCCGTCGACGTGGCCACGGCCCTCACGCTCATCGCCGACGAGAACGCCCGCGTCGCGCGCGCGCTGGCCGAGCCGGACCTCGCGGCGCGCCTCGACGAGGCCGCGCGCGTGATCCGCGACGGCCGCCGCGTCTTCGCCCTCGGCGCCGGCCGCTCCGGCCTGGCGCTCCGCATGACCGCCATGCGGTTCATGCACCTGGGGCTCGACGCCCACGTCGTCGGCGAGGCCACGTCGCCCGCGATCGCGGAGGGCGACGTCCTCCTCGTCGCGAGCGGATCCGGCACCACGGCCGGCATCGTCGCGGCGGCGCAGACCGCGCACGACGTCGGCGCACGGATCGTCGCGCTCACGACGGCCGACGACTCCCCGCTCGCCGACCTCGCGGACGTGACCGTGCTGATCCCCGCGGCCGCCAAGCAGGACCACGGCGGCACGGTCTCGGCGCAGTACGCGGGCGGGCTCTTCGAGCTCTCCGTCGCGCTCGTCGGCGACGCGGTATTCCACGCGCTGTGGCAGGCGTCCGGCCTCTCGGCCGACGAGCTGTGGCCGCGTCACGCCAACCTCGAGTGACCGACGGTCACCCGATCCCCACCACCACGCATCACGACAGGAAGAGGAACCACATGAAGCTCCAGGTAGCCATGGACGTGCTCACCACCGCCGACGCTCTCGAGCTGGCCGGCAAGGCCGCGCCGCACGTCGACATCATCGAGCTGGGCACCCCGCTCATCAAGGCCGAGGGCCTCTCCGCGATCACCGCGATCAAGGAGGCGCACCCCGACAAGATCGTCTTCGCCGACCTCAAGACGATGGACGCCGGCGAGCTCGAGGCCGACATCGCGTTCTCCGCGGGCGCCGACCTCGTCACCGTCCTCGGCGTCGCGGGCGACAGCACCATCGCGGGCGCCGTGAAGGCGGCCAAGAAGCACGGCAAGGGCATCGTCGTCGACCTCATCGGCGTCCCCGACAAGGCCAAGCGCGCGAAGGAGGTCACCGAGCTCGGTGCCGAGTTCGTGGAGATGCACGCGGGCCTCGACGAGCAGGCGGAGGACGGCTACACGTTCGGGAACCTGCTCGAGGACGGCAAGGCGTCCGGCGTGGCGTTCTCCGTCGCGGGCGGCGTGAAGGCGTCGACCATCGCCGATGTGCAGGCCGCGGGCGCCGTGGTCGCCGTCGCGGGCGGCGCGATCTACTCGGCCGACGACCCGGCCGCGGCCGCCGCCGAGCTGCGGGCCGCCATCCGCTGATCCACCAGCGTGGACCCCGAGCGCCGCGCTCCCGTCCTCGGACGGGGCGCGGCGCTCGTGCGCGGGGCCGTTCAGCCGAGCGTCGCCAGGACCTGGAGCTCCTCGGCGCGCGTGAGGCCGGATGCACGGGCCCGGTCGATCCCGCGTTCCCGCTCGTCGGCCAGCACGTCCCGCATCGTCTCGGCGAGCGGACGACGCGCGACGCCGAGGGCGCGGATCCCCGCGTCGCTCCGCGCCAGCATCCCGGCCGCCTCGCTCGGCAGCCACAGCGGCAGGGAGCGCGGGCCGGCCCAATGCCGCACGTCGGCCGTGGCCAGCTGCGCGTCGGTCGCCGCCACCCGCTCGCCCGTGGATCCCGCCGCCTCCGCCGCGAGGTCCAGCACGTCGGCCAGCGGCACGCTCTCGCCCACCGCGTCGACCACGCCGTCGAGCGCGCGCACGCCGACGTCGACGACCAGGTCGGCGAGGTCGCGCGCGTCGATCACCTGGGATCGACGGCCGGTCGCGTCGGGCACGAGCACGGGTCCGTCACCCGCGAGCGCGAACCGGGCGGGCCAGTAGCCGAATCGGTCGCTGTCGTCGCCGGGTCCGGTGATGAGGCCGGGGCGCACGATCATCCGCCGTCCGGCGAGCGCCGCGGTCACCGCGCGCTCGGCCGCGACCTTCGCCTGCCCGTACTCCTCGAGGTCGACCGGATCCACCAGCGCCGCCGTCTCGTCGGCGCCCGGGTCCTCGTGGGACGCGTAGACGGACACGGTGCTGACGAGCGTCCAGTGCCGGGCCCGGGCGGCGAGCGCCGCGACAGCCTGGCGCGCGTGCTCCGCGGAGGACGTGAGGTCCACGACCTCGTCCCAGTCCGCGCCGGCGACGGCGGCGTACGCGTCGGGCAGGTCGCGGTCGGCCGCCACGAACCGCGTGAGGTCGGGCGCGGATCCGCCCGCGCCGCGCGCCAGGCACGTCACCCGGTCACCGCGCGCCGCCAGACGCTCCGCGATGAGGCGGCCGATCCACGCGGTGCCGCCGAGCACGAGCACGTCGCGCGGGGCCGCGACCACGCCGGCGTCGCTCACGACTCGCGCGCGGGCGTCGTCTTCCCGGGCCGCACCGACGCCGTGTCCGCGACGTCGATCCGCGTCACGCCGCCCTCCTGCTCGGTCACGTCGATGCGCGTCGCCGCATCCGACTCCACCGCCTTGGGCGCGGTCGTCAGCTGGTCGTGCCGCTTCTCCGCGAAGTCGGCGTCGCGGGCCTCGTCGTGCCCCTGGTCCTCGTGCTGGTCCTGCTGCATGGGTGCGCCTCTCGTCCCGACCACCGTACGCGGACGCACGGCGACGACGGCGTCCCGTCGACCCTCCGCCGCGCCCTCCGCCGCGCGCCCTCCGCCATCGGGTGGATCCGCGCACGCCACCACCCCGCGTACCGTGGCGGCATGAGCGCACAGGAGCCGACCACGCCCGACCACGCCGAGAACCCCGGCCCGCCGGTCGCGCCGCCCGTCGACCCCGGCGCTCCCCCTGCGGCCGGGACGCCCGGCACGCTCCCGCCCGAGCTGCCCCCTCTCCCCGAGCGCCCGCCCGTCCCTTACCACCACGGCCTCCGGGACACGGGCGGCCCGTGGCGCGGCATCGTGGCGCTCGTCCTGTTCGGCGTCGCGTTCCTCGGCCTGTCCCTCGTGTTCGGCGGAGCCGCCATCCTCATCGAGATTCTCACGGGCCGGATGGACCCTCACGACGAGGCGTCCCTCACGACCATGACGCCCATCGTCCTGCTCGCCACGAACCTGTCGCTCGCCGCGCTGATCCCCGTCTCGATGCTCCTGCAGCGCTGGCTCTTCGGCGTGCGGATGGGCGCGATGTCCTCCATCGCCGGCCGCTTCCGCTGGCGCTGGCTCGGCCGCGTCGCGACCGTGATGGCGCCCGTCTTCCTCGTCTACATCGGCGTCACGTTCGCGCTCGACCCCTCGGGCGAGGTCCGGTTCGACGGCGAGGTCATGCTGTACCTGGCGATCGTGCTGCTCACCACCCCGCTGCAGGCGGCGGGCGAGGAGTACGGGTTCCGGGGCCTCATCCAGCGCTCGGTCGGATCCTGGTTCCGCAGCACCTCCATCGCCCTCGTGGTCGGCGCGGTGGTCTCCAGCTCCCTCTTCGCGCTCGCGCACCTCGCGGAGGACCCGTGGCTCATCGCCTACTACTTCGTGTTCGGCCTCTCCGCCACGATCTCGGCCCGGCTCACGGGCGGCCTCGAGGCCCCCGTCCTCATCCACGCCCTCAACAACACGCTCCTGTTCATCCCCACCGTGATCCTCGGCCAGATGTCGCAGAGCTTCGACCGCAGCGCGGGCACCGGCGGCCCGTTCATGCTCCTGCCGATGGCCGTCGTGCTCGGATCCGCGCTCCTCACCGGCTGGTGGGCGCGCCGTCACCGGATGGAGTCGGTCGCGCCCCGCCCGCTCACCGCGAAGGAGGAGCGGCGGGAGCGGGAGCGGGCGTGGTGGGCCGAGGAGCGGCAGCGCCAGGCGTCGCTCGCCGCCTGGTCCGCTCCCACAGGCTCGGCCGCTCCGCCGGCTTGAGCGTCAGCTGCATGGTTACGGTGCCGAGCCAGCGGCCGAACTTCCAGCCGACGCGCCCCATCCGCCCGCTCTCCGTGAAGCCGAGCGACGCGTGCAGCCGGATCGAGGCGTCCGCGCCCTGGTCCGCGATGACCGCGATGACCTCGCGGATCCGCGCCTCCCGGCATGCGTCGACGAGTGCCACGAGCAACGCCCGCCCGAGCCCCTTGCCGGTGGACGCCGCGCCGAGGTAGATCGAGTCCTCGACCGTCGTCCGGGACGACCGCCGGTTGCCCACGGGCTCGACGAGCGCGTACCCGAGCACCTGCCCCGACGGCGAGACGGCGACGAGGAACGGCATGCCCATCCGCTCGAGCTGCCCGAACCGGCCGCGCCACCGGGCGAGGGTCATGCGCGTCTCGTCGAAGGTGACGGTGCTGTTCATGACGTAGTGGTTGTAGATCTCGCGGATGTCCGGGAGGTCGGACGTGACGGCCGGCCGGATCTCGTAGGAGAAGACGGGCAGCGGCGGTGCGGGCTTCCGGAGGTGGGCGGGCAGGCGGCGCCTGGTCTGGTATTCCTCCTCGAGCATGCCGCGATCCTACGGGGACGGCCGCGCGCGCGGACCGATCATGCGGTGCGCGCTCAGAGCCGCCAGTCGACGGGATCGGCGCCCTGCTCGGCGAGCAGCGCGTCGGCCCGGCTGAACGGCTTCGAGCCGAAGAACCCGCGCGACGCCGACAGCGGGCTCGGGTGCACCGAGGTGATCGACGGCACGGGGGCGAGCAGCGGCGCGAGGGATCCCGCGTCCTTGCCCCAGAGGATCGCGACGAGCGGTCCGCCGCGCGCCGCCAGCCCGCGGATGGCGCACTCGGTCACGGCCTCCCATCCCTTGCCGCGGTGGGAGGCGGGCGCGCCCGGCCGCACCGTGAGCACCCGGTTGAGCAGCAGCACGCCGCTGCGGGTCCACGCGGTGAGGTCGCCGTGCTCGGGCGTCGGGATCCCGAGGTCGTCCCGCAGCTCGCGGTGGATGTTGACGAGGCTCCGGGGCACGGGACGCACATCGGGCTCGACGGAGAACGACAGGCCGACGGGGTGGCCGGGCGTGGGGTACGGGTCCTGCCCGACGATGAGCACGCGCACGTCGGCGAGCGGCTGCTGGAACGCGCGCAGCACGCGGTCGCCCGCGGGGAGGTAGGGGCGGCCGGCGGCGACCTCGGCGCGCAGCCACTCCCCCATCCGCGCGATCGTCTCGGCGACGGGCGCGAGCACGCCGGCCCAGCCGGCGTCCATGAGGCCGCGCTCGACGAGCTCGGGCAGGGTCAGCGGCACGGGCGGCGGATCAGGACGCACCGGCGGAGCTGACGGTGACGCCCGTCTCCGAGCCGATGACCGACCAGACGCTGCCGCGCCCCTCGACGACCAGCTGGCCCTCGCCCACGATGAGCACGGTGCCCTCGTCGATGGCGACGCCGCCCTCGACGAGCCCGGCCTCGGTGGCCGCGATGAGCCGGGTGAGGGTGCCCCACTGGGCGGCGTGCACGTCGACCGCGACGTCGATGAGGCCGATGCCCTGCTCCACGGTGACCTCGTCGAGGTCCTCGCTCGCGGACTCCTGCACGACCTCGACGTCGCCGATGCGCCAGCCGCCGACGATGGCGGTCTCGGCGGCGACCGCGGCGCCCGCGGAGAAGCCGAGGTACGGGACCCCGGCGGTGACCTGGCGGCGGATCTCGCCGAACACCGGCTCGAGCGCCTGGCGGTACGCGGGAGTCAGGCCCCCGCCGACGACGATGCCGTCCACGTCCTGCAGCTGCGCGACCTCGATGGATCCGCCCTCGGGGGCCAGCACGGCGACCGGCTCGCACGCGCCCGCGGCACGGAGCGCGGCGGCGTACTGGTCGAACCACTCGGCGCCCAGGCCGTCGTGGACGAGGACCACGGCGATGCGGGCCGGCTCCAGCCGGGCGGCATCGGTCGCCCTCGTCGTCGCCTCGGACAGGAACCGCGCGAGGAGGGGGGTGTCGTCATCCGACAGGCCGCCTCCGACCAGGTGCACACTCACCCCTCGACGGTACAGGGCCCGGCCGTGCGCCGAGGTCCGCCGGGCACCCGGCACAGGAGCCGAGGCGCCCCGGGCAGGGCGACCGAGGCGCCCGGGGAGGGGCGACCGAGGCGCCCGGGGCAGGGCCACCGAGGCGCCCGGGGAAAGAAGAAGCCCGGGCCCTCCGCGAGGAGGGACCGGGCTGGTGATGCGTTGGTGACCCCAACCGGATTCGAACCGGTGTTACCGCCGTGAGAGGGCGGTGTCCTAGGCCGCTAAACGATGGGGCCGCTTTTGCAACTCGTCGAGTATGCCACAGCGCGCACAGCCCGACCAAATCGAGCCCCGACCGGGCCGGATCCGCCCGATCCGAGGCCGTCCCGCGGCCGGTCGCGCGCCCCCGACCGGCGCCCACCGATGCCCCCGCGCTCGGTTTGCCCCTGCCGCCTGGACGGTGTTGGCTCCTCTCATGCGATTGACGAAGCTCGAGCACGCGGCCCTGGTCCTGGAACTGAACGGGCGCAAGCTCTTCATCGACCCGGGCTCCTTCACCACCCCCATCACGGAGGCGATGAACGCCGACGCCATCGTCATCACGCACGAGCACCCGGACCACTGGACGCCCGAGCAGCTGAAGCGGATCCTCGACAGGAACGAGGGCGTGCCCATCTACGCACCCGAGGGCGTCGCGGCTGCGGCCGGCGACTTCGACGTCACGGTCGTGCACGCCGGCGACACCGTCGAGGCCGGCCCCTTCACGCTGCGCTTCTTCGGCGGCACCCACGCGGTCATCCACGACTCGATCCCCGTGGTCGACAACCTCGGCGTCCTCGTCAACGAGACCCTCTACTACGCGGGCGACTCCTTCACGATCCCCGAGGGCGTGGACGTCGACCTGCTCGCCGCACCCGCGGGCGCGCCCTGGATGAAGATCAGCGAGTCCATCGACTACGTCCTCGCCGTGAAGCCGCGCCGTGCGTTCCCCACGCACGAGATGGTGCTCTCCGCGGCCGGCAAGGGCATCTCGAACGGGCGCCTGCAGTGGGCGACGGAGCAGGGCGGCGGCGAGTTCCACGCCCTCGAGCCCGGCGATAGCATCGACCTCTAGGCCCGTTCGGGCTCGACGAGCGGACGGGTGGACGGCATGGACGGTCTCGCCGCGGCGTCGCTCATCGTCGAGTTCCTCACGTGGATCGCGCTCGTCCCCGGGATCCTGCTCTACGTCGCCGGCCTCTCCGTGCGCGTCGTCGGCCGGCGCTGGACGGCGACCGAGGGCCTCGTCGCGGACGAGCCCGCGCGCGAGGACGGCGCAGCACCCGAGCGGGTCCTCCGCTGGTTCGACGGCGACGGCGACGTGCACGAGGCTCCGGCCGACACCCCGGAGACCCACGACCTCGCCGCCGGATCCGACGTGCGCGTCTGGTTCTCGCCGCGCTCCCCATGGCGCGTCCGCACGCACGCGCCCGAGCTCGACGGCCGGGCGCTCCGCGTGACCGGCCTCGTGCTCATCGGCATCGGCGCGCTCGCGGCCGTCGCCGGCATCGTCCTGCTCTTCCTCGAGTAGCGGCGGCAGCCGCCCAGCTGGGCATCCGCCGTGGTGGTCCGGAGCGCTCCATGCGGGCGTATACACTCGTGTCCCGAAGGGGAGTACTCCCATCCGGCGGTCGTGTCGTCAATACGGTCGGACCACTCCGACCCGTACGGCCGGTTCCGCGAGTCACAGCTCGCGGGGTGGAGGAGACCTTCAGTACCCCACCGGACCCGTCGAGGTCCGAGTACTGGAGAACCCCCAATGGATGTCCCCTTCTGGCTCTGGGCCGCGACCGTCGCAGCCGTCCTCGGCCTGCTGGTCTTCGACTTCTTCGCGCACGTGCGGAAGGCGCACGAGCCGACGCTGAAGGAGTCCGCGACCTGGTCGGTCGTCTACATCGTCATCGCGCTCGTCTTCGGCGTCGGCGTCGGCGTCTTCTCGAACTGGACCTTCGGCGGCGAGTACTTCGCCGGCTACGTGACGGAGAAGGCGCTGAGCGTCGACAACCTCTTCGTCTTCCTCATCATCATGTCGAGCTTCGCCGTGCCGCGGGCCTTCCAGCAGAAGGTGCTGCTCGTCGGCATCGCGATAGCGCTCGTCATGCGCGGCATCTTCATCGCGATGGGCTCCGCGATCATCGACAACTTCTCCTGGGTCTTCTACCTCTTCGGCGCGCTGCTGCTCGTCATGGCCTACAAGCAGATGAAGGAGACGCACGACGCGGACGAGTCCGACTCGAAGCTCATCCGCACGCTCCGCCGTTTCATCCCCACCTCGGACCACTACGACGGCGACAAGCTGACGACCCGCGTCGACGGCAAGAAGCTCTTCACGCCGATGTTCCTGGTGATGCTCGCCATCGGCCTCACCGACGTGCTGTTCGCGCTCGACTCCATCCCCGCGATCTTCGGCCTGACACAGGAGGCGTACATCGTCTTCACCGCCAACGCCTTCGCGCTGCTCGGCCTCCGCCAGCTCTACTTCCTGATCTCGGGCCTCCTCGAGCGCCTGATCTACCTCTCGCAGGGCCTCGCGGTCATCCTCGGCTTCATCGCCGTGAAGCTCGTGCTGCACGCCATGCACGTCAACGAGGTGCCCTTCATCAACGGCGGCGAGCCGATGCTCTGGGCGCCCGAGATCCCGATCTGGTTCTCGCTGTCGTTCATCCTCCTCACCATCACGGTGGCGACCGTCGCGAGCCTCGCGAAGACGAAGCGCGACGCGAGCGCCGTCGAGGGCACCGACTCGGCCACGGCCGTCGCGGGCGAGAAGGCCCCGGCCGGCGCGGACGACGACGCGGCGCGCGGCTCCGGCCGCAGCGTCGACGTGAGCCGCGACGCGGATGCGGACGCACCGCGCCGCTAGCCCTCCCCGCACGACCACGACGCCCGCTCCCGGATCCGGGGGCGGGCGTCGTCGCGCGTGCCGCGCGGTCAGCCGAGTCGGGTGCCGCCGATGCCGCCGTCGACGTCGAGCAGCGCGCCGTGGATGAACGCCGCCTCGTCGGACACGAGGTAGCGGACGGCGAAGGCGATGTCGACCGGGCGCACGGGCACACCGACGACGGTGCTCGCGGCCATCGCGGCGACCGCGTCCGCGTCGGCCGCGTTCCCCGGCGTCGAGGTCGCGCCGGGCGCCACCGTGTTGACGTGCACGCCGCGCGGCCCGTACTCCGCCGCCCATGTGCGCGTCATCTGCTCGATCGCGGCCTTCGACGCCGTGTACGCCGCGCCGAACGGGATGCCCACACGGGACATCCACGAGCCGACGTTCACGATCGCGCCCGTGCCGCGTGAGGCCATGGCGGGCGCGAGCTCGGCGACGAGCACGTGCGGCGCGCGGACGTTGACGGCGAGGATCGCGTCGAGGTCGTCGTCGGCGAGGCCGGCGGTCGCGCCCACCGGGTAGACACCCGTGTTGTTCACGAGGATGTCGACGCGCCCGCCGAGGGCCGCCGTCGCGTCGCGGGCGAACGCCCGGATGCCGTCGTAGCCGCCCGCGAGGTCGGCCGGCACCGCATGGGCGGTGCCGCCCGTCGCGGTGATGGCGGCGACCACGGCGCGGGCGCGTTCGACGTCGCGGCCGCTGACGACGACCTCGGCGCCGGAGGAGGCGAGCACGCGGGCGACGGCCTCGCCGATGCCGCTGGTGGATCCGGTGACGACGGCCGTGCGGCCGGCGAGCCGGGTGTCGAGGACGAGGGACTGGAGGACTTCTGCGTTGGACTGCATGGTCCAATTGATAGCACGCGCTGGACCATCCGGTCCACAAGGGTAGGATCGAGGCATGGCCGAGCCGAGGATCACCGAGCGCGGGCGCCGCACCCGCCAGCGGATCATCGAGGCCACGGGCGAGCAGATCCTGGCCACCGGCATCGGCGGCACGACCCTCGACGACGTGCGCGCCGCGACGCTGACGAGCAAGAGCCAGCTGTTCCACTACTTCCCCGGCGGCAAGATCGAGCTCGTGCGCGAGGTCGCCGAGTGGGAGGGCCGCCAGCTGATGGAGGCGCAGGAGCCGCACATCCACGACCTGGGCTCCTGGGACTCGTGGGAGGCGTGGCGCACGGGACTCGTGGACTACTACATCGGCCGCGGGCGGTGGGCGTGCCCCATCGGGTCGCTCGCCACGCAGGCCGCGGCCGTCGACGCCGAGCTCGAGCGCACGATCGCCGCGTCCATGCGCGCATGGCGCGCGTTCCTCGCGCGCGGGGTGGAGCGCATGCGCGAGGCGGGGCTCGTCGCCGCGACGGCGGATCCCGAGCGCATCGCGACCGTGATCCTCGCGGCGATCCAGGGAGGCCTGGTGCTCAGCCAGCCGGAGCGCTCGGCCTGGCCGCTGGAGGCGGCGCTCGACACCGCGCTCGCACCCCTGCACGTCATCCGCTCCCCCACCGCCTGACCCGTCGCACACTTTCGTGCGGGCCCGCGGAGGTGCCCGGCGTACGGTCGGACCATGGAATTCAGATACCTCGGCAACTCCGGCTTCAAGATCTCCGAGATCACCTACGGCAACTGGCTCACCCACGGATCGCAGGTCGAGAACGACACCGCGACCGCGTGCGTGAAGGCTGCGCTCGAGGCGGGGATCACCACCTTCGACACCGCGGACGTGTACGCCAACACCAAGGCGGAGACCGTGCTCGGCGAGGCGCTCAAGGACGAGCGACGTGCCTCGATCGAGATCTTCACCAAGGTCTTCGGCCCCACCGGACCCAAGGGCCACAACGACGTGGGGCTCTCGCGCAAGCACATCATGGACTCCGTCCACGCGTCGCTCCAGCGCCTCCAGACCGACTACATCGACCTCTACCAGGCGCACCGCTTCGACTACGAGACGCCGCTCGAGGAGACGATGCAGGCCTTCGCCGACGTCGTCCGCCAGGGCAAGGCGCTCTACATCGGCGTGAGCGAGTGGACCCCCGCGCAGCTCCGCGAGGCGCACGGCCTCTCCCGCGAGCTCGGCTTCCAGCTGATCTCGAACCAGCCGCAGTACTCGGCCCTCTGGCGCGTCATCGAGGAGGAGGTCGTCCCCACGTCCGCCGAGCTCGGCATCTCGCAGATCGTCTGGTCCCCCATCGCGCAGGGCGTCCTCACCGGCAAGTACAAGCCCGGCCAGGACCTGCCCGCCGGATCCCGCGCCACGGACGACAAGGGCGGCGCCGACATGATCTCCCGCTTCATGAACGACGACACGCTCACCCGCGTGCAGGCCCTCCAGCCGGTCGCCGACGAGCTCGACCTGTCGCTCGCTCAGCTCGCCGTCGCATGGGTGCTCCAGAACGAGAACGTCGCGTCGGCGATCATCGGCGCCTCGCGTCCCGAGCAGGTGCACGAGAACGTCAAGGCGTCGGGCATGAAGATCCCCGCGGAGCTCCTCACCCGCATCGACGACGCCCTCGGCGACATCGTCGAGAAGGACCCGTCGAAGACGAGCGAGAGCTCGCCGAAGGGGCGACTCGCCTGATCCGCAGCACCTGAATACGACGACGGCCCCGCTCGAGCATCTGCTCGAGCGGGGCCGTCGTCACGAGGCGCCTCAACCCGCCTTCGTCAACTCCGTCATTTCCGCGACCGCTTTCGCATACCTCTTGGAGAGATAGACCGCTGCGGACCGGGCAGCAGCGCCGCGCAGAGTCCAATTCCTGATCCAAGGCGGCGAGGACTTCCCCAGCGGCAGGAAGGCGGAGGCCAACATGAACGCAAACGAGGATACTAGGCTGGCCGCGCCGCTGGCCGCGTAGTTGCCGAGCATGAAGGCGCCTAGGGTGATCACGACTATCACGGCCATGGCCGACAAGATGTAGACGCTGGCGCGCTCGAATGCAGTCTTGGCCCTGTATCGATCTCTCACGACGTGGAACCCCGCAAAGACACCGAGCGCGGCGCCGCATGCCGCCAAGAGCACCGCGGCTGGAATGGTCGCCAAGGGACCACCGGTGACGGAGTAGAGGCAAGTGGCCAACGCCATCCCGACCACCGAGTTCGTCACCACGACCATCGCGACAGGTACTTCAGATCGACGCCGGACAGCCGCCAACCTGTGCCGACCCCAGGTCCGAATGCGCTTGGCGGCGGCCAACTTCTCGTCTTCGTCGAAGGCCAGGAAGCACCCGAGCTGAGCCGCAAGAAAGATGGTGAGCGTTACCGCGGGAACCTCAGCCACCAGAGCGCCTACTCGCCGGACATCGGAAAATGCAGCCACAAGAGTGAGAACGAATGCGGGCACAATAGAAGCGGCAAGCATCTCGGCGGCCAAGCTCAGATTCCGCCGGACGCCGGCTGTGCGACTCATGACCCATGACCCATCGACCCCCGAGGATCAGGACATAGAAGCCCAGAAGCACAGGAACGATGACGCCGAACTCCCATCCCACGTGGTTGATGACCACCGCTCCGATCTCTGCGCATCTTGCGACGTAAGCCGCAAACTGCTGCGCGCCGTTACCAGAATCCACCAAACCGATCATCGCCCCGGTGAACATACAGGCCACGAAGCTGAAAACCGATATCTCGCGAAGAGACTCCACGACAGGTCGCGTGGGCACGTCTTGCTCGGTGCTGCCAGATGCCAGAGCCATGGGAATCACACTAGCTGATGCGAGATGATCGAGAGGCGCGCGCGCAGCAAGTCACAAATAAGAAAGACCCGGATATCCGGGCTTTTTATTTTTTGCTATCTCAGTGCTGGGGTACCTGGACTCGAACCAAGAACAAAAGAATCAGAATCTTCCGTGTTGCCAATTACACCATACCCCAAGGCCCCGATGCGCGATCGGGCCTCGTCGAGTGTAGCCCACCGGCCGGATCCACGCCAAACCGGCGCGCGCCCGGCGGGCCGGCCGCCCCTCAGATGCGCGGCAGCAGGTCGCGGTTGATCGCGCTGGCCGCCCGCGCGCCGAAGCCGGCCGCGATGATCAGCTGCTGCGGGCCCGGCTGCGAGCTGTCGCCCGCCGCGTAGACGCCCGCGTGGGAGGTGCGGCCCTCGGCGTCGACGGCGATGTGGCCGTCGTGGTCCGTGTCGAGGTCGAGCCCTGCGAGGAAGTCGAGCGCGGTCGAGTAGCGCGGGCGCACGAAGCCGCCGGTGCGCGGGACGACGGAGCCGTCCTGCATCCGGATGCCGGTGACGACCGCGCGCTCGCCCTCGATGTCGGCCACGGGTCGGCGGTCGACGCGGATGCCGAGGGACGCGAGTCCGCGCTCCCCCGCCTCGTCGATGTGCGCGACGCCGTTCGTGAACACAACGATGTCGCGCGACCACTGCGAGAGCAGCAGGGCGCGCTCCACGAGGTCGTCGGTCTCGCCGATGAGGAACAGCGGCTCGTCGGCCTTCTCGTAGCCGTCGCACTCCATGCAGCTGTGCACGGCGGTGCCGTAGTAGGCGCGGATGCTCGGCAGGTCGGGCAGCGTCTCCACGAGGCCGGTGGCGATGAGGATGCGGCGCGCGTGCACCTCGCGGTCCGGCGCACGGCGCACGCCCTTGGCGCGGATCGTGAAGCCGCCCTCGGCGGGCTCCGCCGACTGCACGACGGCCAGCTGGAACTCGCCCTCGTCGTATGACTCCACCTCGACCTGGCCGAGCTTGCGGAGCTCGAGTGGGGAGATCCCGTCGCGCGTGACGAAGCCGTGCGACATGAGGGTCGCGGCGTTCCGCGGCCGGCTGCTGTCGAGCACGAGCGTGCGGCGTCGGGCGCGCACCAGGTTCAGCGCGGCGGACAGGCCGGCAGGACCCGCGCCGATGACGACGACGTCGTACGAGTCGCCGGTCACGATGGAGCCGGCGCCGGCATCCGAGCCGACCCCGGGATCACTCACCGAGCATCCCCGCGAGGCGATCGAGACGCGCGATGGTCTCGTCCTTGCCGAGCAGCACCATCGACTCGAACAGCGGCGGCGAGATGCGGCGACCGGAGATGCCGACCCGCAGCGGGCCGTAGGCGAGGCGCGGCTTCATGCCCATGCCGGTGATGAGCGTGTTCTGCAGCACCTCCTGCACGAGGTCGATGTCCCACTGCGTGTGCGGGACCCCGGAGAGCGCGCCACGGGAGGCGGCGAGCACCTCGGGGGCGTCGTCCTTGAGCGCCTGGACGGCCGCGTCGTCGTAGGGCAGCTCATCCGCCGTCGTGAAGAGGAAGGACAGCAGGTCGGGCGCCTCGCCGAGGAGCTGCATGCGCTCCTGGACGAGCGGCGCGGCCGCCTCGAGCATCCGCCGCTGGTCGTGCGTGAGCTCGGCGCCGACGACATCCGCGGCCTGCAGGTACGGCACGAGGCGCTGGGCGAAGTCGTCGAGCGCGAGCAGGCGGATGTGGTCGCCGTTCAGAGACTCGGCCTTCTTCAGGTCGAAGCGCGCGGGGTTCGGGTTCACGTCGGCGACATCGAACGCGGTGACCATCTCCATCCGGCTGAACACGTCCCGGTCGTGCGTGAGCGACCAGCCGAGCAGCGCCAGGTAGTTGATGAGGCCCTCGGGGATGAAGCCGCGGTCGCGGTGGTGGAACAGGTTCGACTCGGGGTCGCGCTTGGAGAGCTTCTTGTTGCCCTCCCCCATCACGTAGGGCAGGTGCCCGAAGCGCGGGATGGCGTCGGCCACGCCGATGTCGATGAGCGCGTGGTACAGCGCGATCTGCCGCGGCGTCGAGGAGAGGAGGTCCTCGCCGCGGAGCACGTGGGTGATCCCCATGAGCGCGTCGTCCACCGGGTTCACGAGCGTGTAGAGCGGGGCGCCGTTGGGGCGCACGAGCACGAAGTCGGGGAAGGATCCGGCCGGGAACGTGACCGTGCCGCGCACGAGGTCGTCGAACGAGAGGTCGGTGTCCGGCACGCGGAGGCGGAGTGCGGGCGAACGGCCCTCGTCGCGGAACGCCTGGCGCTCCTCCTCCGTGAGGTCGCGCTCGAAGTTGTCGTAGCCCATCTTCGGGTCGCGGCCGGCGGCGCGGTTGCGCGCCTCGATCTCCTCGGCCGTCGCGAAGCTCTCGTACAGGTGGCCGGATGCGGTGAGCTTGGCGATCACATCGAGGTAGAGGTCGGTGCGCTGCGACTGGCGGTACGGCGCGTGCGGCCCGCCGACGCCCTCGCCCTCGTCCCAGTCGATCTCGAGCCAGCGCAGCGCCTCGATGAGCTGCTCGTAGCTCTCCTCGCTGTCGCGCGCGGCATCGGTGTCCTCGACGCGGAAGACCAGCTTGCCGCCGGTGTGGCGGGCGTAGGCCCAGTTGAAGAGCGCCGTGCGGATGAGCCCCACGTGCGGCGTCCCGGTCGGGGACGGGCAGAACCGGACGCGGACGTCCGTCCCGGTAGCGGTGGTCACGGGGTGCGCGGTTGTCTCAGTCATCCTGGATCCGATTCTAGGGCGCGGGCGTGGCCTGGCCCGCGGTCCCCGGCTGGCCGTCAGCGCAGTACGGCTCCAGCAGGTCCCACCGGTCGTACTGGTCGCCGGGCGGGACGCCGCACTCGAGGAGGACGGCGCCGGCGTAGCGCGTCGGGTCGAGGCCCTCGAGCGTGCCGGATCCGCGGAAGGCGCCGTCGCAGCCCGTGACCGTCACGTGCGCGGACTGGGCGGAGCCGAGGTACCCGATCACGTAGCGGGCCGCTCGGTCGAGCACGGGATCGAACGAGGTGATCTGCAGCGGCCACCCGAACAGCGGCCCCACGAGGTCGCGGTCGCGGAGGTCCGCGGCAAGGAAGGCGGCCCAGGTGTCCGGCGGGGCGAGGCTGTCGGCGACCGGGGTCGCGGACCCGTCCCGCTTGTCGAGCTCCAGGCGGAGGGCCGGGCGCAGCGCGGTGTCGACGCGCGTCACGCGCTGCGTCGTGGAGCCGAGTCCGGGCTGCTCCCCCGCGCTCGGGATCCGCACGGTCATCACCCGCACGGCGAGCAGCTCGTCAACCGGGCCGGCCGCGGGCTCAGCCCAGTCGATGGAGAGGTCGGCGGGCGTGCATCCGGCCGGCAGCCCGAGCTCCGCGGCACCCGGGGTGGGCGACGGGGTCAGGGCCGCGGAGGGCGGCGCGGATGCATCCGGCGTCTCGAGCCCGTAGTCCGACACGTCGTAGACGCAGCCCGAGAGCAGCGCGACCGCCGCGGCCGCCAGCGCGAGGCGCGCCGCACGGCCGGTGCGGATCACGGTCAGGCGCGGGCGCGCGCGGGGTTGGAGAGCGTGCCGATCCCCTCGATCGACACCTCGACGACTTGGCCGTCGGTGAACGGGCCGACGCCCGCGGGCGTGCCCGTGAGGATCACGTCGCCGGGCAGCAGGGTCCAGACGCGCGACGCGAACGCGATGAGCTCGGGGACGGTGTGCACCATCTCGCTCGTGCGGCCCGACTGGCGGAGCTCGCCGTCGACGCGCGTCTCGATGAGCGCGTCCTCGAACGAGCCCTCGGTCTCGATGACCGGGCCGAGCGGGCAGAACGTGTCGTACCCCTTGGCGCGGGCCCACTGGCTCTCGGAGTGCTGGATGTCGCGGGCGGTCACGTCGTTGCCGATGGTGAAGCCGAAGATCGAGCGCGCTGCGTCCTCCACGGACACGTCGCGCGTGATCCGCCCGATGACGACCGCGAGCTCGCCCTCGTGCTCGACCCGCTCGCTGTCGGCGGGGAGGCGGATCGCGTCGTCCGGGCCGATGACCGAGGTGTTCGGCTTCAGGAAGATGAGCGGCGTGGTCGGCGCCTCGCTGCCGTGCTCGGCCGCGTGCGCGGCGTAGTTGCGGCCGACGGCGACGACCTTCGAGCGCGGGATCACCGGCGCGAGCAGGCGGGCGTCGGCGAGCGGCACGCGCTCCCCCGTGGTCTGGTAGCCGCTGAACATGGGGTCGCCGGAGAGGACGACCAGGTGGCCCTCCTCCTCGTCGAGGATGCCGAAGCGGGGGTCGTCACCGGTGCTGAAACGCGCGATCTTCACGAGACACGACCCTAGCCGTGCCGGCGGCGCGCGGCCGCCGGCACGGGCCGACGCGCGCTACGCGTCGAGACGCGTGAGCCAGCCGTGGCGGTCCGGGATCCGGCCGTACTGGATGTCGGTCAGCTCCTGGCGCAGCGACATCGTGAGCTCGCCCGCCGGCGCGTCGATGTCGCCCACGTCGAGGTCATCGCCCATCAGGCGGCCGATGGGCGTGATGACGGCCGCGGTGCCGCACGCGAACACCTCGGTGATCTCGCCGGACTCGATGCCGTCGGCCCACTCGGCCAACGTGACGCGCCGCTTCTCGACCGTCAGGCCGCGGTCGCGCGCCAGCTCGAGGATGGAGTCGCGCGTGATGCCCTCGAGGATGCTCTCCGAGTCCGGCGTGACGAGACGGCCGTCCTCGTAGACCAGGACGATGTTCATCCCGCCGAGCTCCTCGAGGTAGCGGCCCTCCTCGGAGTCGAGGAAGAGCACCTGCGCGCAGCCGTGCGACGCGGCCTCGGCCTGCGGGAGGAGCGAGGCGGCGTAGTTGCCGCCGCACTTGGCCGCGCCCGTGCCGCCCTTGCCCGCACGGGAGTACTGCGTGGAGAGCCAGATCGAGACGGGCGCGACGCCGCCCGTGAAGTAGGCGCCCGCCGGGCTCGCGATGACGTAGTAGCCCACGCGCTGGGCGGCGCGCACGCCGAGGAAGCTCTCGTTGGCGATCATGAACGGGCGGAGGTAGAGGCTCTGCTCGGCGGCCGACGGCACCCAGTCGATGTCGGCTCGGACGAGCTGCGTCACCGACTCGACGAAGTCCTCGGTGGGCAGCTCCGGCAGCGCGAGGCGGCGGGCCGAGCGCTGGAGGCGGGCGGCGTTGCGGTCGGGGCGGAAGGTCCACACGGATCCGTCGGCGTGGCGGTACGCCTTCATCCCCTCGAAGATCTCCTGGCCGTAGTGCAGCACGCTCGCGGCGGGATCCAGCTGGAGCGGCCCGTACGGGACGACGCGGGCGTCGTGCCAGCCGGCGTCGAGGGTCCAGTCGATCTGGACCATGTGGTCCGTGAAGTGCTTGCCGAAGCCGGGGTCCGCGAGGATCGCCTCCCGCTCGGCGTCGGCGCGGGCGCTCTCCGACGGGGTCTGCTCGAAGGACAGGGGGAAGGCGGTGCCGGTGCTGCTGGTGGAGGCTGTGCCGCTGGTGGAGGCTGTGCTGCTGGTGGAGGCTGTGCTGCTGGTGGAGCTCATGTGGTCCTTCAGTGGTTCGTGGAGAGGGCGCGGAGGATGGCGTCGCCGACCTCCGCGGTGGATCGGGGTGCCGCGTCGCCCGTGGCACGCGCGGCGAGGTCGTCAGAGACCGCCGCCGAGACGCGCGCCGCGGCCTCCGAGAGGCCCAGGTGGTCGAGCAGGAGCGCGACCGAGAGGATCGCGGCGGTCGGGTCGGCCTTCTGCTGCCCGGCGATGTCGGGCGCGGATCCGTGCACCGGCTCGAACATGCTCGGGAACGCGCCGGTCGGGTTCACGTTGCCCGACGCCGCGAGGCCGATGCCGCCCGAGATGGCCGCGGCGAGATCGGTGATGATGTCGCCGAAGAGGTTGTCGGACACGATGACGTCGAAGCGCGACGGGTCGGTGACCAGGAAGATCATCGTGGCGTCGACGTGCAGGTAGTCGACCGTGACGTCCGGGTGCTCGGCGGCGACGCGGTCGACGGTGCGCTGCCAGAGGGATCCCGCGAAGGTCAGCACGTTGGTCTTGTGCACGAGGGTGACGCGCTTGCGGTCGCGCTTCTCGGCCAGCTCGAACGCGAACCGCACGGTGCGCTCCACGCCGTGCGCCGTGTTGACGGACACCTCGGTCGCGATCTCGTGCTCGGTGCCGCGACGCAGCACGCCGCCGTTGCCCGCGTACGGGCCCTCGGTGCCCTCGCGGACGACCACGAAGTCGACCTGGCCGGGCGCGGCGAGCGGCGATGCCACGCCGGGCAGCAGGGCCGTCGGCCGCAGGTTGATGTAGTGGTCGAACGCGAAGCGCAGCTTGAGCAGCAGGCCGCGCTCGATGATGCCGCCGGCCAGGCGCGCGTCGCGGGGGTCGCCGCCGACGGCGCCGAGCAGGATCGCGTCGTGCTGCGCGAGCGCCGCGAGGTCGGAGTCGGTGAGGATCTGCCCCGTCTCGAGGAAGTGGCCGGCGCCGAACGGGTACTGCGTGGTGTCGAGCGACACGTCCGCGGGGACCGCCTCCCGGAGCACGCGGAGGGCCTCGTGGACGACCTCCGGACCGATGCCGTCCCCGGGGACGACGGCGAGCGAGATGGTGCGGGGCATGGATCCTCCCGGGACTCGTGGCTTTCCGGACAGGCTACCTGTCCGTCGACTGGCCCCGCTCGCTAGGCTGTGCCGACCCCGACCGCACGACAGAAGGACACCACCATGAGCATCGGACTCGGCATCTTCCTCGTCGTCCTGCGGGCGATCCTCGCCTTCGCGGTCGACATCACCGTCCCGGGCGTCGACCTGCAGCTCGTCGGCTACATCCTCATGGGCAGCGGCGCACTGGTGATCATCATCGGCGTCGCGCTCCTCGCCCGCCGCCGCACGGCCGTCAGCGAGACGCGCACCAGCATCGACCCCGCCACCGGCCAGCGAGTCACGCGCCGCGAGCGGTCGGACGACAACCTCATCTGATCGGCTCCCCGGACGCGCTGCCGCGTGCCGCGAGCGCTCAGTCGTGCGAGCTCGCACGGCGGAGGCTCGTCAGCGAGATGACGATGGCCCCGACCATGAGCGCCGCGCCGATGATCGAGGTCGTCACCACGCCGCCGTCGAACGCCTGGTGCGCCGACTCGAGCAGCGCGGCCCCGACGTCGGCCGGCACGCGCTCGGCCACCGAGACCGCTCCCCCGAGCGTCTCCCGCGCCGCGGACGCGTCGCCGTCGGAGAGGCCGGCGGGCAGCACGAGCCCGGTCCGGTAGCTGGCCGTGAGGATGCTGCCGAGCACCGCCGTGCCGAGCACCGCGCCCACCTCGTACGCCGTCTCCGACACCGCGGACGCCGCGCCCGCCTTCGCCGGCGGGACGGCCGCGATGATCAGGTCGTTGGAGATGGTCTGCGACGCGCCGATTCCCGCGCCCAGCAGGCAGAACGCGAAGACGAGGAGCCCGACGGACGCGCCCCTCCCCGTCGCCGCGAGGATCACGTAGGCGACGGCCGAGAACGCGAGCGCGATCGCGACGACGCGGGACGGACGCGCGCGGGCCACGATCGGCACGATCACCAGCCCCGAGACGATGACCACGACGGATCCCGGGATGAGCGCGAACCCGGCGGCGAGCGGGTCGAGCCCCGCGACCAGCTGGAGGTGCTGCGTCACGAAGAAGAGGAAGCCGACGAGCGAGACGACGCTCAGCAGGTTGACGAGCACCGCCCCCGTGAAGACCGGCTCGCGGAACAGCGCGACGTCGAGCATGGGGTTCCGTGCCCGCGACATGCGGCGGACGAAGAGGATCCCCGCGACCACGCCCACGACGGGCGCGGCGATCGCGAGCGGCGTGACGCCCTCGGTCGCGAAGGTCTTGATCGCGTAGACGATGGGCGCGACCGTCGCGAGCGACAGCAGGATCGCGATCCCGTCGATGGGCCCCGGTGCCGGGTCCTTCGACTCGGGCACGAGCACGGGCGTGAGGATCAGCAGGGGCAGCAGCACGGGCACGGCGACGAGGAACACCGATCCCCACCAGAAGTTGTCGAGCAGCACGCCGCCCACGAGCGGGCCGAGCGCGGATCCGCCGGAGAAGCCCGACGCCCAGATGGCGATGGCGAGGCGGCGCTGCTTCCGGTCGGTGAAGATCGAGCGCAGGAGCGAGAGCGTGGAGGGCATGAGCATCGCGCCGAAGAACCCGAGCGCGGCGCGGGCGGCGATGAGCTGCGACGCGTCGGTCGCGAACGCGGCGAGGGCCGAGACGAGGCCGAAGCCGGCCGCGCCGATCATGAGCAGGCGGCGGCGCCCGTAGCGGTCCCCCATGTTGCCCATCGCGACGAGGAGACCGGCGAGCACGAGCGGGTAGGCGTCGATGATCCAGAGCTGCGCGGCGCCCGACGGCTCGAGGTCGCGCGCGATCGACGGCATCGCGAAGCTCAGCACCGTGTTGTCGATCGAGACGAGCAGCACCGGGAGCATCAGCACGACGAGCGCGGCCCACTGGCGTCGCCCGGCCCGGCCGGCGACGGCGGTCACGGGGACGGATGCGGTGCGAGGCGTGGACATGACGGGGCTTCCTGACGTCGGGATGCGGGGTGCACGGCGTACTGGCGGGGCCGCGGGAGCGACCGGGATCACTGTACCGTCCGGTCGGTACAGTGGGCAACTCGCCGCTACGCTGGATCCATGCCCGCCA
This sequence comes from Clavibacter sepedonicus, assembly GCF_000069225.1. Classification (GTDB taxonomy): domain Bacteria; phylum Actinomycetota; class Actinomycetes; order Actinomycetales; family Microbacteriaceae; genus Clavibacter; species Clavibacter sepedonicus. The sequence goes on along the minus strand of NC_010407.1, from coordinate 1,495,333 downwards.
CACCGCCCGACGACCCCGCACGCGCGCCCGAGCCCGACGCCGGATCCGACCCCGCGTCCTCCTCCGCCGGGAGCGCCCGCGACCGGATCCTCGACGCCTTCGAGGAGCTGCTCGTGCAGCAGGGTGAGCGCGGCACGACCCTCGAGTCCGTCGCCGCCGCGGCCGGCGTCTCCAAGGGCGGGCTGCTCTACCACTTCGGCGGCAAGGAGGCGCTCGTCGACGGCCTGCTCGCCCGCATGGCCGCGCTCGCGCAGGCGGACGTCGCGCGCCTCCGGGCGGCCGAGCGGGGACCGGTCGACCTGTGGATCCGCAGCTCGCTGTCCACGGCCACGCCCTTCGACCGCGCCTACGTCGCGACCTCCCGGCTCGCGCAGGGCAACCACCCGCGCGCCCGCGACACGCTCACGCACCTGCAGGACGAGTGGGCCGCCGTGATCCTCGAGGCCGTGGGCGACCCGGCCGTCGCGCGCGCCGTGCTCCTCATCGGCGACGGCCTCTACTACAACAGCGCGCTCCAGCCGTGGCTCGGCGGCTCCGCTCCCGCCGACGAGGCGCTCGACGAGCTCATCCGCGTGGTCGACGACCTCGTGCGGATCCGCTCGACCCGCGGCTGACCGGGCCCGCCGCCCACGGATGCGCCGACCCCGGACGCACGTGAGGGCGGCCGCCGCAGCAGCCGCCCTCACGGTGGTCGATCCGACCGGGTTCAGTCCGCGATGTCGATCTCGCGCAGCGACGTGGTCTGGATCGCCCGCCGCACGTTCTCCAGCACGCCGTCCGGCACGGGCGAGTCGACGCTGAGCACGCTGAGCGCGCGACCGCCGGCCTCCTGGCGGGCGATCTGCATGCCCGCGATGTTGACCTCGGCGTCACCGAACTCCTTGCCGTAGACCGCGACGATGCCGGGGCGGTCCTCGTACTTCATGACGATGAGGTGGCGGCTGAACGGCACCTCGACGTCGTAGCCGTCGATCTCGACGAGCTTCTCGATCTGCTTCGTGCCCGTGAGCGTGCCCGACACCGACACCTGCGTGCCGTCGGACAGCGCGCCGCGGATGCTGAGCACGTTGCGGTACTCCTCCGACACGGCGTCGGTGATGAGCCGCACCTCGAGCCCGCGCTGCTCCGCGAGGAGCGGCGCGTTGACGTAGGAGACGTTCTCGCTCACGACGTTGGTGAACACGCCCTTGAGCGCCGCGAGCTTGAGGACGCTCACGTCGTATCCCGCGAGCTCGCCGCGGACGACCACGTCGATGCTCGTGAGCGCCTCGTGCGCGAGACCCGAGAACACCTGCCCGAGCTTCTCCATCAGCGGGATGCCGGGGCGCACGTACGGGTCGATGACGCCGCCGGCGACGTTCACGGCGTCCGGCACCAGCTCGCCGCCGAGCGCGAGGCGGACGCTCCTCGCCACCGAGACGCCCGCCTTCTCCTGGGCCTCGTCCGTGGAGGCCCCGAGGTGCGGCGTGACGATGATGTTGTCGACCTCCAGCAGCGGCGAACCCGTGGGCGGCTCGCTCACGAACACGTCGAGGCCGGCGCCCGCGATGCGCTTCGACTTGAGCGCCGTGTACAGCGCGTCCTCGTCGATGATGCCGCCGCGGCTCGCGTTGACGATGCGCAGGGACGGCTTCGCCAGCGCGAACTGCTCCGTGGAGATGAGCCCCGTGGTGTCGGGCGTCTTGGGGATGTGGATGGTGATGAAGTCGGACGCCTTCATCAGCTCGTCGAGCGGGAGGAGCTGCACGCCCAGCTGCTGCGCGCGGGCCGGCGTGACGTAGGGGTCGTACGCGACGAGCGTGGCGCCGAAGCCCGCGAGGCGCTGGGCGACGAGCGTGCCGATGCGGCCGAGGCCCACGATCCCGATGGTCTTCTCGTACAGCTCGACGCCCGTGAAGGACGAGCGCTTCCAGAGGCCCTGCTTGAGCGAGGCGCTCGCGTCCGGGATGAAGCGGGCGAGCGAGAGGATGTGGCCGATGGCGAGCTCGGCGGCCGAGATGACGTTGGAGGTCGGCGCGTTCACGACCATGACGCCCGCGGTGGTCGCGGCCTTGATGTCGACGTTGTCGAGGCCCACGCCCGCGCGGGCGACGACCTGGAGGCGCGGCGCGGCGGCGATGGCCTCCGCGTCGATCTTCGTGGCGGAGCGCACGAGCACGGCGTCGGCCTCCGCGAGGGCCGCGAGCAGGGCGGGGCGGTCGGTGCCGTCGACGGATCGGACGTCGAAGTCGGGCCCCAGGGCGTCGACGGTGGCGGGCGAGAGTTCTTCGGCGATGACGACGACGGGCTTGGTCAAGAGCGGTCCTTCGGGCGGGGGCGGCTGGGACCCTCACATGCTAGTGGCCCCAGAATGGGCGGATGAGCGATGTGACGTGGGCTGCGATCCAGCTCGCCGTGCGGATCCTGCTGGCCCTCGTCTTCATCGGGATGGGCGTCAACCACTTCGTGCCGAAGGCCGCGCAGGCCATGGCGGCGATCATCCCGCCGTCGTTCCGCCGCCCCGGCGTGCCCTCTCCCCTGGCGCTCGTGCGGTTCACGGGGCTGTGCGAGATCGCGGGCGGGATCGGCCTCCTCGTGGAGCCGGTGCGCCTCGTGGCCGGCATCGCGCTGGCGGTGTTCCTGGTCGCGGTCTTCCCCGCCAACGCCTTCGCCGCCCGGCATCCCGATCGCTTCGGCCGCATCGCGATCCCGCTGGTGCCGCGTCTCGTGGCGCAGGTCGTGCTGATCGCGCTGGTGCTGTTCGCCGGCTGGCCGCTGTAGCGGTCCGCCGCTAGACGAGCGGCAGCAGCTCCGCGAGCCCGACCGTGAGCGCGCTCGCGGCGGCCAGCCCCGCGAGCATCACGAGGACGCGCGCGGGGACAGGCCGGCCGCGCGTCGCGAGCGCCGCGAGGACGAACGCGACGACCGGCACGAGGATGGCGCCGACGAGCGTCGCGAGGGTGCCCGGCCGGAGCGATCCGCCGAACGCCGTCGCGATGTCGCGGAAGGCCGTGTACTGGTCGACGGCCTGCCACACCAGGACGCCGTGGGCGAGCGCGCCGAGGATCCCGACGACCCAGCCCGCGCGCGTCGGCCGACCACGACGCGCGCGCGCGGGCGCGGTCGCGGAGTCGGCGACGGGCACCCGGTCGCCGCTCATCGGGTCACCACCCAGGGCCACGGGAAGAGGACGACGGCGCCCGCGGCGAGCACGACCATGCGGCGGCCGACGCGCATCCCGCGCAGGGCGGCGACGACGGCGGCCACCCACAGGGGCGGCGCGAGCACCGTGAGGGCCTCGGTCGCCTGCGCGACGCCGACCTGGAACGCGGATCCGGCGCTCGACGGGTTGTCGCGCACGACGAAGAACCAGGCGATGGCCTCGAGCACCGCGACGGCGCCGAAGAAGGCGAGGCCCACCACCTCGGGCGAGGCGTCGGGGGCGGCGCTGCCGTCGTCGATCGCGCGGGCGTGCGGCTCGTCGGATGCGGACGTCGCGGCTCCGGACGCCGCGGCCCGGCGCGCGGCCGTCGCCCCGAGGGCCGACGCCCGGCCGCCCTCGGTCGCGGGGCTTGCGCCAGGGCGACGCCGCGGCACCGCACGCTGCGGCTCGGGCGATCGGGCGAGCGTGGGATCCGCGTCCTCGCCGGCCCAGCTGAGGGCGTCGTCGTCGGGGGTGCGTGGCATCCCACGATGGTACGTGCTCGGATCCGGACGCCCGCTCCTCACGCACTCCGGCACCTGCCCCGGACGCGCAGACGCCCGGACGCACGAGGCGACCGGGCGTCCGGCGGTGCGGGTGCGGCGTCGGCTAGCGGGCGACCGAGCCGTCCGTGTAGTCGTCGTCGGCCTTGTTCCACGCGAAGAGCTTGCGCAGCTCGCGGCCGGTCGACTCGATCGGGTGCTCCTCGCCCTTCTTGCGCAGCTCGAGGAACTCGGGCGCACCGGCGTCCTGGTCCTTGATGAAGCGGTCGGCGAACGCGCCGGACTGGATGTCCGCGAGGACGGCCTTCATGTTCTCCTTGACGTCCGGCGAGATGACGCGCGGGCCGGAGACGTAGTCGCCGTACTCGGCCGTGTCGGAGATGCTCCAGCGCTGCTTCGCGATGCCGCCCTCCCACATGAGGTCGACGATGAGCTTGAGCTCGTGCAGCACCTCGAAGTACGCGATCTGCGGCTGGTAGCCCGCCTCGATCAGCGTCTCGAAGCCGTACTGCACCAGCTGCGAGGTGCCGCCGCAGAGCACGGCCTGCTCGCCGAAGAGGTCGGTCTCGGTCTCCTCGGTGAAGGTCGTGCGGATGCCGCCGGCGCGGAGGCCGCCGATGCCCTTGGCGTACGACCACGCGAGGTCCCACGCCTTGCCCGACGCGTCGACCTCGACGGCGACGATGACGGGCACGCCGCGGCCGGCCTCGAACTCGCGGCGCACGGTGTGGCCCGGGCCCTTGGGGGCGACGAGGACGACGTCGACGCCCTCGGGCGCCTCGATGTAGCCGAAGCGGATGTTGAAGCCGTGGGCGAAGACGAGCGTCTTGCCCTCGGTGAGGTTGTCGCGCACGCTGTCGGCGTAGAGGCCGCGCTGGTGCTGGTCGGGCGCGAGGATGACGATCACGTCGGCCCACGCGGACGCGTCGGACGGCGTCTTCACCGTGAAGCCCTGCTCCTCGGCCTTGGCGCGGCTCGTCGAGCCCTCCTTGAGGCCGATGACGACCTCGACGCCGGAGTCGCGGAGGTTCAGCGCGTGCGCGTGGCCCTGCGAGCCGTAGCCGATGACGGCCACCTTGCGACCCTGGATGAGCGAGAGGTCGGCGTCCTTGTCGTAGACGATGTCAGTCACGTGATGGATCTCCTTGTTCTGTCGTCCCCGCGGGAGGTGCGAGGGGCGGTCGTGCCTGGCCGCCCCGCGCTCGGCGGGGCGTGGGTCGTGCGGGCGGGTACGTGCGTGGGAGTGCGGCGGACGGAGGTCGCGGCGCGGGGGGGAGCCTAGCGCCCGACCCCGCGTCCCGCCGGGTCGGTCCTAGGCGGTGCGGAAGACGCGGTCGGTGATGGACTTGGATCCCCGGCCCATGGCGAGGAGCCCCGACTGCGCGAGCTCCTTGATGCCGAACGGCTCGAGCACGCGGAGGAGGGCCTGGGCCTTCCCCGAGTCGCCCGTGACCTCGATGATCAACGCGTCGGTGGCCACGTCGACCACGCGGGCGCGGAAGAGGTTCACGGCCTCGAGCACCTGGGAGCGCGTCACGTTGTCGACGCGCACCTTCACGAGCAGGTGCTCGCGCTCGACGGCCTGGCCGGGATCGAGCTCCACGATCTTGATGACGTTGATCAGCTTGTTGAGCTGCTTCGTCACCTGCTCGAGCGGCAGCGCCTCGACGTCCACGACGACCGTGATGCGGGAGAGGCCCTCGATCTCGCTCGCACCGACCGCGAGCGACTCGATGTTGAAGCCGCGGCGGGCGAACAGGCCCGCGACGCGGGTGAGGAGTCCGGGCTTGTCCTCCACCAGGAGGCTCAGGATGTGGCTCACTTCTCGGTCCTCCCGGTCTCCGCGAGGTCGTCGTCCCAGTCGGGCGCGTGGTCGCGGGCGTACTGCACGGCGCTGTTGCTGAGACCCTGCGGCACCATCGGCCACACCATCGCGTCGCGGCTGACCACGAAGTCAATGACGACGGGCCGGTCGTTGGTGGCGAGCGCCAGGCGGATCGCGTCGTCCACCTCCTCGGGCTTCGTCACGCGGATCCCGAGGGCGCCGTACGCGTCGGCCATCTTCACGAAGTCGGGCACCATGCGCGTGCCGCCTCCCGTGTTGAGGTCGGTGTTCGAGTAGCGGCCCTCGTAGAAGAGGGTCTGCCACTGGCGCACCATGCCGAGCGACGAGTTGTTGATGATCGCGACCTTGATCGGGATGTCGTTGATCGTGCAGGTGGCGAGCTCCTGGTTGGTCATCTGGAAGCAGCCGTCGCCGTCGATGGCCCACACGTGGCGGTCCGGCTGGGCGACCTTGGCGCCCATCGCGGCGGGCACCGAGTAGCCCATGGTGCCGGCCCCGCCGGAGTTGAGCCACGAGTTGGGGCGCTCGTACTTGATGAACTGCGCCGCCCACATCTGGTGCTGGCCGACGCCCGAGGCGAACACGCCCTCCGGCCCCGTGATCTCGCCGATGCGCTGGATGACGTACTGCGGCGCGAGCTGGCCGTCCTCGGGCGGCGTGTAGCCGAGCGGGAACTCCTCGCGGAGGCCGTCGAGGTAGGTCCACCAGTCGGCGATGTCCTGCTCGACCGCGGAGGCGGCCTTCGCCTCGCGGAACGCGACCGCGAGGTCGGCGATGACGTCCTTCGCGTCGCCCACGATCGGGACGTCGGCGATGCGGATCTTGGAAATCTCGGCCGGGTCCACGTCGACGTGGACGACCTTCGCGTTCGGCGCGAAGAGCGACGCCTTGCCCGTGACCCGGTCGTCGAACCGGGCGCCGAGGGACACGAGCAGGTCGGACTCCTGCAGCGCGAGCACCGCGGGGACCGTGCCGTGCATCCCGGGCATGCCGAGCTGCTGCGGGTGGGAGTCGGGGAACGCGCCGCGCGCCATGAGCGTCGTGACGACGGGGGCGCCGACCGCCTCGGCCAGCGCGAGGAGCTCCTCGTGCGCCTTGGCGCGGATCACGCCGCCGCCCACGTAGAGGACGGGCTTCTTCGCCTCGACCAGCAGCTGCGCGGCGGCCTGGATCTGCTTGCCGTGGGCCTTGGCGACGGGACGGTAGCCGGGCAGGTCGATCTTCGGCGGCCAGTGGAACGGCGCCTCGAGCTGCTGCGCGTCCTTGGTGATGTCGACGAGCACGGGGCCCGGGCGGCCCGTGGAGGCGATGTGGTAGGCCGACGCGATGGTCGACGGGATGTCCTCGGGCCGCGTCACCAGGAAGCTGTGCTTCGTGATGGGCATCGTGATGCCCACGATGTCGGCCTCCTGGAAGGCGTCGGTGCCCATGAGGGTGGAGAAGACCTGGCCCGTGATCGCGAGGAGCGGCACCGAGTCCATGTAGGCATCTGCGATGGCCGTGACCAGGTTCGTGGCGCCGGGACCGGAGGTCGCGATGCAAACGCCGGTGCGTCCGCTCGAGGACGCGTAGCCCTCGGCGGCGTGACCGGCGCCCTGCTCGTGGCGGACGAGGATGTGGCGCAGCTTCGTCGAGTCCATGAGCGGGTCGTAGGTGGGGAGGATGGCGCCGCCGGGGAGGCCGAAGATGTCGTCGACACCGAGGAGCTCGAGGGTGCGGACGACCGCCTGGGCCCCCGTGAGGATCTCGTCGCCCTGGTGGGCGGTCGGCGCCTGCGGCGTGGGGGGCGGGGTGGGCAGAGCTGGCATGGGTGCGCGATTCCTGGCTGATGGTGCTGGAGGTGAGGAGGGGGTCATCCCGTGATCGCGCCCTCGGCGGCCGAGTGCACGAGCTTGGCGTACTTGGCGAGGACTCCGCGCGTGTAGCGCGGCGGGAGAGGTGCCCACCCCTCACGGCGGGCGGCGAGCTCGGCCTCGTCGACCAGTAGGTCGAGCGTGCGAGCGGCGATGTCGACGCGGATCCGGTCTCCATCGCGCACGAAGGCGACGGGACCTGCGTCCACCGCTTCGGGAGCCATGTGGCCGATGCACAGTCCGGTTGTGCCGCCTGAGAATCGACCGTCCGTCAAGAGTAGTACATCCTTGCCGAGGCCGGCTCCCTTGATGGCGCCCGTGATGGCGAGCATCTCGCGCATGCCGGGGCCGCCCTTGGGGCCCTCGTAGCGGATGACGATGACGTCGCCCTTCGAGATGCGGCCCTCGGTGAGCGCGTCCATGGCGGCGCGCTCGCGCTCGAAGACGCGGGCCGGGCCCTCGAACACGTCGAGGTCGAAACCGGCGGTCTTGACGACGGCGCCCTCGGGGGCGAGCGAGCCGTGCAGCACGCTGATGCCGCCGGTGGCGTGGATGGGGTCGTCCATCTTGCGGATGACCGTGCCGTCGAGGTCCGCGAGGTCCATCGCCTCGAGGTTCTCGCGCATGGTGCGGCCGGTGACGGTCATGACGTCGCCGTGCAGGAGGCCCGCGTCGAGCAGCGCCTTCATGACCACGGGGACGCCGCCGACGCGGTCGACGTCGTTCATGACGAAGCGGCCGAACGGCTTGAGGTCGCCGAGGTGCGGCACGCGGTCGGCGATGCGGTTGAAGTCGGACAGCTGCAGGTCGACCTCGGCCTCCCGCGCGATGGCGAGGAGGTGAAGGACCGCGTTGGTGGATCCGCCGAACGCCATGACCACGGAGATGGCGTTCTCGAACGCCTCCTTGGTCATGATGTCGCGCGCGGTGATGCCCTTCGCGATGAGGTTGACGACGGCCTCGCCCGAGCGGTGCGCGAAGTAGTCGCGGCGGCGGTCGGCGCTCGGCGGGGCGGCGGATCCCGGGAGGCTCATGCCGAGGGCCTCGGCGACGCTCGCCATGGTGTTCGCGGTGTACATGCCGCCGCAGGCTCCCTCGCCCGGGCAGATGGCCTTCTCGATGCGGGTCAGGTCCTCCTGGCTCATCGTGCCGGCCTTGCACGCGCCGACGGCCTCGAAGGCGTCGATGATGGTGACCTCCTTCTCCGTGCCGTCGGAGAGCTTCACCCAGCCGGGGGCGATGGATCCCGCGTAGAGGAACACGGAGGAGAGGTCGAGGCGGGCCGCGGCCATGAGCATGCCGGGCAGCGACTTGTCGCAGCCAGCGAGGAGGACGGATCCGTCGAGGCGCTCGGCCATCATCACGGTCTCGACGCTGTCGGCGATGACCTCGCGCGAGACGAGCGAGAAGTGCATGCCCTCGTGGCCCATCGCGATGCCGTCGCTGACGGAGATGGTGCCGAACTGGAGCGGGTAGCCGCCGCCCGCGTGGACGCCCTCCTTGGCGCCCTGCGCGAGGCGGTCGAGGCTGAGGTTGCAGGGGGTGACCTCGTTCCAGGAGCTGGCGACGCCGATCTGGGGCTTCTCCCAGTCCTCGTCGCCCATCCCGACGGCGCGGAGCATGCCCCGCGAGGACGTGGCCTCGATCCCGTCGGTGACGTCGCGGCTCCGGGGCTTCATGTCGATCTCAGGCATGGCATGAGTTTATGTCCTGCCGTGGAGCAGTCCCGGCCTCCTGGGGCGACGTGCGGGCCCGCGTGCGGGTCAGCCGATGCCCGGGGGCAGGCGGGCCGCGTCCGCGTCGCCGTCGCGGCCGTCGGGACCCGGGACCGCGGTCGTCGGAGCCAGGTGCGACTCCGCGTCACGGGGCCCCGCGCCGCCGGTGACGTGGCCCGCCTCCTCGGCGGCGATGTTCTCCGCGGAACCGACGGGCAGCGTCGACGCGTCCACCTCGTCGGCCTCGCGCAGCTCGTCGTGCGCACGGTCGATCGCCTCCTCGAGCTCGTCGACGAGGAGGTCCTCGCGGAGGAAGTGGCGGAGGCGGTAGCCCGCGCGGCCGACCATGTGCGCGGATATCGGCGCCGTGAGCATCTGGAAGAGGAGCACCGGGACGAGCATCGCGACCGTGCTGAGGCTCTGCGACTGCAGGGCGAGCGCCAGGAGCACGAGGATCACGCCGAGGATCTGCGGCTTGGTGGCCGCGTGCATGCGGGCGAGCGGATCCGGGAAGCGCAGGAGCCCGACGCCCGCGGCCACCGAGAGCACGCCGCCGAGGATGAGGAGCACGAGGCTCACGACGTCGAGGGCGTCGGCAAGCGGGCCGGACACGAGGATGCCGTTCACGACGGGTCCTGCTTCGAGACGTAGCGGGCGACGGCCACCGTGGCGAGGAACGCGGTCATCGCGAGCACGAGCATCACGGGCACCGTGCGGGTGTGGCCGTTGTAGACCATCTCGGCGCCGAGCACGCAGATGAGCGTGGTGAGCAGCACGTCGGACGCGATGATCCGGTCGAGGATGCTCGGGCCGCGAACGATGCGCACGAGCGCCATCGCGGCGGTCGAGAAGAACAGGGCGCCGACGACGACCCAGCCGACCTGCATCACGATGCTCATGCGAGCTCCTCCCCCGTGGTGGTGATGAGCCCCGCTTCGAGGTCGCGGTCGCGCACCAGCTCGTGCGCGCGCTGCGTGCGGGTCTGCAGCAGCGGCTCGCGGCCGGACTCGCGCCGGTCGCGGTTGACGCGCCACACGTCGTCGGCGGTGCCGAGCGTGAAGACGATGCGGCTCTCGACCTGCAGGGTGGTCTCCCGGACGCGCTCCACCTCCTCCGGCGTGGAGGTGCCGAGCGCGTGGAGGTAGAGGATCGAGCGCTCCCGGTCGGCCTCGACGACGATCGAGCCCGGCACGAGCGACACGAGCTCGGCCGTGAGCGTCATGACGAAGTCGCTGCGGGTGTGCAGGTGCACCGCGATGACCGAGTTGACCGGCACGCGGCGCCAGTCGAAGGCCATGGCGGCGACCTGGAACGACGCGCGCACGAGGTCGACCGCGAAGTGGCCGAGCAGGATGGCCGCCCAGCGGATGTCGAACCGGCCGGACAGCTCGACCGGCGGCAGGTAGAACACGCGCGTGACGAGCAGCGCCAGGACGATGCCGGTGACCACCGAGATCACCGTGACGTGGCCCCAGAGCAGGAGCCAGAGGATCACGAGCCAGACGAGGAGCGGCAGCTGCACGAGGAGCGAGAGCCGCTCGGCGCGGGCCCTGGCCTTGCGGGGGCTCATTCGACGCCTCCCGGGAAGACGGTCTCGACGTAGCCGAGCTCGCCGGATCCGTTGCCGGACCCGGGGCCGGTGAGGCTCTCGCCCGCACGCTCGGCGAGGGCGTACACGGGACCCGCGAAGACGGTGAGCGTCACGCTCACGACGACCATGCCCGCCGTCGCGCCCGTCATGAGCACGGGCGTCTTCCGCACGGTCGTCACGGCCTCGCCGCCCGGCCGCTCGGAGAGCTGGTCGAGCAGTGGCGACTCGTAGTCCTCGACCTCCTCGGCGCCGCGCCAGAACGCCATGTTCCAGACGCGGGCGAGGGCGTAGAGCGTGAGGAGGCTCGTGGCGGCGCCCGCCGCGATGACCGCGTACGTGAGCCAGCCGCCGACCTCGGCACCCGAGTCGAAGAGCGCGACCTTGCCGATGAAGCCCGAGAACGGGGGGATGCCTCCGAGGTTGAGCGCGGGGATGAAGAACAGGATCGCCATCACGGGCGCCGCCTTGAGCAGGCCGCCGAGCCTGTTGATCGAGGTGCTGCCGCCCGTGCGCTCGATGAGGCCGGAGGCGAGGAACAGCGTCGTCTGCACGACGATGTGGTGGATCACGTAGTAGATGGTCGCGGTCATGCCCGCCACCGTGTTGAGCGCGATGCCGAAGATCATGTAGCCGATGTGGCTCACGAGCGTGAACGAGAGCAGCCTCTTGATGTCGGCCTGGGCGACCGCGCCGAGGATGCCGATGACCATCGTGAGCGCCGCGACCACCATGAGCGCCGTGGAGAGCTGGTCGGTCGGGAACATGACCGTCTCCGTGCGGAGGATCGCGTAGACGCCGACCTTGGTGAGGAGCCCCGCGAACACCGCGGTCACGGGCGCGGGCGCCGTCGGGTAGGAGTCCGGCAGCCAGAACGACAGCGGGAAGACGGCCGCCTTGATGCCGAACGCGACCAGCAGCATGATGTGCAGGATCAGCTGCACGTCCGGCGGGATCTCGTCGAGCCGCACCGAGATCTGCGCGATGTTCACCGTGCCGAGCGCGCCGTAGATCATGGCGATGGAGGCGAGGAACAGCATCGACGAGACGAGGCTCACCACGATGTACGTGACGCCCGCGCGGATGCGCGCCTCCGTGCCGCCGAGCGTCAGCAGCACGTAGCTCGCCACGAGGAGGATCTCGAACCCGACGTAGAGGTTGAAGAGGTCGCCCGCGACGAAGGCGTTGAAGACCCCCGCCGCCAGGATCAGGTACGTCGGGTTGAAGATGGACACCGGCGTCTCGCCGTCGCCGTCCTCGAGGCCCTGGCCGATCGAGAACATGAGCACGGCGAGCAGCACGATCGACGAGATCAGCAGCATGAGCGCCGACAGCCGGTCGACCACGAGCACGATGCCGAAGGGCGCGGCCCACCCGCCGACCTCGACGGACTGGCCGCCCTGCTGGTCGACGAGCACGAGGAGCACGGCGCTGAGCGCGACGACGATCACGAGCGCGAGCACCGAGACGGCGACCTGCAGGCGGCGCTGGCGCGCGGCGACGAGGGCAGCGGCCGCACCCAGCAGCGGCACGAGCACGACGAGCGGGATGAGCGTCTGGAAGATCGTCATCGGTCGTCCCCCGTCCGCTTCTCGGCGCGCTGCGTGCGGAAGTCGCGGTCGTCGTCGTCGGCGGAGTCGTCGATGGCCTCTTCCAGGTCGGATCGGTTGTCGCGGAGCTTCCGGGCGGACGCGATCGCGGCCTCGGCGTTGGTGCCGAACTCGGTGTCGTCGTCGTCGGGGACGGTCGGCTCCTCGCCGAGTCCCGTGCGGGGGCCGCGCATCGCGAGGTCGTCCTCGTCGTCCGTCACCACGTCGGCGTTGGCCAGCCGCCAGGAGCGGTAGATGAGCGCCATGAGGAAGGCCGAGACGCCGAAGGTGATGACGATGGCCGTGAGGATGAGGGCCTGGGGCAGCGGGTCGGCGTACTCCGACGGATCCACGTCCGGGTCGTAGATCGGCGCGAGCCCCACGCGTCCGGACATGATGAGGATGAGGATGTTGGTCGCGTTGCCCACCAGCAGGAAGCCGAGGAGCACGCGCGTCATGCTGCGCTCGAGCATGAGGTAGATGCCCGTGGCGTACAGCGCGGCCATGATCACGATGAGGGTGACGGAGACGCTCACACGCTCACCCCCTGCTCGGTCTCCATGCCGTCCGCTCCCTGCTCGACCGTCCGGTCGCTCTCCACCTGGCGGTCGACCTCCGCGCCGAGGCTGCGGAGCACGTCGAGCGTGAGGCCGACGACGACGAGGTAGACGCCGACGTCGAAGAAGGTGCTCGTGACGAACTCGACGTGGCCGACGAAGGGCACTTCGGTGTCGATCCACGTGGAGGTGAGCGCGTCGGCGCCGAAGACCAGCGGGACGACCGCCGTGCCGACCGCGAAGACGAGGCCCGTGCCGAGCACGCGTCCGGCGTCGACGGGCGCGGCGGCCCCGAGCTCGTAGCGGCCGCCCGCGAGGTACCGCGCGACGAGGGCCATGCCCGCGAGGAGCCCGCCGGCGAATCCGCCGCCCGGCAGGTTGTGGCCCGCGAACAGCAGGTAGACGGACACAACAATGAGGCTGTGGAAGAGGAGCCGGACGACGACCTCGAGGAGGATCGACCGGTTCTGCGGCGCGAGCGTGCGGCCCGCGAGGAGCCACGGGCTGCGCTGGTCGCGGTGCGAGTCCGTGACCGCGTCGCGCGCGTCCATGCGCGGCCCACCGACGCCGTGCTCGACCTCGAGCGGCGCCTCGGCGCCCTGCGGGTCGCGCCGTCCGGCGAGCCGCGCGATGAGGCTGCGGCGCGACGGCGCGGTGAGGCGCGGCAGGGAGTCGGTGCGGCGGTTGAGGAAGATGAGGCTCGCGACGCCCGTGGCCGCGACGATGAGCACCGAGATCTCGCCCATGGTGTCCCAGCCGCGGAGGTCGACCAGCGTGACGTTGACGACGTTGCTGCCGTGGCCCTGCTCGTATGCGAGGCGCGGGAACTCCAGCGAGATGGGCGACGCGACGCGGGCGCCGAGCGCGACGACCGCGACGGTGGACATGAGGGCGGCGACCGCGATGCCGATGGAGGCGCGCCAGATCGGGTGCACCGACCGGTTCCGCTCCCCCAGCCGCACGGGCAGGCGGCGGAGCACGAGGACGAAGGCCACGAGCGTGATCGTCTCGATGAGCACCTGCGTGAGCGCGAGGTCGGGCGCGCCGTGCAGGGCGAAGAGCGCGGCCATGCCGTAGCCCGTGACGCCCACGAGCACGACGGCCTGGAAGCGCTTGCCTGCGCGGGCGGCGGCGATCGCGGCGACGATCATCACGACGCCGATCACGGGCTGCGCCGGATGGTCGAAGGGCACGGCGGTGGTCGGCCAGGAGCGGTTGAGCGCGAGCGCGGATCCGACCGAGCCGATGAGCACGAGCAGGATCACGCCGAGGTAGAACGGCAGCGAGCCGCGCTGGGTGGTCGCGGTGGTGCGCGCGGCGACCCGGTCGATGAGCCGCATCGACGCCCAGTAGATGCGGGCCGCGTCGATCCAGGACGGCACGCGCGACTGCAGCGCGAAGACCCCGTCGCGGAGGCGGAACATCGTGAGGCCGACCACGAGCGTGCCCGCGGAGATGAGGAGCGCCGGCTCGATCCCGTGCCAGAGCGCGAGGTGGTACGTGTGGTCGGGCTCCCCGGAGGCGCCGGCGCTCACGGCCGGGAGCGTGTCCGCGTATCCCGCGATCCAGCCGTCGACGGAGGAGGCGAGGAACCCGAGCACGAGGCCGGTGACGGCGAGCACGGCCGGCGGCACGAGGAAGTCGAGGTGCTCGTGCACGGGCTGGACCTCGGCCACGCCCCGCTTGCGGGCGAACGCGCCCCACATGAAGCGCGCGCTGTAGGCGACGGTGAGGCAGGAGCCGACGGAGACGCCGACGAGCGCGACCCAGCCGAGCCCGCCGCCCTGCTCCGCGTCGGTCAGGAGCGCCGTGAGCACGGCCTCCTTCGCGACGAAGCCGAGGAAGGGCGGCAGGCCCGCCATCGAGGCGAGCGCGAGGGCCGCGATGACCGCGAGCACGGGGGCCTTCCGGCCGAGCCCGCTGATCTTGCGGAGGTCACGTGTCCCGGCCCGGTGGTCGACGACGCCCACGACGAGGAACAGGGTCGCCTTGAACAGCGCATGCGCGAGCAGTAGGGCGACGCCCGCGAGCGCGGCGTCGCGCGTGCCGTAGCCGACCACCACGGTGAGGAACCCCAGCTGGCTGACCGTGCCGTACGCGAGGACGAGCTTGAGGTCCATCTGCTTCAGCGCGCGCCAGCCGCCGACGAGCATCGTCGCGACGCCGAGCGCCACGAGCAGCACGCGCCAACCGGGCACGTCGGCGTAGCCGGGCGCGAGGCGCGCGATGAGGTAGATGCCGGCCTTCACCATGGCGGCGGCGTGCAGGTACGCGCTCACCGGGGTCGGCGCGGCCATGGCGGCGGGCAGCCAAAAGTGGAACGGCACGAGGGCGGACTTCGAGAGCGCGCCGAGGAGGATCAGCACGATCGCGACGGGGATCAGCGGGCCGCCGGGCGGGTCGGCCACGAGCGCGGCGAGGCTCGTGGTGCCCCCGGTGACCGACAGGATGACGAGGCCCACGAGCATCGCGAGCCCGCCCGCCGTGGTGACGAGGAGCGCCTGCAGCGCGGCGCCGCGGCTCGCCTTCTTGCCGGTGTAGTGGCCGATGAGGAGGTAGGAGAGGACGCTCGTCGCCTCCCAGAAGGTGAAGAGCACGAAGACGTCGTCGGCGAGGACGAGACCGAACATGACGCCCGCGAACGCGACGAGGAGCCCCGCGAACCGGCCGAGGCCCTCCTCCGAGCTGCGGAAGTAGCGCGCGCAGTAGAGGAGCACCAGGGCGCCGACGCCCGTGACGACGAGGGAGAGGAGCCAGGACAGCGCATCCATCCGCATGTCGAGCGTGATGCCGAGCGACGGGATCCACTCGACGCGCTCGACGACCTCGCCGTCGGGCAGCACGGTCGGGCCCTGCGCGATCGTGTAGGCGAAGGCGGCCGCCGGCACGAGGGCGGCGACGACGAACGCGCGCACGCCGAGCACGCGGGCGAGGAGGGGGATGCCGACGGAGGCAAGCAGGAACACCGCGAGGAGGACGATCACGTGCGGTCTCCTCTCGCGAGTCGGCTATTTCCCCAGTCTACCTGAGCCCTACCTGAGAGACCGGGGCGGCCGCCTCAGTCGGGATGGACGGCCGGCTCGGCGCGGAGGTCGGCGAGCACCTGGAGCACGCGCGCGACGTCGTGCGGGCCGTCGACGCGGAAGTCCGCCGCCGTGGCGCCCGTGCCGCTCTTGAGCCCGAGGTCGCCGGCCTGGAGCGCGGCGAACGCGTCCTCGTCGGTGACGTCGTCGCCCGCGTAGAAGACGGCCGTCGCCTCGGCGTACCGGCGCAGGTGCTCGACCGCCTCGCCCTTGGTGGCGTGCCGGACGCTGAACTCCAGCACGTCCTTGCCCGAGCGCACCTTGAGGCCCTCGACCTCGGCGTGCGCCTCCTGCGTGGCGACGAGGTGCGCGATGCGGCTGTGCTTCTCGGTGGCGAGGCGCGTGTGGAGGGCGAAGCCCGCGGGCTTCTCCTCGATCCAGACCTCGTCGAGCGAGTCGGCGACCTGGCCGAGCACGTCGGACAGCACGCCGCGCTGGGCGAGCTCGCCCTCGTCGAGGGTGAGCTCGATGTCGTCGGTGTCGAGGCGGATCTCCACCCCGTGCGACCCGACGAGCAGCACGTCGTCCGGCAGGTCGGCCACGGCCTCGAGGCTCCGGAGCGCGCGACCGGACACGAGCGCGACGCGCGTCCGCGGCAGGGCGAGCAGCGCGAGCACCGCGGCGCGGGCCTCGGGGACCGCGCGCGCCTTCTCGGGGTCGTCGACCTCCGGGGCGAGCGTGCCGTCGAAGTCGAGCGCGACCAGCAGGCGCGGGGTGCGCGCGAGCTCGGTGAGCGCCTCGAACAGGCGGCCGGGGAACCCGCGGCCTCCTTTGGCCTGGATGTCGGTGGTCAGCTCGGCCACGCGCGCTACCAGCCCTCGTCCATGAGCGGCTCGACGACCTCTTCGTCGGGTCCCTCGTGGATCGAGGCGGCGTGCGTGCGCCCGAGGTCGGCGAGGAACGAGCTCGACCAGGCCGTCACGTCGTTCTCGAACACGCGCTTGCGGAGCGACCGCATGCGCTTGCGCTGCTCGGCCTTCGGCATCTCGATGGCACGGAGGATCGCCTCCTTGAGGCCCTCGATGTCGTGCGGGTTCACGAGGAGCGCGGCCTTCAGCTCGTCCGCGGCGCCCGCGAACTCGCTGAGCACGAGCACGCCCTCGTTCGAGTGCTTGGTGGCCACGTACTCCTTGGCGACGAGGTTCATCCCGTCGCGGAGGGCGGTGACGAGCATGACGTCGGCCGCGAGGCAGAGCGCCACCATCTCCTCGCGCGGGTACCCGTGGTGCAGGTAGCTGATGGCGGTGTGGCTGATGGAGCCGTAGTCGCCGTTGATGCGGCCGACCGTGAGCTCGATCTCGTCGCGGAGCTGCTTGTACGTCTCCACGCGCTCGCGGCTGGGGCTCGCCACCTGCACGAGCGTCGCGTCCTCCACCGTGACGCGGCCCTCGGCGAGGAGCTCGCCGAACGCCTTCAGGCGGTGGCCGATGCCCTTCGTGTAGTCGAGCCGGTCGACGCCGAGCAGGATCGTCTTCGGGTCGCCGAGATCCGCGCGGATCTGGCGGGCGCGCTCCTGGATGGCGGGGTCCTTGGCCATCTCCTCGTAGCTGCGCGCGTCGATCGAGATCGGGTAGTGCTTGGCGACGACCTGGCGCGTGCGCAGCTCGCGCACGGGCTTCGACGGCTTCGTGCCGGGGACGGTGAGCGGGATGCCGCCGCGCACGGGCACGTCGACGGTGGATCCGCGGGTCGTGTACCCGAAGAGCCGCCGGACCGCGCGCGTGAAGTTGCCGGCGTCGGCGACGCGCTGGAAGCCGATGACGTCGGCGCCCAGCAGCCCCTCGATGATCTGCGTGCGCCAGGGCAGCTGCGAGTAGATGCCGTAGGGCGGGAACGGGATGTGGTTGAAGAACCCGATGGTGAGGTCCGGCCGCTGCTCGCGGAGCATCTTCGGCACGAGCTGCAGCTGGTAGTCCTGGACCCACACGGTGGCGCCGGGCGCGGCGGCCTTCGCGGCGGCGTCGGCGAAGCGCTGGTTGACCGTCACGTAGGTGTCCCACCACTCGCGGTGGTAGCTCGGCTGCGCGATGACGTCGTGGTACAGCGGCCACAGGGTGTCGTTGGAGAAGCCCTCGTAGTACTCGGCGAGGTCCTGCTCGGTGAGCGTGACGGGGATGATCGAGATGCCGGCGTCGACGAACGGCTCGACGTCGTGGTCGGCGATGCCCGGCCAGCCGACCCACGCGCCCTCGTTGGCGCGCATCACGGGCTCGAGCGCCGTGACCAGGCCGCCCGGCGAGTGCCGCCAGGAGGTGGTGCCGTCGGCCGCGACCACGCGGTCGACGGGGAGGCGGTTGGACACGACGACGAGGTCGTAGGCGCCGGGCTCGACGTCGCCGTCGTGCGCGTCGGCGGTTCTCGGCTCGGTCGTCGGCTCGGTCGCGGAGGGCGTGGATGAGGGTGGCGGAGTCACGGTTCCCGTCTCGGTTGCGCAGAGCTCTGTGGTACCTGCTCGGTGGGTCCAGGGTACCAGCCTCACCCCGGCCTGACCGGGGGTCTCTCGTCCGTCGGCGTCACATCCGGAGCACCGCGCGGGCCGCGTCGTGCAGCGCGTCGCCGTAGGACGGTCCGTGCGACGCGGCGTGCACGGCGAGCGGATGCAGCTGGTGCAGCGGCATGCGGGCGCGCCAGCCGGCGCCGAGGGATCCGGTGTCCGCGTACGCGCCGAGGACGTCGTCGATGCCGGGGCAGCCGAAGAGCGCGAGCATCGCGAGGTCGGTCTCGCGGTGGCCGCCGTGGGCGGCCGGGTCGATGAGGACGGCACCGGTGTCCGTCCACTGCACGTTGCCCGACCAGAGGTCGCCGTGGATCCGCGCGGGCGGCGCCGGGTCGTCGAACCGGCCGTCGGCGGCGAGGTCGCAAGCCCGCTCCACGTCGGCCGCCTGCGCGGAGGTCGCGTTGCCGGCGTCGACCGCGCGACGGAGGTACGGCAGCACGCGCTCGCGGGCGTACCAGGCGCCCCAGCCCTCCCCCGGGTCGTCCCCGGCATCGGCGCCGGCGAGCACCGAGAGCGACTGTCGGCCGATGAAGGCCGGGCCGTCGAGCCCGGCGGGCGGGGACCCGAAGGCGGGCGCGCCGGCGTCGTGCGTGACGGCGAGCGCCGCGCCGAGCGCGCGGGCGGCGTCCCGGGTCGGCCGGGCGGGCGCGAGGCGCTCGAGCTCGATGCGGCCGGGCGCGACGTCGAGCACCAGTACCACGCGCGCGCCCCCGGCGGGCTCCACCTCCGCCAGCCAGGCGAGCCCCGCGGCCTCGGCCTCGAAGAAGCCGCGCGGCGCGTCGAGCCGCTCCTTCCGGAACGCGTCAGTGCTCCCGTGCCCGCCCGATCCCGCAGCCGCCATGCCCGCTCCCTCTCATCGAGGGCGGCGCTGCCGCCGCCCTCCCGTCCGATCCAGCATGCCGACCGCGGCTGTCCGCGTCGCGCATCCGACACGCGCCGGACCGCCCGTGTACCCCTCCGGCCCAGCGGCGGCAGGTACGCTCGCCGACGTGATCCGAGTAGGCATGAGCACGACCTGCGTGTACCCCCAGCCCGTCGAGAACGCCTTCGTCATGGCCAAGCGCGCCGGATTCGACGGCGTCGAGATCATGGTGACGAACGACGAGGTCACCCAGGACGCCGACGCCCTGCGCGCCCTGACGGAGAAGCACGGCCTACCGATCCTCTCCATCCACGCGCCCGTCCTGCTGCTCACGCACTTCGTGTGGGGCCGGGACCCGAAGGTGAAGCTGGAGCGGTCCGCCGAGCTCGCCCGTGCCGTGGGCGCGCCCGCCGTCGTCGTGCACCCGCCGTTCCGCTGGCAGGCCGGCTACGCCGAGTCGTTCCTCGACATCGTGCGCTCCATCCAGGCGGAGACCGGCGTCGAGATCGCGGTCGAGAACATGTTCCCGTGGCAGGTCGCCGGCCGCAGCATGAAGGCGTACTCCCCCGGATGGGATCCGCGGGACATGGACTGCGGCGCCACCACGCTCGACTTCTCGCACGCCTCCCTCTCCGGCCAGGACACGCTCGAGATGGCCAAGGCCCTCGGACCGCGCCTGCGCCACGTGCACCTCTGCGACGGCTCCGGCTCGCAGGACGACGGCCGCATCCTCGACGAGCACCTCCTCCCCGGCCGCGGCACGCAGCCCGTCGCGGAGACGCTGCGCTGGCTCGCCGAGCAGGGTTGGCAGGGCGGCGTCGTCGCCGAGGTCAACACCCGCAAGGCCAAGACCGAGGACCAGCGGCTCGCCATGCTCATCGAGACGCGCGAGTTCGCGCAGCGACAGCTCCGACTCGACACCGCGCCGGAGAAGACGCCCGTCGCGCCGCCCGTGGTGTCCGGGTACCAGCGGCTCCGCACCGCCCTCCGCCGCGACAGGTGATCCGCGGAGCGTCCCGATCCCGCGCCCGCGTCGCCCGCCCGACGGTCGGCCCCGTCCTCGGCCGACACGCCCGCCCGCGCCGGTCGGGACTGCCGCGCACCCGCGAGGGGTTGGATGGACGAGGGGATCGTCCCCGCACATGATCGACGTCGCGCGCGGCCCCGCCCGCCCGCCGTCGGGACCGGAGACACCATGAGCACCACCGTGCACCTCGAGATCCAGGTCGACGAGAGCCGCCTGGCCGACGTCGCCGACGTCCTCGCCGAGACCCTCCAGGCCACCCGCGCCTTCGCGGGCAACGAGGGCCTCGACGTCCTCGTCGACGACGCCGACCCGGCCCGCATGATCGTCGTGGAGCAGTGGGCGTCGACCGCCGACCACGACGCGTACGTCGCCTGGCGCGCCACGCCCGAAGGCGCCGCCCGCCTCGGCGAGGTGCTGGCCGCTCCGCCCGTGACCCGCGTGTTCAGCGGGCGCATCGCGCTCGCGCTGTAGCGACCCGCACGACGCACGACGAGGGCCGCCCGGATGTCCGGGCGGCCCTCGTCGTGCGTGCGGGCGGGATCCGCGGTCAGCGCCCGCTGAGGTCGTAGGGCCGCTGGTGCGGGTCCACCGTGGCGAGGTAGCCGCCGTCCGCGAGAGCGGACGGGACGGCGATCGTGCCGCGGACGGTCGCCGTCGTGCCCGCGACGTCGATCTCGAGGACGGATCCCGTGCCCGCCCGGGACAGGAACAGCTCCGAGCCGTCGTCGGACGCGGCGAGGAAGCGCGCGGCGGATCCGGCGCCCGGCGACTGGCCGAGGGCCGGGAGCCGCACGGTGGTGACCGTGCCGTCGTACAGGCCCGCGCGGCCGCGGGCGACGAGGGAGAGCGTGTCGACGCCGCCCGCGGTCACGACCGCCGCGGCGTACCCGGGCGTGACGACCGCCCGCGTGGACGTGCCCGACCCGAGGGCCACGCTCGCGACGCCCGCGCCGTGCATCGACGACGACGTCAGCAGGGTGGGCGCACCCGGACCCGTGCCGGTCTGCGTGCCCACGGCCGTCTCGCCGTCCGGCGCCATGCGCGGCCGGTAGCTCTGCACGGCGGGCTCGGGGTAGGGGCGCGCGATGGAGGCGCCGAACCCGCCGCGCGTGAGCGGCACCGTCTCGATCCCGTCGTGGAGCGTCGAGCCGATCGCGGTGCCGCGCGCGTCGGCGACCGGGCCGTGCGGGTACGCGCCGAGCGGGGTCGTGGCGACGGGCGCGGGAGCCGTGTCACCACGGAGGATGGCCGCCACGTCGTAGGAGTCGAATCGCCCGCCCGCCGTCACGACGAGCCGCAGCGGCGAGCCGACGAGGAAGGTCTCCATCTCCTCGGTGCCGCGCGCCCCCGTCGTGGCGAGCGTCACCTCGCTGGTGCGGATGGTCGCGGTGCGCGCCACGTGCCCCCGGGTGTCGACGACCGTGACCTGCTGCGTGGTGGATCCGTCGATGTCGGAGCCCACCGCGACGAAGCGGTGGCCGGGGTCGTCGGCGATCCAGCCGGCCCGGGTCCACGTGCCGGCGACCGCGGGGATCGGGGTGGAGGACGCGATGCGCAGGACGCCGGACGAGGCGATGTCGACCACGTCGAGGCGGGGCCCGGACTCGTCGACGAAGGCCACCCGGCCGTGGCCCATCTGGATCACGCCCGCGTGCGTGCCCAGGGCCGCGCCCGGCAGCGCGCCGGTGATGCGCCCGGTCGAGTCGTCCACGACGGAGACGGCGTGAGCGGACGGGTCGGCCACGAGCAGCCAGCGGGCGCGAGGGGCCGCGTCGGCGGCGGGGGCGGATGCCGCGAGCGAGCCCGCGAGGAGGCCGAGGGCGGTGACGCCGGCGGCGACGAGGAGGGGATGCGCATGGTGCCCGTTTTCTGAGAATGGTTCTCAGGCGGATACGGGCATCGCGACGGGCACGGGCTTGCATGGATCCGCCCGGCGACCGGCCCACGAGGACCGGCCGCCGAGGCGGATCATCAGACGGCGACGGCGACCGAGGCCGGCGACGCCCCGGGCACGAGCCCGAGGCTCCTCGCCCGACGCGAGTGCCGCGTCACCAGGTACGAGACCGCGAGGCTCAGCAGCAGGAACACCGCCAGCACGCCCGCCGCGCTCCACGCCACCCCCGGGGCGCCACCCGCGATGATCGCCTGCATCCCCGACGCCGCGTAGGTGAGCGGCAGGAACGGGCTGATCGCCTGGAACGGCGCGGCCACGAGCTGCAGCGGGATCACGCCGCCCATCGCCGCGGCCTGGATGGCCAGCAGGATCAGCGACACCACGAGCCCGGCCCGGCCGAACGCCTGCCGGAGCAGGTAGTGGATCGCCGTGAAGGCCGCCGCGGCGACCGCGGCGAACCCGAGGGTGGCGGGCAGCAGCGCGAGGGAGAGCCCGAGGGCGGCGTGCACGAGCGCCACGAGCAGGACGACCTGGGCGAGCGCGATGAGGGCGGCGCGCGCGAGCACGCGCCCCATCACGCGGCCGGTCGCGGCCGACGACGCGAGCAGCCGGCGGGCCGCCGGGCGCAGCACGAGGAAGGTCGCGAACGCGCCGAGCCAGAGGCCGATGGGCACGAAGATCGCGGCGATCGCGTCGCCCGGGTTGCCGATCTCGTTCTCGCGCTCGACCGTGAGGCCGACCGGATCCGCGACGACGCCCGACGCCTGGGACGCCTGGTCGGCGTCGAGCGACGGGATCTGCTCCGCGCCCTGCGTGAGGCCGGTGCCGAGCTCGGTCGCGCCGGAGGACAGCGCGTCCGCGCCGGTGGCGAGGTCGCCCGCACCCGTCGCCGCCGAGGTCGTTCCGATGCGCAGCTGGCCGAGGCCGTCGCTGAGCTGGCGCGCGCCCGAGACGAGCGCTCCGCCGTTGGCCGCGAGCTGCGACGCGCCGGACGCGCTCTGCCCGATGCCCTGCTGCACGCCCTGGATCCCGGCGGCCGCCTGCGTCGCGAGGGTCTGCCCCTGCGCCGCGTACTGGTCGAGCCCCTGCTCGAGCGGCTCGAGCTGCGCCGCGATGGGCGCGCTTTGCGGGTTCGCGGCGAGCTGCTGCCGGATCCCCTGGACCTGCGCCGCGATCTGCCCGGCACCGCCCGCGTACTGCCCGACGCCGTCGGAGACCTGCGACAGCCCCGCGGCACCGGTCTGCAGCCGGTCGAGCCCGGAGGAGAGCTGCGAGACGCCACCCGTGTACGTGCCGAGCCCGTCCGCCAGCTTCGACGCCCCCTGCTGGGACTGCCCGACGCCGTCGCCGAGCTGCGTGATCCCATCGCCGAGCGTCGTCGCGCCGGAGGAGAGCTGGGTGGCGCCGTCGGCCAGCTTGTCGGCGCCCGCCCCCGCGTCCGTGAGCGATCCCTTGAGGCCGCCGAACGTCGTGTAGATGCCGGAGACGAACTGCGAGGTGATGGCGTTGCCGAACACGCTCGTCATGCCGACGCCCACGGCCTGCGTGGCCGCGCCCGTCAGGTAGCCGTGCGCGTCGTCCGTCTTCACGCTGATGTCGGCCCGCTTCGGGGCGTCCGTCGACAGCGACACGATCGACGCGGAGAAGTCCTTCGGCACCGTCAGCACCGCGTAGACCTCGCCGTCGTCGCGCATCCGCTGGGCCTCGTCGGCGTTGGTGATGGTCCAGTCGAAGGCCTGGTTGTCGTCGCTGGTCAGCTGCGTGACGAGCAGGCGGCCCGCGAGCACGGGCGACTCGGTGCCGTCCGCGGCCTTCTGCTGCACGATCTCGTCCTGGTTGACGATGGCGGCGGGCACGCGCTCGACGCCCTTCGCCACGTCGGAGAGCGAGCCGATGAAGAGGCCGGCGACCGCGAGGGGCACGATCGCGACGAGGGCGACGGCGAGCCGTCGGCGTACGGTGCGGGTGGTCATCGGCGGGTCTCCTTGCCGGTCGTGACGGGCTGGTCGGTGTCGGGGCGCTCGTCGGCGTCGGGAGCGGGCGCATCCTCCGCGTGGAGGCGGAGGCGCACGGTGGGCCTGCCCGGGATCCCGTGCTCGTCCGGGAACCACGGCGCGCCCAGCAGGACGGTCGTGCTCTCGTGCACGAGGGCGGGCAGGGCGGCGAGGAACGCGCGCTCGGCGGCGGCGTCCGGGAAGGGATCCACCACGTCGAGCACGAGCACCGGGGCGCGCCCCGAGGCGGCGACGGCGGTCAGGGCGATGGCGCGCTCGAGCGGCAGGAGGGATCCGACGGGGTCGTCGGCGCCGATGCGGCGGGCCCCCGCGGCGTCGGCCGCCTGGTCGATCCGGCCGAGCCATTCCGCCTGGCGCGCGCGGGCGCCGCGGCGGCGGCCCATCGGCTCCGACAGGTCGATGCGCTCCGTGAGCAGGTCGCCCACGGTCACCCCCGAGTCCACCCGGTCGACGCGGCCGAGGTCGGCCATCGCCACGCTCGTGAGCACGCGGCCGGCCTCCGAGGCGAGCGGGTGCCCGGCGACGTGCGCGCGGCCGGACAGCGGCGCGAGCCGGGCGCCGAGCGTCGCCCCGAGGAGGCGCCGGTCGGCGACGTCGCCCTCGACGAGCACGAGGGATCCGGCCGGTGCGCTGAGGTCGACGGGCGCGAGCCGTCGGCCCGGCACCCCCACGACGAGCCGCTCGGTCGCGACGGCGGCGCCGGACGCCCGGGCCCAGTCCACGTCGTCCTGGCGCTCGCGGAGGCCCTCGCCCTCGATGTCGACGTCGGGCAGGATCCGGTCGAGCCAGCGCGGGATCCACCACGCCCGCTTCCCGAGCAGCGCCATGGCCGCGGGCACCAGGGTCATGCGCACGAGGAAGGCGTCGAAGAAGATGCCGACCGCGAGCCCGAGCGCGATGGTCTTGATCACGCCCGCGCCCTCGGGCACGAAGGCCGCGAAGACGAAGAACATGATGAGGGCGGCCGCCGTCACGACGCGGGCCGCGCCCGAGAAGCCGGTGACGATGGCGCGCTTCGCATCGCCGTGGTGCACGAAGTCCTCACGCATCCCGGAGACGAGGAACACCTCGTAGTCCATGGCGAGCCCGAACAGGATCGCCATGAGCAGGATCGGCATGAAGCTCAGGATCGGGCCCGGCGTCACCCCGAGGACGTCCGCGAACGCGCCGTCCTGGAAGATCAGGACCACGGTGCCGAACGACACGACGACGCTCAGCAGGAAGCCGACGGCCGCCTTGATCGGCACGAAGATCGAGCGGAACACGATCATCAGCAGGATGATCGACAGCCCCACCACCACGATGCCGAACGGCACGAGCGCCTGGTCGAGCCGCTGCGAGATGTCGTTCTGCACCGCGGTCGTGCCCGTGACGGAGACACGGGTGTCGTAGCGGTCGTGGAGGCCGGGCGCGAGGTCGCGGATCGACTGCATGAGCGCGGTCGTCTCCGCGGACTCGGGCGGGCTGTCCGGCAGCACCTGGATGATCGCGGTGTCGACCGACGGGTTCGGCGTGCCGGTGCCGACGAAGGCCACGTCGTCGAGCCCGCGGATCTCGTCGCCGATCTCCCCGAGCACCCCGATCGGGTCGGTGGTCTGCGTGATGTCGACGAGCACGACGAGCGGCCCGTTGTGGCCCGGTCCGAACGCGTCGGAGACGGTGTCGTACGCGACGCGGCTGGTGGATCCGGCGGGCTCGGTCGCCCCGCTCGGCAGCCCGAGCTGCAGCTGCGACGCGGGCACGGCGAGGAGGCCGGCGATGCCGATCACGATCACGACGGGGATGATCGGCACCTTCGTGACGATCTTCACCCATCGCGCGCCGAGCGTGCGCTGCGTCCCCTCGGACTGCGCCTTCGCGCGGCGGGCGGCCCGCGAGCCCTCCTTCGGCCGGAGGCGCTCCCCCGCGAGGCCGAGCATCGCCGGCAGCAGGGTCGTCGCGACGCCCATGGCGAGCAGCACCGCGAACGCCGCGCCGAGTCCCATCACCGTGAGGAACGGGATCTGCACCACGAGGAGCCCCAGCAGCGCGATGATCACCGTCACGCCCGCGAAGATCACGGCGCTGCCTGCCGTCGCCACCGCGGTCGACGCCGAGCGCTCGACGGGCATGCCGTTGGCGAGCTGCGTGCGGTGCCGCATGAGGATGAAGAGCGCGTAGTCGATGCCGACCGCGAGGCCGATCATCACCGCGAGCAGCGGCGACGCGCTCGACACCGTGACGAACTTCGACGCGGCCAGCAGCGCGCCCGCGGACGCGGCCACCCCGACCAGCGCGCCGATGAGCGGCAGCCCGGCCGCGAGCATCGAGCCGAAGGTGAGCACGAGCACGAGGCCCGCGAAGAGCACGCCGAACGCCTCCGTCACGGTCACTCCGTAGTGGATGTCCTGGAAGACCTGGCCGCCGAACGAGACCGTGAGCCCCGCGTCCTCGGCCGCCTGCGCCGACTCCTTCAGCGCGTCGAGCGTCGCGGTGGTCACCTGGTCGCTCTGCCCGGAGAACTGCACGGTCGTGATCGCCACGGTGCCGTCGTCGGACACGGCGTCGCTCGCGTACTCGGAGAAGGGCGAGAGCGCCGTCGCGACGCCGTCGACCTCGCCCGCGGCCTTCGCGGTCGCCTCGATCGCGGCCTTGTCGGCGTCGTCGGTGACCTTCGCGCCGGCCGGTGCCTCGGTCACGATCTGCGCGCTCGCGCCCGCGGCCTGCGGGAACACGGCGGCGAGCCGGTCGATGACCTCCTGCGACTCGGTGCCCGGGATCGAGAACGACTCCTGGGTCTTGCCGCCGAGCGCGAGGCCGCCGCCGAGCAGGATGCCGAGGACGAGGATCCACGCGGCGACGACGCGCCACGGGTGGAGGAACGAGATCCGGCCGAGCCGGTACAGAAGCGTGGCCATGGGCTGGCTCTCCTTGCGTGGGGACGTGCTGGTGCGGAGCGGGGATCAGGCGGAGCGAGTGCCGAGGGGGGCGAGGAGCTCCCCCACGACCACGACGAGAGCAGCCCTGATCTCGTCGTCGGGCAGCGGTTCGTTGGTGGACCAGTCGTCGCTCGCGGCGAGGATGTACGCCGCGCCGCCGAGAGCCACGCCGAAGCGCAGCTGGTCGAGGGTGCTGTCGAGCGCGCCCGCGGTCTCGCCGAGCGTGCGCACGAGGTCGTTGGCGCGCTCGATCACCGCGAGGTGCCCGAGCGAGCGGCCCTGCGTGATGAACAGCGCCACCTCGTGCCGGTGCAGCAAGAGGAAGTCGATGAAGCGCTCGACGAACTGGCGCCTCGCGTCCTCGTCCCCGCGGATGGAGTCGGCGCGCTCGATGACGCCGGCGAGCGCGTCGATGGTCGGCTCGAGCAGGGCGTCCAGCAGCGCCTCCTTGGAGGCGAAGTGGTAGAGCACGCTGGACTTCGAGTAGCCCGCCTCGTCCGCGATCTGCTGCAGCGAGGTGGCCTGGAACCCGTCGCGGGCGAAGCGCGCCGCCGCGATGGTGCGGAGCTCGTCGCCGGCGGATGCGCGGGGGGATCGGGTCACCCGGAGAGCCTATGTCGACCGATCGGTCAGTCCCTGCACGATCGGTCAGACTGCCAGCGGCCTGCCAGCTGCGGCCGCCCGGTCAGTGCGTGAGCACGAACGCGAGCATCGCAAGGCCGACCGTGAGGGGCGCGACCACGAGCCCCAGCAGCATGTATCGCGACCACTTGATATGGACCCCCATGCTCACGAGCCGCTCGTGCCAGAGCAGCGTCGCGAGCGAGGCCCACGGGGTGATGAGCGGGCCGGCGTTCACGCCCACGAGGATCGCGACGAGCCGCTCCGGGGATCCCGCGACCGGCTCGAGCGCGAGGTAGGCCGGCAGGTTGTCGACGGCGTTGGCGCTGAGCGTCGCGACGCCCGCGAGCCGGAAGAGCGCCCCGGCGTCCTGCCCTTGGCCCGAGACGGCGGCCATCACGGCGGTGAGCCCGAGCGACTGCGCGGCCTCCATCACGATGAAGAGGCCCGAGGCGAACACCACGAGCTGCCACGGCAGAAGCCCGAGCCGGAGGACGCGGGGCCGGCGGACGGCCGTGAGGATCGCGAGCACGACGGCCGCGGCGAGCGCGGGGATCCACACCTCGACGCCCGAGACGAGCGCGGGCACGAGGAGCCCCACGACCACAGCGCTGCCCACGAGGAGCACGCGGTCGGTCGGCGCGGTCGGTGCCCCGACCTCGTAGCGGGTGAAGAGGTCCTTGCGGTGGATCACGAGGATCGCGAGCACGGGCACGGCGATGGCGACGAGCGCGGGCGCGACCGTGAGCGCCGCGAACCCGGCGGGGCCGAGGCCGCCGAGCTCGTGCTCCGCGAGCAGGTTCGTGAGGTTCGAGACGGGCAGCAGGAGCGACGCGGTGTTGGCGAGCCACACGGTGGTCAGTGCGAACGGGAGCGGCGGGAGCCCGCAGTGCCGGGCGAGCACGACGACCACGGGCGTGAGCAGCACGGCGGTCGTGTCGAGCGACAGGAAGATCGTGCAGAGGCAGGCGAGGAGCACGGTCGCGAGCCAGAGGGCCCACGTGCGTCCGCGGCCGAGGCCGGCGGCGCGCTCGGCGATCCAGGTGAACAGGCCCGCCTCGCTGGCGAGCTCGGTGACCACGGTGATGGCGACCACGAAGAGGAGGATCGGCCAGACCCGCTCGTACAGGACGCCGAGGTCGTCGAGCGGGAGGGCTCCGGTGGCCACGGCGACGGCGCCGACGACGAGGAGCACCACCCCGATGAGGGCTGTGCGCACGGGCGCCTCCTGTCTGATCCGCGATCACTGTACTCACCGGCCGCCGGGAGTCCGCACCGCCTGCGGTAAGGGGACGCCGCGTGGTTCGGAGCGCGCGCACACGACCGGGCGACGGACTCGGCGGTCGGATCCCGGTACCGTGGAAGCACACTGGGAGGTGTCATGCGCAAGTACATCCTGAACGGCAGCGTCCTCAGCGCCCTCGTCGGCGGCTGGAGCACGCTCCAGACGACCCGTCGGGGTCCGCGCGACTGGAAGCTCGGCCTCATGTGGCTCAGCTGGGGCATCACCGTGGCGATCGCCGTTGGCACCGTCATCGAGGACTCGCGCGACGGGCAGATCGGCAACTAGCCGCCCAACCACGACGACGCGCGCATCCGGCGGGTGCGCGCGTCGTCGTGCGCACCCGCCGGCAGGCCGGTCTTCGTCGCCCCCGCGCGGGGGCAACGCCCGGGATCCCCGGCGTGTCGCGGGACAACCCGGGCGTGTCGCCCACGATGATGATCCTGATCGCGGCGGTGCGATCGGGGAGGCCGTGGATCATGTTCCGGTGGCGCAGAGGCAAGTCCGTCCCGACCGAGGCCGCGCCCGCGGCGTCCGATCCGCGGCAGGCGGGACCGCGATCCGTCGCCGGGCCGCCAGCTCCCCCGGCACCCGTCGTCTCGACCGCCACCGGCGAGCTGGCCGCCATCGCGGCCCGGCTCCACGGCGGGTCCGTGCGGCCGACCCACGTGCCCGCGCACAAGGCCGAGCCGGTCGCCCCGTCCGCCGGGACGACGACCGCGGACGATGCCGCGCCCGATCCCGCCCCGGTGCCGGACCTCCGCCCGCTCGCCGTCATCGTGAAGGCGGCGCTCGCGCACCACTTCGGTCCCGAGGGCGCGTGGGCGCTCGTCCGCCGCACGCCCGACACGACGGCCGGCTTCTTCGACGAGCTCATGACGGCGCACATCGCGCGCGACGTGGCGCTCGCCCTCGGCGCCTCCCCCGCGACCGCCGGCCTCGCGCTGGAGGACGCCCGGGCGACGGGATCCCCCGCGCGCGACGTCACGGCACGCGACGCGTCCGTGCGGCAGGACGCGGTCGCCCGCGAGCTCGCGGTGTTCGACGAGGATCCGCTCGACGGCTCGCTCGCCGAGCTCGCCGGCGACCCGCGCCGCGTCCCCTCGGCGCTCCGCGCCGTGCTCCGCGCCTAGGTGTAGTTCCCAGTGAGGTTGTGAACGCGTTCGGCGGGCGTGAGTCCGCCGATGCCGGTGTGGGGGCGGTGGTGGTTGTAGTGATGCAGCCAGGCAGGGTAGGTCGCGGCGCGGGCCTCGTCGGTGCGATAGGGATGGGCGTAAGCCCATTCCGTGGCGAGGGTGCGGTTGAAGCGCTCGACCTTCCCGTTCGTCTGGGGCCGGTACGGGCGGGTGCGTGTGTGGGCGATGGTGCCGAGCGCCTCGGTGAAGGCGTGGGAGCGGTAGCAGGAGCCGTTGTCCGTCAGGACACGGATCACGGTGATGCCCGCGGCGGTGAAGAACGCGTTCGCGCGGGCCCAGAACGCGGCAGCGGTCTCCTTGCGCTCGTCGGTGAGGATCTCGGAGTACGCCAGTCGGGAGTGGTCATCCACGGCGTGATGCAGGAACGCGTATCCCCGCCCGGTCCGGGGAGTGTTCCTCCGGCCGGCCGCTCTGCCGAGGACTCGGTGCCCGCCGCCGTCCGGGATGCGGCCGAGCTTCTTGATGTCGACGTGGACCAGATCTCCCGGCGAGGAGTGCTCGTAGCGTCGGGCAGGAGACCGCCGGGCAGGGAGCCCGGTGCTCAGATCGACGTGCTCGAGCAACGGCATCCGATACCGGTTCAGCACCCGCTCGACCGTCGAACGCGGAACGCGGAGGTGATAGCTGATGCGGTGCGGGCCCCACCGGCGAGTGAATCTCAGCGCGATGATCCGCCGCTCCCGACGCTGACTCGTGCGGGTCGGTTGCCGGTGCGGGCGGGATGAGCGGTCCGTCATCGGCAACCCGGCCCGATACCGGCGAGCCCATCTCGACGCGGTCGCGGGCGAGCACTGGAACCTCTCCGCCGCACGCCGGACCGGCCACCCGTCCTCAACGATCAACCGGGCAAGCCGAAGCCTGCCCACGGGAGCGAACGGGGCATTAGCGTGAGTCACGAAGACCTCCGGTGATGACGTGTGCTTGGTAACTCACATCGTCCCGGAGGTCTTCGCTATCCGCCCCAGCGTTCACAACCTCCCGAGGAACTACACCTAGCGCAGGAGCTTCTTGTAGAACTCCGCCGTGCGCTCGTAGCCCAGCCTCTTGTAGAACTCCCCGGCACGTCGAGTGCTCATGGTGATCTGTCCGACGCCGCGGTCACCGCAGAGCCGCTCGACCGCCCGCACGAGCGCAGAGCCCGTGCCGCCGCTCCGCGCATCTTTGTCGACGACGAGCTCCTCGAGGTGTGCACTGAGCCCGCCCGCGTAGAGGAGGCGGCTCACGACGAGGTACGCATACCCGACGACGGTGCCCGCCTCCTCTGCGACGAGCAGGACGTCGCGGCCGACGTCCTTGTTCGCGCGCAGGATGTGGGAGAAGGTGACGTCGAAGTCATCCCGGGTCGCCGGAGCGTTGATCATGTCGAGCTGCTGGCACAGGGCGAAGACCGCGTCCCCGTCGGATGCCTGCGCGTGCCGGATGTCGACCATGGGATCAGCGCGCGAAGTAGCCGCGGTAGTACTCGTAGGTCCACCCCACGAGCGCGATGATCGCGAGACCACCGCCGATGATCGCGATCCAGATGCCGACGGCGAGGCCGAGGAACACCGACGCGGCACCGGCCGCGAGGATCACGGGCCACCAGCTCCACGGGCTGAAGAAGCCGAGCTCCGGGTCGCCGTCGTCAACGTTGGCGTCGCTGCGGTCCTCCGGGAGCTCGCCGTTCTGCGCCGCGTAGAGGCGAGCCACGAAGAAGCCGATGAATGCCGCGAGGACACCCGACAGGGCGATGGCCAGAGTCCCGACCCACTCGACCGTGTTCTGGTCGATCAGGTGCCAGATCGTGTATGCGGCCGCCGCGATGGCGAAGAAGACCGCGAGGACGTAGAAGAGGTTCCTATTGGCGCGCACGTCACTTCACCTTGTCGCTGGAGATGTCGTAGGTCGCGGCATCGGGAGCGTCCTTCGCCGGACCGATTCCCACGGGGATGCCCGCCTCGGGGTGGTTGAGGTCGAAGGCTGGGGCCTCCGATCGGATCCGCGGGATGGACGTGAAGTTGTGCCGCGGCGGCGGGCAGGACGTGGCCCACTCGAGCGAGCGGCCGTAGCCCCACGGGTCGTTGACCGTGACGCGCGGCGCTGTGCGGGCGGTGATCCAGACGTTCAGGAAGAACGGGATCATCGACAGAGCGAGGATGCCGGCGCCGATCGTGGACAGCTGGTTCATCCACGTGAAGTCGTCCTCGGGCTGGTACGTCGCATACCGACGCGGCATGCCCATGACGCCCAGCCAGTGCTGGATGAGGAACGTCGTGTGGAAGCCGATGAACAGGAGCCAGAAGTGGACCTTGCCGAGGCGCTCGTTGAGCATCGTGCCCGTCCACTTGGGCCACCAGAAGTAGAAGCCGGAGAACATGGCGAACACGACGGTGCCGAAGACCACGTAGTGGAAGTGCGCCACGACGAAGTATGTGTCGGACACGTGGAAGTCGAGCGGGGGCGACGCCAGGATGATGCCCGTGAGGCCGCCGAACGTGAACGTGATGAGGAAGCCGATGGCCCAGAGCATGGGCGTCTCGAACGTCACCGATCCGCGCCACATGGTGCCGATCCAGTTGAAGATCTTCACGCCGGTCGGGACCGCGATGAGCATGGTCATGAGCGAGAAGAACGGCAGCAGGACGGATCCGGTGACGTACATGTGGTGCGCCCACACCGTGACCGACAGGGCCGCGATGGAGATGGTCGCGTACACGAGCGTCTTGTACCCGAAGATCGGCTTGCGGCTGAAGACCGGGAAGACCTCCGACACGATGCCGAAGAACGGCAGCGCGATGATGTAGACCTCGGGGTGCCCGAAAAACCAGAAGAGGTGCTGCCACAGGATGGCACCGCCGTTTGCCGGGTCGTAGATGTGCGCGTCGAAGATGCGGTCGGCGCCGAGTCCGAAGAGCGCGGCGGCCAGGACCGGGAACGCCATCAGCACGAGGATCGACGTCACGAGGATGTTCCACGTGAAGATCGGCATGCGGAACATGGTCATGCCGGGGGCGCGCATCGTGATGATCGTCGTCACGAAGTTGACCGCGCCGAGGATGGTGCCGAAACCGCTGAGCGCCAGGCCCATCACCCAGAGATTGCCTCCCAACCCTGGCGAGAACGTCGTGCTCGACAGGGGCGCGTAGGCAAACCATCCGAAGGAGGCCGCACCAGCGGGCGTGAGGAATCCGGCGACCGCGATGAGGGATCCGAAGTTGAACAGCCAGTACGCGAACGCGTTGAGACGCGGGAACGCGACGTCGGGAGCACCGATCTGCAGCGGCATGAGCACGTTGGCGAAGCCGGCGAACAGCGGCGTCGCGAACATCAGCAGCATGATCGTGCCGTGCATCGTGAAGAGCTGGTTGTACTGCTCCTTGGTCTCCACCACGTGCAGGCCCGGCTCGAAGAGCTGGGCGCGGATGACGAGCGCCATCACGCCGCCGAGGCAGAAGTAGAGGAACGACGTGATCAGGTAGAGGTACCCGATGGTCTTGTGGTCAGTGGACGTGATCCAGTTGACGACGACGTTGCCACGCCGTTCGGCCTTGCCGGAGTCCTGGAGGACCTTCGCCTGACCCGCGGGGATCGCGGTGGGACGGTTGAGTGTCGATGTCACGGTGTGTGCGCCCTACTTCTCGGCCGACTCGGTGGTGGCCGGCACGTCGGTGCCGGGGAGGTTCTGCAGGCGGTCGTAGTCCTTGCCGAGGTCTCCCGCGAACCCGGCCGCCTTCTGCTTCTCGATGTAGGCGTTGTACTCGTCGACGGAGACGACCTTGACCTGGAACAGCATGAGGGAGTGGTACTCGCCGCAGAGCTCGGCGCACTTGCCCATGTACGTCCCCTCCTTCTCCGGGATGAACGTCATGTAGTTCGTCTTGCCGGAGATGAGGTCCTTCTTGTAGAGGAAGTCCACCACCCAGAAGGAGTGCAGCGTGTCACGCGTGTTGAGCTCGAGCTCGACCTTGGTGTTGACCGGCAGGTAGAGCGTGGGGAGCTTGTCCTTGTCGATGGAGCCCTGCGGGCCGTTGGGGTCGTCGACGGCCTGGACGCCCTGCTCGTACGCGCCGCCCTCGATGGGCTGGCCCGCCTCGGTCTCGCCGCCGAGGTAGTTGAAGTCCCAGGCCCACTGCTTGCCGAAGACCTGGACCTTGACCTCGGGCTTGTCGAACCGCGCCTCGATGGCGGCCTGGTCCTTGGCCGTGAAGGCGAAGAAGCCGAGGACGAGGATCAGCGGCACGATCGTGTAGAAGATCTCGATCGGCATGTTGTAGCGCATCTGCACGGGAAGGCCCGTCTGGCCCTTGCGGCGGCGGTACACGACCGCGGCCCAGATGGTGAGGCCCCAGGTGAGGACTCCCACGGCGAGGAGGACGATCCAGGCGGTGACCCAGAGGCCGATGACCGAGTCGACGTGGTTGGTCGTGCCCGGCTCCGTCGGCAGGAAGCCCTGGAGCTGCTGCTGCGTGCACCCCGCGAGGAGTATCGAGATGCCCAGGGCGACGGGGATCGTCAGCCAACGTTGACGGCGAGTGAAGCGCACGTGCAGACCCTTCGAAGAACCGGATGTGACGGGTTCCACATTACGCGACAGGGAGCCGCCCGATGGACGACTCCCTGCCCGAGGCCCGGGTTTCCGGGCTCAGATCCGCTTACCGTTCCGTGTGTCAGTGGAACGAGTCACCGCAGGCGCACGAGCCGCCCGCGTTCGGGTTGTCGATGGTGAAGCCCTGCTTCTGGATGGTGTCCTCGAAGTCGATCGTGGCGCCGTCGAGGTACGGCACGCTCATCTTGTCGACGATGACCTCGACGCCGTCGAAGTCGACCGTGGCGTCGCCGTCGAGCTCGCGCTCGTCGAAGTAAAGCTGGTAGATGAGGCCGGAGCAGCCGCCGGGCTGGACGGCGACGCGGAGGCGGAGGTCCTCGCGGCCCTCCTGCTGGAGCAGGCTCTTGACCTTGCTCGCCGCGGTGTCCGTGAGTCCGACGCGGTGGGCCGCCTCGGCGGTCTCGGTCAGCGTGGTGTCGGTCATGAGCACTCCTCGGGTGGTGGCGTATGCGGTCGGGCGACTCCGGTGGAGTCTACGTCGTGCAACCACGGGAGTCACCCGGGTGTTCCCGCCGGCCTGCCCGATCCGTCCTGCGTCCGGCGGGGCTGTCCGCGACCGTCAGCCGCGGCGGGCGATGCGCGAGAGCAGCACGGCCTCGCTGAGGATCGCCCGCTTGAGCACGCCGAGGTGCTGCGACTCGTTCGGGCTGTGCGCGCGGGTGTCGGGGTCCTCCACGCCGGTGACGAGGATCTGCGCGGAGGGGAAGGCCTGCACGAGGTCGGCGATGAACGGGATGGATCCGCCGATCCCGGCCTGGACGGGCGCGCGGCCCCAGCCGGCGGTCATCGCCGCCGTGGCCTCGGCCATCGCCCAGCCGGTCGTGTCGACGAGGAAGGGATCGCCCTGGTCGACGTCGCTGATCTCCACATGCGCGCCGAAGGGACGGTGCGCCTCGACGTGCGCCTCGAGGGCGCGGTACGCGTCCGCGGCCGTCTGCCCCGGGGCGATCCGCGCGCTGATGCGGACCGACACCTCGGGGAGGAGCGTGTTGCTCGCGTTGGCGACCGACGGGGCGTCGATGCCCGTGACCGTGATGGCGGGCTGCGCCCACAGGCGCGTGAGGATCGGGCCGGTGCCGATCGGCGAGACGCCGGGCAGGAGCGCCGCCTCCTCGGCCAGGCGGGCGTCGTCGTAGGCGGGCGTCGCCATCTCCGTGGAGGCGAGA
Source organism: Clavibacter sepedonicus (assembly GCF_000069225.1). GTDB lineage: Bacteria > Actinomycetota > Actinomycetes > Actinomycetales > Microbacteriaceae > Clavibacter > Clavibacter sepedonicus. The sequence continues at coordinate 1,459,355 of NC_010407.1, read as the reverse complement.
CCCGCGACGGCGACGGAGCCGTCGGCGTCCCAGAGCGAGTCGAGGAGGCGGACGGCCGCCATCATCGCGTCGGGAACGGCGCCGCCGAACATGCCCGAGTGCGAGGCGAGGTCGAGCGTGCGCACCGTGAGGCGGAACGTGACGTTGCCGCGGAGGGCGATGGTGATGGAGGGGGTGTCCACATCCCAGTTGTCGCTGTCGGCGACGACGATGACGTCCGCGGCCAGGGCATCGTGGTGCGTCGCGAGGAAGTCGGAGAAGGAGCGGGATCCCGCTTCCTCCTCCCCCTCGATGAAGACGGCGAGGCCGAGGTCGAGGTCGTCGCCCTCCGCCTCGACGAGCGCGCGGATGGCCGCGACGTGCGTCATGATGCCGGCCTTGTCGTCGGACGCGCCCCGCCCGTGCAGGCGGTCGCCGCGCAGGGTGGGCTCGAAGGGCAGGGTCTCCCAATGCTCGTCCGCTCCGGGGGGCTGCACGTCGTGGTGCGCGTAGAGGAGGACGGTGGGCTTGCCGTTCCGTGCGGCGCGCGTCGCGAGCACCGCGGGCTGGCCCGCGTCGCCCGAGGGGGTCGTCGCCCGGTGGACGGAGACGTCGTCGAAGACGCCGAGCCCGGCGAGGAGGCCGGCGACGGCATCGGCGCTGGCGACGACATGCGTGGGATCGAAGGCCGGCCAGGACACGGAGGGGATGCGCACGAGCGCCGAGAGGTCGGCGATCGTGGTGGGCAGCCCGCCCGCGACGGCGGCGGCGAGCCGGTCGACGACCTCCTGGTCCGGTGCGGTCACGGCGTCTGCGGAGGTGTCGGGAGGCGTCATGCAGGTAATCTTAGATTCACTCCAGGCAAGGACGAGAGACGTGGCGAAGCAGCAGACCCCCGCAGAGACCCCCTCCGAGACGAGCGCCACGGCGGCCGTCGACGGTCGCACGGCCGACGGGAAGAAGGGCCCCACCCCGACCCGTCGGGAGCGCGAGGCCGCGAACCTCCGCCCGCTCGTGCCGCAGGATCGCAAGCTGGCGGCGCAGCAGGCGAAGGAGAAGGCGCGCGAGGCTCGCGCCCGGGCCAACGCCGGGATGGCCGCCGGCGACGAGCGCTACCTGCCCGTCCGCGACAAGGGCCCGCAGAAGCGCTACGCCCGCGACATCGTGGACGCGCGCTGGAGCGTAGGCGAGTTCCTGCTGCCCGTGATGGGCGTCGTCGTGGTGCTGACCTTCGTCGTGCCGAGCCTCTCGGCCATCCCGCTGCTGTCGATCTACGTGTTCGTCATCGCGGCGATCATCGACGCGTACCTCACCGGGCGCCGCGTGCGGGCCGCCATCACCGCGCGCGTCGGCGCCGACCGGGTCGAGCGCGGGATCCGCTGGTACACGGGCATGCGCACCATCCAGATGCGCCCGATGCGCCTGCCCAAGCCGCAGGTGAAGCGGCGTGAGAAGGTCACCTTCAGCTGATCGCCTACACGCACCGGCGGTGCGCGCGCTTCAGCGCGGGCGACGGATCCGGGCGAGACCGGCGTTGATCGACCGTGCCCAGAGCGGGCCGCGGTAGAGGAATGCCGTGTAGCCCTGCACGAGCGTCGCGCCCGCATCGAGACGCGACTGCACGTCGTCGGCGGTGTCGACTCCGCCGACGGAGATGATGCACGCGTCGGAGGGCAGCACCCGGCGCAGGATCCGGAGCACCTCGAGCGCGCGCGGGGCCAGCGGCGCACCGGACAGCCCGCCCGCGCCGGCGGCCTCGACGACCGCGGCGTCGGTGCGCAGATCAGCGCGGGACAGCGTGGTGTTCGTGGCGATCACGCCCGCGAGGCCCAGCTCCGTCGCGAGCTCGGCGATCCGCTCCACCTCCGCGTCCTGCAGGTCGGGCGCGATCTTGACGAGGACGGGCACACCGTCCGCCGCGTCGCGGATGCTCGTGAGCAGCGGTCGCAGCAGGTCGATCTCCTGCAGGCCGCGGAGACCCGGCGTGTTGGGCGAGCTGACGTTGACCGCGAGGTAGTCGGCCACGGGGGCGACCAGGCGGGTCGTCCGCACGTAGTCGGCCACGGCGTCCTCGACCGCGACCACCCGGGTCTTGCCGATGTTGACGCCGATCACGGGCCGGTCCCGACGGGTCCGCAGGCGACGGAGCCGGTCGGCGAGGGCCGCGGCTCCCCCGTTGTTGAAGCCCATGCGGTTGATGACGGCGCGATCCTCGATCAGGCGGAACAGGCGAGGTCGCGGGTTGCCCGGCTGCGCCTCGGCGGTGACCGTGCCGACCTCCACGTGGCCGAAGCCGAGCTGGCCGAGGCCGAGGACGGCCCGCGCGTCCTTGTCGAAGCCGGCGGCGACGCCGAACGGGGACGGGAAGCGGAGGCCGAGGGTGTCGACCGCGAGCGACGGATCGGGTGCCGTCAGCCGCCGGGCGATCCAGCCGAGGCCGGACGGCGGGAGGAGGGAGATGGCCGTGGACGCGAGGTGGTGGGCGTCCTCCGGGTCCATGCGCGACAGGACCGTGCGGAAGAGGAGGGGATACATCGGCACCAGGCTAGCGCCTGCGAAGGCGCCGTCCTGCAGGACGGACGGACGTCCCGCGGCGGGTCAGAGCGCGTCGGCGTCGGGCGTCGCGGCGTGCGCGACGCGGAGCTGCGCGATGGCGGCCTCGAAGTCGTCGAGCGAGTCGAAGCCCTGGTACACGCTGGCGAAGCGGAGGTACGCGACCTCGTCGAGCTCGCGGAGCGGCGGGAGGATCGACAGGCCGATGTCGTTCGCCTCGATCTGCGACGCGCCGGTGGCCCGGATCGCCTCCTCGACGCGCTGCGCGAGGACCGCGAGATCCGTGTCGGTGACGGGACGCCCCTGGCAGGCCTTTCGGACGCCCGTGACGATCTTCTCCCGGCTGAAGGGCTCGACGACGCCGTTGCGCTTGATCACGCTGAGGCTCGCGGTCTCGGTGGTGCTGAAGCGGCGGCCGCACTCCGGGCACTGCCGGCGCCGGCGGATCGACAGGCCGTCGTCGCTCGTGCGGGAGTCGACGACGCGGGAGTCGGGGTGGCGGCAGAAGGGGCAGAACATCGTGTGGCCAGGATACGTCAGCGTGTCAGGCGCGCGGTCACCGCGTCGCCGTGCGCGGGCAGGTCCTCGGCCCGGCTGAGCGCGACGATCATCGGCTCGGCGTCGCGCAGCGCGTCGGCGTCGTAGCGCACGACCTGCTGCGGGCGGAGGAACGTGTACGCGCCGAGGCCGGAGCCGAAGCGGGCCTGGCCGCCCGTGGGGAGCACGTGGTTCGACCCGGCGAGGTAGTCGCCGAGGCTCACGGGCGAGTGCGGCCCGAGGAAGATCGCGCCGGCACTGTGCAGGTGCGCGAGGAGGGCGTCGGGGTCGGCCGTCTGGACGGAGAGGTGCTCGGGGCCGTACGCGTCGCTGTAGCGGGCCGCCGTCGCGAGGTCGTCGACCACGAGGATGGCCGACTGCGGTCCGGTGAGCGCCTGGCCGACGCGGGCCGCGTGCTCCGTGGTCGCGGCCAGCGCCTCCACCTCGGCGTCGACCGCGCGCGCGAGCTCGGGCGAGTCGGTGACGAGGACGGACGCCGCCATCTCGTCGTGCTCGGCCTGGCTGACGAGGTCGGCGGCCACGAGGCGGGCGTCGGCGTGCGCGTCGGCGATCACGAGGATCTCGGTCGTGCCCGCCTCGGAGTCGATGCCCGTCACGCCGCGGACGACGCGCTTCGCCGCGGCGACGTAGATGTTGCCGGGCCCGGTGACGACGTCGACCGGCTCGAGGCCGAGGTCCGGCACGCCGTGCGCGAACGCGCCGATGGCCCCCGCGCCGCCCATCGCGTAGACCTCGTCGACGCCGAGGAGGCCGGCAGCGCCGAGGATGACGGGGTGCACCGATCCGCCGTGCGCGGCCTGCGCAGGCGACGCGAGCGCGATGCTGGCCACTCCCGCGACCTGCGCGGCGACGACGTTCATCACGACGCTCGACGGGTAGACGGCCTTGCCGCCCGGCACGTAGAGGCCCACGCGGCGGACGGGCTGCCAGCGCTGGACGATGGTGCCGCCGCGCACGACCGTGGTGGTCGTCTCGGGCGGGACCTGCGCCGCGGAGCCGACGCGCACGCGGCGGATCGCCTCCTCGAGGGCGGCGCGGACGGCCGGGTCGAGGCCTTCGACCGCGTCGGCGATGGCCTCGGCGGGGACCCGCAGGGACTCCGGGCGGACCCGGTCGAGCCGCTCCGCCTGGTCGAGCAGGGCGGCGCTCCCCCGCGTGCGCACGTCCTCGACGAGCTCGCGCGCCACGTCGAGCGCGACGGCGACGTCCGTGACCGGACGCGGGAGGAGGTCGAGCAGATCGGCGGTGCTGGGCGTGGTGCCGCGGAGGTCCTGGATGCGCATCATGACTCCGGAAGTCTACCGAGCGGGCGCCGGGCGGATCCGGCGGCTAGCGTCTCCAGGCATGGACGCGCACCCCGCCACCACGCTCGCCGAGGCCGACGGCCTCGCCGCCTTCCGAGCTGCGTTCCGGCGCCATGCCGCGGGCGTCGCGGTCGTCACGACGCACGACGCGCACGGCTCCCCCGTCGGGTTCACGGCGACGTCGCTCGCCTCCGTGTCGGCGGATCCGCCGCTCGCCAGCTTCAGCCTCGCGCGCACGGCGTCGAGCGCCGCCGCCATCACCGCGGCCGACCACGTCGCGATCCACGTGCTCGGCGCGCGCGACCGGCACCTCGCGGAGCGGCTCAGCGGCCCGGCGGCCGAGCGGTTCGCGGGAGACCACTGGTCCCCCGGTCCGCACGGCCTGCCCGTGCTGACGGGCGGGACGGCGCTCCTGGTCGCCCGGATCGTCGAGCGGGTGCACGTGCACGGCGCGATCGTCGTCATCGTGCGGATCGAGGACGGCGGCACGGGCGTGGACGACGAACCGCTCCTGTACCACGCGCGCCGCTACCTGCGGCCGGGCGCCGAGGCCTGAACGCCGGCTTGTCTGGCGCAGGCTTGTCTGGCGCCGGCCTCACTGGCGCCGGCTTCCCTGGCTCCGGCGTCCGGCGCGCCCGCGCCCGGGGACCCGAGCCCGCGGATCACCCCAGGCAGTTCGGCCCGAGCAGCGACTTGAGCTCGCCGTAGAGGTCCGCGCTCACCGTGACCGGGTACGGGATCTCGAACACCCGCCCGCTGTCGCCCTTCACGAGCTGGAGCCGCACCTCGGTGTCGCCCGAGTGGCGGATGAGCACGTCGTTGAGACCCATGACGGTCTCCGTGGTCGCCCGGTTCTCCGCGAGGCTGATGAGGAGGGGCCCGGAGCCGAGGCTCTGCCCGAGGTCGGGCTGGAACATCGAGAACGCGTGGATGTTCATGCCGTCGTCGCGCGTGGAGACCCGGCCGCGGATCACCACGACGGTGTCGCTCTGGAGGGCGGGCGCGAACTCCTGGTACGCCTTGCCCATGAACATGCAGGTGATCTCGCCGCCGAAGTCCTCGAGCTGCACCATGCCGTACTGGTTGCCCGAGTTCCGCGCGGTGCGGTGCTGGACGCTCGTGAGGAGCCCGGCCAGCGTGACCGTCTCCCCGTCCATCGACGCGTCCGTCGCCAGCAGCTCGGCGATGCCCGTCGAGGCGAGCTTCGCCAGCGGGATCTCGAGCCCCGCGAGCGGGTGGTCGGAGACGTAGAGGCCGAGCATCTCGCGCTCGAACGCGAGCTTGTCGCGCTTCGCCCACTCGGGCCGCTCGGGCACCTTGCGCGCGTGCTGCGGCTCGTCCCAGAGGCTGTCGAAGTCGAAGCCGACCTGCCCGTTCATGGCCGCGCGCTTGTCGCTGACGGAGGCGTCGATCATGCCCTCGTGCACCTCGAGCAGCGCCCGGCGGGTGTCGCCCAGCGAGTCGAACGCGCCGGCCTTGATGAGCGACTCGACCGTCCGCTTGTTGGCGACCGGCAGCGGGACCTTCTTGAGGAAGTCGTCGAACGACTCGAATGCGCCCTGCTCGGTGCGGGCGCCGCGGAGCGCCTCGACCACGTTCGCGCCGACGTTGCGCACAGCGCCCAGCCCGAAGCGGATGTCGGCCCCGGCCGCCGCGAAGAAGCCGATCGACTCGTTGACGTCCGGCGGGAGGACCTTGATCCCCATGCGGCGGCACTCGTTGAGGTACAGCGCCATCTTGTCCTTGGAGTCGCCGACGCTCGTGAGCAGCGCCGCCATGTACTCGGCCGGGTAATGGGCCTTGAGGTAGGCGGTCCAGTAGGAGACGACGCCGTACGCCGCGGAGTGCGCCTTGTTGAAGGCGTAGTCGGAGAACGGCAGCAGGATGTCCCAGAGCGCCTTCACCGCGGCCATCGAGTAGCCGTTGTCCTTCATGCCCTGCGAGAAGCCCTCGAACTGCTTGTCGAGCTCGGACTTCTTCTTCTTGCCCATCGCGCGCCGCAGGAGGTCGGCCTGCGCGAGCGTGAAGCCCGCGAGCTTCTGCGCCACCGACATGACCTGCTCCTGGTACACGATGAGGCCGTGCGTGGTGCCGAGCACCTCGCGCAGCGGCTCCTCGAGCTCCGGGTGGATCGGGGTGATCTCCTGCAGCCCGTTCTTCCGCAGCGCGTAGTTCGTGTGCGAGTTCGCGCCCATGGGGCCGGGGCGGTAGAGCGCGATGACGGCCGAGATGTCCTCGAAGTTGTCGGGCTTCATCATGCGCAGGAGCGAGCGCATGGGACCGCCGTCGAGCTGGAAGACGCCGAGGGTGTCGCCGCGGGCGAGCAGGTCGTACGCCCCCTGGTCGTCGAGGCCCAGGTCCTCGAGCACGAGCTTCTCGCCGCGGTTCGACTCGATGTTGTTGAGCGCGTCGTCGATGATCGTGAGGTTGCGCAGCCCCAGGAAGTCCATCTTGATGAGGCCGAGCGACTCGCACGCGGGGTAGTCGAACTGCGTGACGATCTGGCCGTCCTGCTCCCGCTTCATGATCGGGATGATGTCGATGAGCGGCTCGCTCGACATGATGACGCCGGCCGCGTGCACGCCCCACTGGCGCTTGAGGTTCTCGATCCCCTGCGCGGTCTCGAAGACCTTCTGCGCCTCCGGGTCCATCGCGAGCACCTCGCGGAAGTCGCCGGCCTCGCGGTAGCGCGGGTGCTCGGTGTCGAGGATGCCGGACAGCGGGATGTCCTTGCCCATGATCGCGGGCGGCATGGCCTTGGTGAGCTTGTCGCCCATGGAGAACGGGTAGCCGAGCACGCGGCTCGAGTCCTTCAGCGCCTGCTTCGCCTTGATGGTGCCGTACGTGACGATCTGCGCCACGCGCTCGTCGCCGTACTTGTCGGTCACGTAGCGGATGACCTCGCCGCGGCGACGGTCGTCGAAGTCGACGTCGAAGTCGGGCATGGAGACGCGGTCGGGGTTGAGGAACCGCTCGAACAGCAGGCCGTGCTCCAGCGGGTCGAGGTCGGTGATGCCCATGGCGTACGCGACCATCGAGCCGGCGCCGGATCCGCGGCCGGGGCCCACGCGGATCCCGTTCTCCTTCGACCAGTTGATGAAGTCCGCGACGACGAGGAAGTAGCCCGGGAATCCCATCTGCGCGATGACCCCGACCTCGTAGTCGGCACGCTTGCGCACGTCGTCGGAGAAGCCGCGCGGGTAGCGCCTGACGAGGCCGCGCTCGACCTCCTTGACGAACCAGGTCTGCTCGCTCTCGCCCTCGGGCACGGGGTAGCGCGGCATGTAGTTGGCGGACTCGTTGAACTGGACGTCGCACCGCTCGGCGATGAGGAGCGTGTTGTCGCACGCCTCCTCGTGGTCGCGGAAGAGGTGGCGCATCTGCTGCGCGGTCTTCAGGTAGAACTCGTCGGCGTCGAACTTGAAGCGGTTGGGGTCGTCGAGCGTCGTGCCGGACTGGACGCAGAGGAGCGCCGCGTGGCTCGTCGCGTCGTGCTCGTGCGTGTAGTGCAGGTCGTTGGTGGCGACGAGCGGGAGGCCGAGGTCCTTCGCCAGGCGGTGGAGGTCGGTCATGATGCGGCGCTCGATGCCGAGCCCGTGGTCCATGACCTCGCAGAAGTAGTTCTCGGCCCCGAAGATGTCGCGGAAGTCCGCGGCGGCCTTCACGGCCTCGTCGTACTGGCCGAGCCGGAGGCGCGTCTGCACCTCGCCGGACGGGCAGCCGGTGGTGGCGATGAGGCCCTTGGCGTAGGTACTGAGGAGCTCCCGGTCCATGCGGGGCTTGAAGTAGTAGCCCTCGAGCGAGGCGCGCGACGAGAGCCGGAACAGGTTGTGCATGCCCTCGGTCGTCTCGGCGAGCATCGTCAGGTGCGTGTACGCGCCGGATCCGGAGACGTCATCCTGGCCGCCATTGCCCCACCGGATGCGGGTGCGGTCGCCGCGGTGGGTGCCCGGTGTGATGTACGCCTCGGTGCCGATGATGGGCTTGACGCCCGCGGCCTTCGCCTGCTTCCAGAAGTCGAACGCGCCGAACACGTTGCCGTGGTCGGTGATCGCGACGGCCGGCATCCCCTGCTCGGCCGCTGCCTGCACGAGCGGGCCGACGCGGGCCGCCCCGTCGAGCATGGAGTACTCGCTGTGGACGTGGAGGTGGACGAACGAGTCGTTGCGGGGCACGGGTCTCTTCTACTGATCGGTCGGCGGTGCAGCAATCATAGGCAGGCTCCCGGAGGCGCTCCGGGCGTGTCGCGCGTCAGTCCTGCAGGACGTCCAGCGCGTGCTGCAGGTCGGCCGGGTAGGTGCTCGAGAACGACGCACGATCGCCCGTGGCGGGGTGCGTGATGTCGAGCCGCATCGCGTGCAGCCACTGCCGCTGGAGGCCGAGCTGGGCCGAGATGGTGGGGTCGGCGCCGTACATCGCGTCGCCCACGCAGGGGTGGCGCTGGGCGGCCATGTGCACGCGGATCTGGTGGGTGCGGCCCGTCTCCAGGTGCACCTCGAGCAGCGCCGCGCGCCGGAACGCCTCGAGCGTCTCGTAGTGCGTGACGGACGGCTTGCCGTCGGCGGTGACCGCGAACTTCCAGTCGCTGCGGGGGTGGCGGCCGATGGGCGCGTCGATGGTGCCCGCGAGCGGATCCGGATGACCCTGCACGACCGCGTGGTAGACCTTCTCGACCTCGCGGTCGTGGAACTGCCGCTTGAGCTCCGTGTAGGCGCGCTCGGTCTTGGCCACGACCATCAGGCCGCTGGTGCCCGCGTCCAGCCGGTGCACGATGCCCTGCCGCTCCTCCGCGCCGGATGTGCTCAGGCGGAAGCCGGCGGCGGCCAGCGCGCCGAGGACGGTGGGCCCGGTCCAGCCGACGCTCGGGTGGGCCGCGACGCCGACGGGCTTGTCGACGACGACGATGTCGTCGTCGTCGTGCACGATGCCGAGGTCGGGGACCGCGAGCGGCACGACCGACGGCTCCTGCCTCGGCTGCCAGCTGACGGCGAGCATGGATCCGCCGACGAGCCGGTCGGACTTGCCGGCCTCGCGCCCGTCCTGCGTGACGCCGCCGGCCTCCGCGACCTCGGCCGCGAAGCTGCGGGAGAAGCCGAGGAGCCGGGCGAGGCCCACGTCGACGCGCTGCCCGTCGAGTCCGTCGGGGACGGGCATGGTGCGGTGCTCCATCGGGTGACCTCTTCCGGTGCGATGCGGTGCTGGCGGTGCAGCGGTGACGGTGGCTGCGCGAACGACGACGGCGACGCGGGACCCCGTGGCTCGCTGGAGCCTGAGTCCCACGCCGCCGTCGGGCGTGCGGGTGGTGCGGTGCTAGTTGCCGAACGAGGCGGTGGCGGGCGCCTCGGTGGAACCGGCGGAGTCGAGCTCGCGGAGCTGGCCCTCGATGTAGCCCTTGAGCTTCGTGCGGTACTCGCGCTCGAACGTGCGGAGCTCGTCGATGCGGCCCTCGAGGACCTGGCGCTCCTTCTCCAAAATGGCGGTCTTCGAGCGCTGCTCGGCCTCGGCCTCGGCGGCGATGCGCGCGGCGGTGGCGTGCGCCTCGGCGACGAGCGCGTCGCGCTTCTCGATGCCCTCGCGGACGTGCTCCTCGTGGAGCTTGCGGGCGAGCTTGAGGAGGCTGCTGGTGCTGGAGGTCTCGTCGTCCTCGTCCGCGGCGGGGGCAGCGGCGGGCGCCTGGGCGACGACCGGGGCCGGCTCGGGCTCCGGCGTGGGCTCGGGCTCGACGACGACGGGGGCCTGCTCGACCGCGGCGGGCGCGGGGGTGTCGATGACCGTCGTCGCGGCCGGGGCGGCGTCGCCCGAGCCGAGGCGCTGGCGCAGCTCCTCGTTCTCCTGGTGGAGGCGTCGCAGCTCGACGACCACCTCGTCGAGGAAGTCGTCGACCTCGTCCTGGTCGTATCCCTCGCGGAACTTGGTCGGCTGGAAACGCTTGTTGACGACGTCTTCAGGAGTGAGAGCCATGGCCTGCCACCTCTTTTGTGCGTAGAGCGGGGTCCGCAGGTGCGGACGGGGATTCGGGACAACGTGCGACCCAACGTTATCAGCGGAACGCATCGCTCCGGGGACCCGCGCGCGGATCAGCGGACGCGGCGCCCGTGGGTCAGCGGATGAAGCCGCTGGCGACGTTGAACAGGATGATCGCCACGAGCATGGTGATCATCCAGCCGAAGTCGAGCGCGACCGGGCCGAGGCGCAGCGGCGGGATGAGCCGGCGGACGAGGCCGATGGGCGGATCCGTGACCGTGTACGAGGCCTCGGCGACGATGAGCATCGCACCGCGCGGACGCCACTGCCGGGACAGCGACTGGACCAGGTCGAGGACGAACCGGCCCCACATGCAGATGATGAACGCCAGGAGGGCGAACCACAGGACGGTGGCGATGATGGTGACGATGAGCACGGACAGAAGTATGGCGGGCGCCGATGGGAGGTCCCGTCGGCGCCCGCCATCTCGGGGGCGCGGTGGATCAGCGTCCGAAGAAGGAGGCCTCGACCTCGGCCTCGGTGGCCGACTGCTCGCCGGACACGGCGACGTGCGACGGCGACAGGAGGAAGACCTTGGCGGTCACGCGCTCGATCTTGCCGTAGAGGCCGATGGACAGGCCGCTGGCGAAGTCGATGAGGCGGCGCGCGTCGTCGTCCGTCATCTGCGAGAGGTTGATGATGACCGGCACGCCCTCGCGGAAGTTCTCGGCGATGACCTGCGCGTCCTTGTAGGCCTTGGGGTGGACGGTGAGGATCTCGTTCATTTCAGCCGGCGCCGCATTCCTTGTGGTGGTCGAGGGCTTGTGCAGGGGGGTGACGGGTGCGCGCTTGGCCTGCTGCTGGGGAGCGGGGACGGGCGTCGGGACGGCCTGCACAGGCGACTGCTGCTGCTGCGCGGGCTGCTGCCCCTGCTGGTAGTCGAGCTCCTCGTCGGCGAGTCCCAGGTACACCATGGTCTTGCGAAGTGGGTTGGCCATCATTCCTCTTTCCGTTTCGGCCTGACGAACCGGACCGCACTGTCGACATTAAGGGCCGCCGGGTCGCTTTCCCGTGATTGCCGAACCGATCCGAAGGTGTGTCGCGCCCTCGAGGAGCGCCTCGCGGAGGTCGCCGGACATGCCGGCGGAGATGGCGCGCGCGTCGGGCAGGATGCGGCGCACGTCGTCGGAGATGCCGCGCAGGCGCGCGAACGCGCGCCGGGGCTCGCCGTCGTCGGGGGCGACCGCCATGACGCCGAGGACGCGGATGCCGGGGGCGGCCGCCGCGTGCTCCGCGAGGGCCTCGGCCTCGGCGGGCGGGACGCCGCCGCGCCCCTCGTCGGCCGTGAGGTTGACCTGCAGGAACACGCGCGTCTCCTGCTCGTCGGAGGACAGGGCATCGATCAGGGAGGGGCGGTCGACGGAGTGGATCACCGAGGCGTAGCGCCTCACCTGCCTGGCCTTCTTGCCCTGGAGCTGGCCGACGAAGTGCCAGGCGACACCCGAGCCCTCGAGCTCCGCGGCCTTGCCCTGCGCCTCCTGGTGGCGGCTCTCGCCGAGGTCGCGGACGCCGAGGTCGACGAGGGCGCGGAGGAGGGAGACCGGCTGAAACTTGGTGACGACGATCGTCGTGACCTCGTCGGGTCGGCGGCCCGCGGCGCGGATCCCGTCGGCGACGTCCGCCTGCACGGACGCCCACCGCTCGGCGAGGCCGGGGTGGGCCTCGCCGGGGTCGGCGTCCGACGCGTGCGCGCCGCCGGTCAGCGGGGCGTCGCTCACTTCAGGAAGTCGGGGATGTCCAGGTCGTCGCCGTCGTCCTCGAACGTCGGGTCGCTCGCGGGGACGGACGCGACGGGCGCCTCCGCGTGCGGGCGGGCAGGCGCGGACTCGACGGCCTCGGGAGCGGCGACCGCTCCTCCGCCCGCGGCGACGAAGCCGCTGCGGCGGTTCTCGACCTTGGAGGCCGGCTCGCCGCCGTCGAAGCCCGCGGCGATGACGGTGACGCGCACCTCGTCGCCGAGGGTGTCGTCGATGACCGCGCCGAAGATGATGTTGGCCTCGGGGTGCACGGCCTCCTGCACGAGCTTGGCCGCGTCGTTGATCTCGAAGATGCCGAGGTTGGATCCGCCCTGGATCGAGAGCAGCACGCCGTGCGCGCCCTCGATGCTCGCCTCGAGCAGCGGCGACGCGACCGCGAGCTCGGCGGCCTTGATGGACCGGTCGGCGCCGCGGGACGACCCGATGCCCATGAGGGCCGATCCGGCGCCCTGCATCACCGACTTGACGTCGGCGAAGTCGAGGTTGATGAGGCCGGGGGTCGTGATGAGGTCGGTGATGCCCTGGACGCCCGCGAGGAGCACCTGGTCGGCGGTCGCGAAAGCCTCGAGCATGCTGATGCCGCGGTCGCTGATCTCCAGCAGGCGGTCGTTCGGGACGACGATGAGCGTGTCGACCTCGTTCTTCAGCGTCGCCACGCCGAGCTCGGCCTGCGCCGAGCGGCGCTTGCCCTCGAAGCCGAACGGCTTCGTGACGACGCCGATGGTGAGCGCGCCGATCGACTTCGCGATGCGGGCCACGACGGGCGCGCCGCCGGTGCCGGTGCCGCCGCCCTCGCCCGCGGTGACGAAGACCATGTCCGCGCCGGCCAGCGCCTCCTCGATCTCCTCCGCGTGGTCCTCGGCGGCGCGACGGCCGACCTCGGGGTCGGCGCCCGCGCCGAGGCCGCGGGTGATCTCGCGGCCGACGTCGAGCTTGACGTCGGCGTCGCTCATGAGCAGCGCCTGCGCGTCGGTGTTGATCGCGATGAACTCCACGCCCCGCAGACCCAGCTCGATCATGCGGTTCACGGCGTTCACGCCGCCACCGCCGATGCCGACGACCTTGATGACGGCGAGGTAGTTCTGGTTGTTCGACACGACGGGCCTCCGCTAGAACCTTCGACCTCCGGTGGAGGCTTAGAGTTTACTCAGTATGCATTTCCTGATCCCGACGTTAGGGGGCTCGGGGTCGGGGAGACGACTCCCGTGCCGCGTGTCGCGAAGGCCGGTCGGGATCAGGGTCCGGCGACGGGCGCGTCGGGTGCCGACACGTCGTAGGAGCCCACGTCGCCGCGGGCCTTCACGAGCGCCTGCAGCACCTGCGCCTTGTCGACCGAGCGCTCGCCGCTCCCCCACAGCACCTTCTTGCCGCTGCGGAGGGTGAGCATCACGTCGTCGGTCGTGTTCGCCTGGATGCTGTCGACCTGCGGCAGGAAGTCCGCGGGCAGCGCCACGAGCACGGCGGCCGCGGCCTGGAAGCGAGGGGACGAGAAGTCCGCGCTCGGCAGGTCGATGAGCGGGTAGCCGTCGGGGCGCGCCGTGGCGCGTTCGATCGTGATGCCCGCGGGATCCACGAGGTCGAAGCCCGCGCCCGACTGGATCACGGCCACGGGCGTGCGCTCGACGATGCGGATCACGAGCGTCGACGGGGGGCGGCTCTCGGTGCTGTAGCTGCGGATGAGGGGGAACGCGCGGAGCTCGTCCCCGACGCGGTCGAGGTCGACGAGCGGGAGCGGCGTGCCGACCTGGTCGGAGAGCGCCGCCTGGATGCTCTGCGGCGAGACGCGGTCGGCGCCCTCCACCTCGACGGTGCGGAGGGCGAGCAGCGGCGAGTACACGGCGATGCCGACGACGATCGCCAGGGTGAGGACGGCGCCGAGCGCGCCGAGGAGCCCGGCGCGGCGACGACGGGTGCGCTGGGTGAAGCGGCGCACCTCCTGGCGCTCGTAGCGCTGCCGCTCGCGACGGGCTCGCCGCAGCTGGCGGCGCGCCTCCGCGTCGCCGGTGGCCGCGCTCGCGGGGCGGGCGGGGCGGTGGGACCGGGGCGTGGGTTCCCCGTCCACGTCCGCGTGGGTGCGTCGGCGGAGCGGCTTCGCGGCGGCCGCGGTCTCCGCGGTCCGGCGCGCCCGTGCGCCGAGCCGCCCGGCCAGGCCGCCGGTGCGGGACGTCTCGGGCTCGCGGCCCGTGCGCGGCACGGGCGGTGCCTCGACCGGCGCCTGCGCGAGGTGCGGCAGGACGATCGGCTCGGTGTCGGGCTCGTCGTCGTCGCGCCAGGCCGCGCGGGGGCGCGGGGGCGCGGGCGGCGTGGGGGCGGGCGTCGCGGGGGATGTGGGCGCGCGCGTCGCGGGCGGGGGCGTGGGCGTCACGGGCGCGGCGGGGCGGGATCCGCGGCGACCACGGGCCTCCGCCTCGGCCGAGCCGGTGGGGGCGTCGGGCGCGGGCGGCTTCGGGACCCGCGGCCGGTCGAAGCCCTCGGGCCGCTTCACTCGCGGGGCCGGGAGGACGCGGCGGGCTGCGCGGATCCGGCGGGACGCTCGAGGGCGCCGATCACCTGCGGGATGATCCGGTACACGTCGCCGCAGCTGAGGGTCACGATGAAGTCGCCGTCCCGCGCGATCTCGGCCGCGCGGTCGGCGGCCTGCTGCCAGTCGGGCAGGTAGTCGACGTGGCTCGCATCGGCGAAGCGCTCGGAGACGAGGGCGCCGGTGACGCCCGGGATCGGGTCCTCGCGGGCGCCGAAGACGTCGAGCACGATCGTGTGGTCGGCCAGCTCCTCGTAGACGCGCGCGAAGTCGCCGGCCATCATCTGCGTGCGGCTGTAGAGGTGCGGCTGGTGGACGGCGATGATGCGCCCCTCCCCCACGACCGTGCGCGCGGCCTCGAGCGCCGCGCGGACCTCGGTGGGGTGGTGCGCGTAGTCGTCGTAGACGCTGACGCCGCGGACCTCCGCGTGCAGCTCGAAGCGCCGGCTGGTGCCGGAGAAGCCGGCCAGGCCGGCGATGGCGTCGTCGGGATCCACGCCGAGGCCCACGAGCACGGCGTAGGCGCCCGCGGCGTTGATCGCGTTGTGGCGTCCGGGGACGCGGAGCGCGGCACGGCGGGAGACGCCGTCGTGCGTGAGGGTGAAGGCGACGGGGCCGTCGGTGACGATGTCGGTGATCCGGATGTCGGCGGCGGGGTCCTCGCCGAAGGTCACGACGCGGCCCTCGATGCGGGCGGTCACGCGGCGCGCGCCGGGGTCGTCGCTGGAGATGACGACGAGCTCCGAGGCGGCGCTCGCGAAGCGCACGAACGCGTCGTCGAAGGCCTCGTGCGAGCCGTAGTGGTCGAGGTGGTCGGCGTCGACGTTCGTGATGAGCGCGACGGCCGTGTCGTAGAGGAGGAACGAGCCGTCGGACTCGTCGGCCTCGACGACGAACAGCTCCTCGGATCCGGGGGCGCTCGAGACGCCGATGCCGCCGATCACGCCGCCGTTCACGAAGGACGGGTCGCGGCCCGCCTCGAGGAGCGCGGTGACGATCATGCCCGTCGAGGTGGTCTTGCCATGGGCGCCGGCGACCGCGACGAGGCGCTGCCCCGAGATGAGCCAGGCGAGCGCCTGCGAGCGGTGCAGGATCGGCAGGCCCCGCTCCTTCGCGAGCACGTACTCGGGGTTGTCCTGCCAGAGCGCGCCCGTGACGACGAGCGCGTCGGCGTCGCCCACGTGCGCGGCGTCGTGGCCGACGTGGATCTCGGCGCCCAGCTCCCGGAGCGCCTGCACGGCGTCGGAGTCGCGAGAGTCGGATCCGGTGACGCGGTGCCCGGCGGCGAGGAACAGGCGGGCGATCCCGCTCATGCCGGACCCGCCGATGCCCACGAAGTGGACGCGCCCGAGCTCGGTCGGGATGTCCATGGTCAGGTCGGGTGCGATCACGTGCGGTCTCCTCGGGAGGTGGGAAGCGGGCGGGCGGCGGCGCGCGGTCAGCGCCGCACGGCGGGCCGGGAGGGTCGGGACGCGACGGCGTCGCGGACGAGGTCGGCCATGCGGGCCGCGCCGTCGCGCGTGCCGACGGAGGCCGCCGCCTCGGACATGCGCGCGAGCGCCGCCGGGTCGGACAGGAGCGGGACGACGTGCGCGAGCACCCAGTCGGGGGTGAAGTCGGCGTCGGCCACGACGATCCCGCCGCCGGCCGCGACGACGCCGCGGACGTTGACGGCCTGCTCGCCGTTCCCGACCGGGTACGGCACGTAGACCGCGGGGATGCCGACGGCAGTGAGCTCGGACAGGGCGCCGGCGCCCGCGCGGGAGACGACGAGGTCGGCCGCGGCGATGGCGAGCTCCATCCGGTCGGAGTAGCCGACCACGTGGTAGCGCTCGACGCCCGGGTCGGTGAACTCCTGTGCGCCGCCGACGATGTGGAGGATCTGCGCGCCCGTCGCCGTGATGCGCTCGGCCACCTGCACCACCGTGCGGTTGAGGCTGCGGGCGCCCGTGGATCCGCCCGTGACGAGCAACGTCGGCCGGTCGGCGTCGAGGCCGAGCTCGGCGCGCGCGGCGTCGCGGACGGCGTCGCGGTCGAGGGTCGCGATCTCGCGGCGGAGCGGCATGCCGACGACCTCGGCGCGCGGGCCGAGCGCCGTGCCGGGGAACGTGATCCCCACGGCGGTCGCGACGCGGGCGCCCAGCCGGTTGGCGAGCCCGGGCGACGCGTTGGCCTCGTGGACGACGACGGGGACCCCCGAGCGGCGCGCGGCGAGGTAGGCGGGCGCGGCCGCGTAGCCGCCGAAGCCGACCACCACGTCGACGCCGCGCTCGGCGATCATGCGGCGGATCTGCCCGACGGCCCGCGTGAACGCCGGCGCGAAGCGCACGGCAGCACCGTTCGGGCGACGCGGGAACGGCAGGCGCGCGATGGTCAGCAGCTCGTAGCCGCGCGCCGGGACGAGCCGCGACTCGAGGCCCTCGCGCGTGCCGAGGACGAGGATCGTCGACCCCGGCTCGCGGGCGCGCAGCTCGTCGGCCACAGCGAGCAGCGGATTCACGTGCCCCGCGGTGCCGCCGCCGGCGAGCAGGTAGACGGTCACGAGCGCATCCCGATGACGGCGGGCACGACGTCGGGCGACTCCTCCGTCGTGGGCCGCCGCGCGAAGCCCAGCACGATGCCCATCGCGACGAGCGTCGTCACGAGCGACGAGCCTCCGGACGACACGAACGGCAACGGCACCCCGAGCACCGGGAGCAGGTTCAGCACCACGCCGATGTTCACGAACGCCTGCACGATGATCCACGTCATGACGGCGCCCGTCGCGACGCGGGCGAACGTGTCGGTGTTGGCGCGGATCACGCGGATGAAGCCGATGGCGAGGACCACGAACAGGAGGATGACGACGATCGCGCCGATGAGGCCGAGCTCCTCGCCGATGATCGCGAAGATGTAGTCGTTGTCGGCCTCGGGCAGCCACATCCACTTGGCCTTCGAGTTGCCGAGGCCGACGCCGAAGATCCCGCCGGCCGCCAGCGCGTACAGGCCGTGGGTCGACTGCCAGCAGCCGCCCGCGTAGTCGCACTGGCCGGTGAGGAACTCGGTGACGCGGCGCATGCGGCTGTCGCTGATGACGGTCATGAGCACGGCGAGCACGGAGCCGATCGTGAGCATGAGCGTGAGCTTGCCGATGGGGATGCCCGCGAAGAACAGGGCGCCGAGCACGATGCTCGCCATGATGATGACGGTCCCCAGGTCGCCCCCGAGCGCGACGAGGCCGACGGCCCCGCCCGCGACGGGCAGCACGGGGATGAGGATGTGCGGCCAGGTGCGCAGCAGGTGGCGCTTCCTCGCGAGGATGAACGCCAACCAGATCACGAGGCCCACCTTGATGAGCTCGGCGGGCTGGAACGTGGTGCCGGCGATGCGGATCCAGCCGATGTTCTCGCCGACCTTCACGCCCATGGGGCCGAAGACGAGCAGCTGCACGGCGGATGCCGCGAGGAGGAGCACCCACGCCCAGCGCTTCCAGAACATGGGCGGCACCAGCGAGACCAGGAGCATGAGCGGCACGCCGATGAGCGCGAACATGCCCTGCTTGAGGAAGATGCCGAAGAAGCCGCCGCCGGCCACGAACGAGTCGATGCTCGACGACGACAGCACCATCACCAGACCGAAGACCACGAGGAAGAGCGTCGTGCCGAGCAGCAGGAAGTAGGAGCCGCTCTCCGCGTGGAAGGCGCGGCCGAGGTGGATCCGCGCGGCGAGGCCGCGGCGCTGCGTCCCCTCCTGCGTGGGCTCGTCGGTCGCCTGCGGGGTGCGCGGACCGCGGAGGCCCGGCGCGTCAGCCGCGCGAGGGGTCCGCGTCGTTCTCGGGGGCAGTGTCATCCGCCGCACCTCCCAGGTGGTGGTCGACCGCGGCCCGGAATCGGCGTCCGCGATCGGCGTAGTCGGTGAATTGGTCCATGGATGCCGCCGCCGGGGCCAGCAGGACGGTGTCGCCCTCCCGGGCCACGCCCGCCGCGAGCCGCACGGCGGACCGCATGACCTCATCAGTGTCGCTCTCGGCCACCTCGAGGACCGTGACGTCGGGCGCGTGTCGCGCGAATGCCGCGAGCAGCTCGGCACGCTCGACGCCGATCACGATCGCGGCGCGTAGGCGTGCCGCGTGCGCCCGGATCAGGTCGTCGAGCTCGACGCCCTTGAGGAGGCCGCCGACGAGCCACACCACCGAGGGGAACGCCGCGAGCGACGCGGACGCGGCGTGCGGGTTGGTGGCCTTCGAGTCGTCGACGAACGCGACGCCGTCGCGCTCCCCGATCCGCTCGATGCGGTGGCTGTCGAGCTCGAAGCGCTGGAGCGCCTGCCGCACGACCGCCGGCGAGACGCCATAGGACCGGGCAAGGGCGGCCGCGGCCAGGACGTTCTGCACGATGTGCGGGGCGGCCAGCCCGACCGCGCGCAGCTCGTCGAGCGTGGTCAGCTCGAGGGCGCTCGTGAACCGCTCCTCCAGGAACGCGCGGTCGCAGAGGATGTCGTCGACGATGCCGAGGTCGCTCGGCCCCGGCGCGTCGAGCCCGAACCCGATGGCGCGCGCGCCGTCCTGGACGTTGGCGTGGCGGAGGGCGTCCTCGGTGGCGCGGTCGGCGCGGTTGTAGACGCACGCGACGCGCGTGTCGGCGTAGACGCGGCCCTTGGCGGCGGCGTACGCCTGCCGGGATCCGTGCCACTCGAGGTGGTCGTCGGCCAGGTTGAGGAAGGCGCTCGAGTACGGCCGCACCTCGCGCATGTAGTGCAGCTGGTGGCTCGAGAGCTCGACGACGAGCACGTCGAAGCCGTCCGGGTGGCGGACCACGTCGAGCACGGGCAGGCCGATGTTCCCGCACGGGACCGCGCGGACGCCACCCTCCTGGAGGAGAGCTGCCGTGAGCTGCGTGGTCGTGGTCTTGCCGTTAGTGCCGGTGATGGTGATCCACTCGGCGGGCGTGCCCGTCTTGTCGCGCACGCGCCAGGCGAGCTCGATGTCGCCCCACAGCGGGATCCCCGCGTCCGTCGCCCACGCGGGCAGCGGGTGGGTGGGCGCGTAGCCGGGCGACACCACCACGAGCTCGGGTGCGAAGGCCACGAGCTCGGCGGGCACGGGCTCCTCGTCGGTGGGGCGCACCAGGCGCCCGCCGATCACGTCGAGCAGCGCCAGCCGCTCGGGTGACGTGTCGGCGGCGACCACGAGCACGTCCGCGCCGAGCTCGATCAGGGTGTCGGCCACCGAGAAGCCCGTGCGGCCGAGGCCGAGGACCGCGACGCGGAGGCCCGTCCAGTCGTCGTGCCAGCTGTGCAGGTAGTCGGGTCGCGCGTGCGCCTGGCCGTCGTGGAGGGGAGCGTCCGTCATCTCTACTGCGTGATCCATTCCAGGTAGAAGGTGCCGACGCCCGCCGCGACCAGCAGGCCGGCGATGATCCAGAAGCGCACGACGACCGTGACCTCGGCCCAGCCCTTGAGCTCGAAGTGGTGGTGGAGCGGGCTCATGAGGAAGATGCGCTTGCCCTTGGTGATCTTGAAGTAGGCGCGCTGCAGCACCACCGAGCCCGCGACGATCACGAACAGGCCGCCGATGAAGACGAGCAGCAGCTCGGTGCGGCTGAGGATCGCGAGGGCCGCCAGGGCGCCGCCGAGGCCGAGGGAGCCGGTGTCGCCCATGAAGATCTGCGCGGGCGAGGTGTTCCACCAGAGGAAGCCGATGAGGGCGCCGACGATGGAGGCCGCGATGATCGCGAGGTCGAGCGGACTCGCCACCTCGTAGCAGCGGTACTCGTTCTGGTAGCTGGAGACGCTGTCGCACGACTGGTTGAACTGCCAGAAGCCGATGATCACGTACGAGCCGATCGAGAAGATCGACGCTCCGGCCGCGAGCCCGTCGAGCCCGTCGGCCACGTTCACGCCGTTGGAGGCGCTGGCGACGATGAGGCAGATCCAGACGATGAACAGGCCCGTGCCGATGACCGCGCCGAGCGCCATGAAGTCGAGCGGCAGGTCGCGGAACAGGCTGATGGCGGTCGACGCCGGCGTGAGGCCCGACACCGGGTCGCGCAGCGTGATGGCGAGCACCGCGAACACGGTGGCGACGATGACCTGGCCGGCGATCTTCTGCCAGCCGCCGAGCCCGAGGGATTGCTGCTTGCGGGTCTTCAGGTAGTCGTCGAGGAACCCGACGAAGCCGAGGCCGACCATCATGAACACGACGAGGAGGCCCGACGGCGTCACGGGGTCGAAGCGGATCCCGTCCCACGTGAGCAGGTGGCCCGCGAAGTAGCCGATGACGCTCGCCAGGATGATGACGATGCCGCCCATGGTCGCGGTGCCGCGCTTGGTGTGGTGCGACTGCGGACCGTCGTCGCGGATGAACTGGCCCCACTGCAGCCGGTGGAACAGCTTGATGAACAGCGGCGTCAGGAAGAGCGTGAAGACGAGCGAGATGGCGCCCGCGCCGAGGAGGGCTACCACGAGTACTTCTCCCCCAGCTCGTCCCCGAGGAAGCGGAGTCCCGCGGAGTTCGAGGACTTCACGAGCACGAGGTCGCCGTCGCGGAGGATCCCGTCGAGGATCTCGCGGGCCTCGGCCGCGTCCTCGGCGAAGATCGACTCGCCGTCCCATGACCCCTGCCCGATGGCCTCGAGGTGCAGGCGGCGCGCGGGGCGGCCCACCACGACGAGCTGGCCGATGTTGAGGCGCACCGCGAGGAGGCCCACGCGGTCGTGCTCCTCCTCGGAGAACTCTCCGAGCTCGCTCATCTCGCCGAGGACGGCGACCGTGCGCTGCTCCGGGCCGCGGATCTGCGCGAGGGTGCGGAGGGCGGCGGCCATGGAGTCGGGGCTCGCGTTGTAGGCGTCGTTGATCACGGTCACGCCGTTGCCGCCGAGCACCTCCATGCGCCACCGCTCGGCACGCTGCACGGTCTGCAGGGCGGAGACGATGGCGTCGCCGTCGACGCCGAGCGCCCACGCTCCCGCCGCGGCGGCCAGCGCGTTGGTGACGTGGTGCTCGCCGAGCACGCGGAAGGACACGGGACGGGTGGATCCGTCGGGCAGGTGCAGCGTGAAGGTCGTGCCCGCGGCGGACGCGACGATGTCGGTCGCGCGGACGGCGGCGCGGGCGTCCCGGCCGAACCAGAGCACGGGCGCCTGGGTCTTGTCGCTCATGGACGCGACCCTCGGGTCGTCCGCGTTGAGCACGGCGGTGTCCTCGGGCAGGAGGTCCTTGACCATCTCCGTCTTCGTCACGAGCGTCCGCTCGATGCCGCCGAAGCCGCCGGCGTGCGCGAGGCCCACGGTGAGCACGATGCCGACGTCGGGCTTCGCCATGCGGATCAGGCGCGTGATCTCCCCGAGACCGCTCGCGCCCATCTCGGCGACCAGGAACCGCGTCGAGCGCGTCACCTTGAGCATCGTGAGCGGCGCGCCGACCTCGTTGTTGAACGACGCGACGGGCGACACGGTCTCGCCCTGGGTCTCGAGGATCGCGTGGAGCAGGTTCTTGGTCGTGGTCTTGCCGTTGGACCCGGTGACCGCGACCATCCGGAGCTCGCCGAGCGCGCGCACCCGCGCGACGACCTCGTGCGCCAGCCGGCCGAGCGCGTCGACGACGTCGGGCACGAGCACCTGGGGCACGGGCAGGTCGAGCTCGCGCTCGACGAGGAGCAGCGCGGCGCCGGCCTCGACGGCCCAGGGCGCGAACAGGTGGCCGTCGGTCTCCTCGCCGGGCTTGGCGACGAAGATCCCGCCGGGCCCGATGAGCCGGCTGTCGGTGTCGACGACGCCGTCGACGACGGTCTGCGCGGTCGCGTCGCCGCGCAGCAGGAGGCGGCCGTCGACCGCCTCGGCGATCTCGGCGAGGGTGAGGGCGATCATGTCAGCTCCAGCCTGCGTCGCGGAGGGCCGCGCGCGCGTCGTCACGGGCGGAGAACGGGATCTTCTTCCCGGCCACCTCGTGGTAGTCCTCGTGCCCGGGTCCGGCGACGAGGATGGTGTCCCCCTCGCCGACCAGCGACACCGCGGTGCGGATCGCGGTGGCGGGGTCGGGCACCTCGTGGATCTCGCGGTCGGGCACCGCGGCCCGCGCGCCCGCGATGAGGCTCGCCCGGATGGACGCCGGGTCCTCGTAGCGGGGGTGGTAGTCGGTGATGACCACGACGTCCGCGAGGCGGGCCGCGATGGCGCCCATCTCCGCGCGCTTCGTCGTGTCGCGGTCGCCGTCGGCGCCGAACACCATCACGAGCTTGCCGGGCGTGAACGGCCGGAGCGCCTGCAGGGTCTGCTCGAACGCGTCCGGGGTGTGCCCGTAGTCGACGAAGAAGAGGGGCCCGGTGTCGCCGGACACCCGCTCGGCGCGACCCGGGATGTACGCCTGGATGCCGCCGTCGCGGTCGAGCACGTGGGCGACCGCGTCGAGGTCGTAGCCGGACTCGACGAGCATCACGATGGCGAGCCCCGCGTTGGCGGCCATGAACCAGCCGGGCACGGGCACGCTGGAGACGAGCACGCGGTTGTCGGGCCCCTCGAGGCGGAAGCCGGTCGAGTCGGGCGTCTGCTCGAGCACGGTGACCCTCCAGTCGGCCTCGATGCCGGGCTGGGCGGAGATGGTGGTCATCGGGATCCGGGACTGCTCCACGATGCGCTGCCCCCACACCGTGTCCAGCGAGACGACGCCGCGGCGCGCGCGGTCGGGGTCGAAGAACGCGGCCTTGGCCTCGAAGTACTCCTCGAAGTCCGCGTAGTCATCGAGGTGGTCGTGGCTCAGGTTGATGAACGCGGCCACGTCGAACACGAGGCCGTCGACGCGGTGCCGCGTGAGGGCCTGCGCCGAGACCTCGATCGTGACGGCTCGGACCTCGGCCTCGCGCATGCGGGCGAGGAGCGCGTGCAGCTCGCTCGCCTCGGGCGTGGTGAGCCGGCTGGTGATGCTCTCCTCGCCGATGCGGCGCTCGGCCGTCGACGTGAGCCCGGTCACGACGCCGAGCTGGCGGAGCAACCCGTCGAGCAGGTAGACCACGCTCGTCTTGCCGTTCGTGCCTGTGACCCCGTACAGCGTCGCCGGGTTCTCCGCCGAGCGGTGGACCCACGCGGCGATGTCGCCGAGGGCCGCACGGGGGTCGGGGGTGAGGATCACCGGCAGGCCGGAGTCCCGCGCCTCGGCGAGCCCGTCGGGGTCGGTGAGCACCGCGACCGCGCCGCTGGCGGCCGCGTCGGAGGCGAAGCGCGCGCCGTGCACGCGCACGCCGCGGAGCCCCACGTAGAGGTCACCCGGTTGCACGTCGGAGGAG
The DNA here is from genome assembly GCF_000069225.1 of Clavibacter sepedonicus. Taxonomy (GTDB): domain Bacteria; phylum Actinomycetota; class Actinomycetes; order Actinomycetales; family Microbacteriaceae; genus Clavibacter; species Clavibacter sepedonicus. The sequence goes on along the minus strand of NC_010407.1, from coordinate 1,435,403 downwards.
GACAGGGTCACGCCGGTGACCTCCACGTCGTCCACGTCGCCGACGACGTCGAGCGCGAAGTCGCTCACCAGGCCGGACAGCGACCGTGCGACGGGATGCTCGGGGCGGAGGGCGGGAGTGGCAGGGAAGGTCATCGCCCTCATCTCTCAGTAGGTCGTCGGGAGGTTCGGGGACGGCACGCTGGAGGGCGGGACCCGGTAGGTCTTCAGTACCTGGGACATGATCTTCTGGAAGACCGGCGCCGCGGCCGCCGAGGACTTCATGGTATCCGGATTGGCCAGGCTGATCGACACGACGTACTGGGGGTCCTCGGCCGGCGCGAGGCCCGCGATCGACACCAGGTAGTTCTTGCCGTACTTGCCGTCGGCCTCCGCGACCTGCGCCGTGCCCGACTTCGCGGCGACCCGGTAGCCCGGGATCGTGAGGTCCTTGGAGAGGTGGCCGTCGGTGACGACCGTCTCGAGCATGTTGACGGTCGAGTCGGCGGCCTGGGGCGAGATGACCTGCGTGCCGGTCGTGTCCGGCTGGTCCGTCACGGTCCCGTCGGCGGCCTTGCAGCCGGAGACGAGCGACAGCGGCAGCTTCACGCCGTGGTTGCCGATGGTCTGGTAGATGCTCGCGACCTGGAGCGCCGTCGTCGTGAGGCCCTGGCCGAACATGGTCGCGTAGTTGGTCTGCGGGTCCCACTCCTGCCAGGGGCGGACGAGGCCGCTGCTCTCGCCGGGGAAGTCGATGGCCGTCTTCTCGCCGACGCCGAACGCCTTGAGGTAGTCGTAGCGGTCGGAGGCCGACAGGCGCTCGCCGAGCGCCGAGATGCCCGTGTTCGAGGAGTCCATGAGCACGCCCGCGAGCGTGAAGTGGAGGTCGGGGTGCACGTAGCTGTCGCTGAGCTTCACGTTCGGACGGGTGAACGTGTAGGGCGCCACCACGTGCGTGCCGGCATCGGCCTTGCCCGAGTCGAGGAGGGCGGCGGCGGTCACGGCCTTGAGCGTGGATCCGGGCTCGAACGGCGAGCTGAACGCCCGGCTCCCCCGGTCCTCGGGCTTCGTGGCGGACACGTCGTTGGGGTCGACGGACGGATACTCGGCGACCGCGAGGACCTTGCCCGTCTTCACCTCGACGATGGTCGCGTGCCCGTAGTCGGCGCCCACCTTCACGGCTTGCTCGGCGACCGCGGTCTGCGCGAAGTACTCGAGGTCGGTGTCGATGTTGGTCATCACGTCGCTGCCGTCGACGGCGGGCTTCTGCGTGACGGTGCTGCCGGCGATGGGCACGCCGTCCGCGCCGCGCTCGTAGGTCTGGGCGCCGTCCTGGGCGGCGAGGCACGAGTCGTACTCCTGCTCGAGCCCGGCCTTGACCGTCCCGTCGCCCGCGATGTACCCGAGGATGCTGCCCGCGATCTGCCCGTTGGGGTAGGTGCGGCTCGAGACGGCCTGGAAGTAGATCCACGGGATCTTGAGGTCCCGGATGGCCAGGTACGCGTCGACGTCGACGCCCTTGGTCACGTAGCCGAAGAGCGACTTCGGGTCCTTGGCGAGCGCGCCCGTGATGAGCCCGTCGATCTCCTCGGGCTTCTGCCCGGTGATCGCGCCCAGCTGCGCCTCCGCGTCGGCGAGCGAGACGTCCTGCTTGACCGGCTTGCCGTCGTCGCCCGTCACGGTCCGGGTGAAGTCGCCGGCCTTGGAGGGGTCCATCGTCACGTCGTAGCGGAGGACGCTGTCCGCGAGCACCTTGCCGTCCGCGTCGTAGATGCTGCCGCGCACGCCGGGGAGCGTCTGCGAGATCGCCCGCTTGCCGAGCGCCTCCTCGTTGAGCTCCGTGGCCTGCACGACCTGGATGTCGATGAGCTTGACCACGAAGACCCCGATGACGGCGAGGATCGCGATGAGGGAGAAGGCGATGCGCCGTCGGTTCGAGATCGTGCTCACTCGGTAGTTCCTCTCGATGCCTGCGATGCGGTGCGGTGCTCCGTCGGAGCGGTGTCGTGCGGTGGCCGCTGCCCCTCGGGGGGGGGGCGGCGTCAGCGGGTCTGCGGGGTCGGGATCGCCGTGGCCGACGCTAGCCCGGAGGCCGCGCCCGACACGGGAGGCGCGCTCGGGGTCCCGGCGGTCACACCGCCGGCGGACTCCGCGGACCCGGGGATCGCGGAGCCCGGGTCGACAGCGGCCGCGCCGTCCTGCGCGGTCGCGGCCTGGAGGGCGGCCGCGCGCTTGGCCGGGTCGCTCTCGATGGTGAGCGGGACGCCGGAGAGGAGCGAGTTGCCGATGAGCGTGTCCGCCGTCAGCGCCGTCGTGGCGCCGTCCTTCGCCTGCGGCGTGCCCTGGATGGTGCCGTCGAGGGAGAGGAAGGAGGGCGATGCGCTCGCCACCATGCCCAGCGCCTGGGCGTTCCGTGCCAGGTTCTGCGGGGACGACAGCCTGTCGACGTCCTCGGTGAGCGCCTGGTGCGTGCGGTCGAGCTCCTTCTGCTGCTGCTGGAGGGACTGGATCGCGTACGCCCCGTCGGACAGGCCGATGGAGAGCAGCAGCTGCGCGAGGAGGACGACGAAGAGCCCGCCCACGACGATCACGGCGTAGACGGTGCGCGGACGGGCGCGGCGCTGGCCGCGGGTGGCGACGACCTCGATGTGGCGGGTGGGCGGCTCGGCGGACGGCCGGATCCGGGGACGCGCGGTCGCGCGTGCTGCATCGGTCATGCGTGTCGCCTCCTGGCTCGTTCGGCGGCGCGCAACCGGACGGAAGCGGCGCGGGGGTTCTGGGCGATCTCGTGCTGGTCCGCGAGCTCGGCGCCGCGGACGAGGAGCTTCAGCTCGGGACGGTGCTCGGGGAGCTCGACGGGGAGGCCGACGGGCGCGGTGCTGGTGGACCGCACGCGCAGCTCGCGCTTCACGATGCGGTCCTCGAGCGACTGGTACGACTCGACGACCACGCGACCGCCGACGGCGAGCCGGTCGATCGCAGCCGGCATGGCGCGCGCCAGGACGCTCAGCTCCTGGTTGACCTCGATGCGCAGCGCCTGGAACACGCGCTTGGCCGGGTGCCCGGCCCGCTGCACCGCGGCGGGCGTGGCCTGCTGGATGATCTCCACCAGCCGCGCCGACGTGGTGATCGGCTCCACCTCGCGGGCCTGGACGATGCGGCTCGCGTAGCGCGGGGCGAGCTTCTCCTCGCCGTAGTCGTAGAAGATCCGGCGCAGCTCGAGCTCGTCGTACTCCGCCACCACCTGCGCGGCGGTGAGGCCCGCGGTCCCGTCCATGCGCATGTCGAGGGGCGCGTCCTGCGAGTACGAGAAGCCGCGCTCGACGCGGTCGAGCTGGAGGGACGAGACGCCGAGGTCGAAGAACACTCCCTGGACCTCGCCGATGCCGAGCCCGTCGAGCGCCCGGCCGATCCCGTCGTAGACGGTGTGCACGAGGTGCACCCGGTCGCCGAAGCGGGCGAGCCGCTCCCCCGCGATGGCGAGGGCGTCCGGGTCGCGGTCGAGGCCGACCAGGCGCAGCCCGGGCAGCGCGTCGAGGAACGCTTCGGAGTGGCCGGCCATCCCGAGGGTGGCGTCGACCAGGACGGCGCCCTCGCCCTGGAGGGCGGGGGCGAGCAGCTCGAGGCACCGCTCGAGGAGGACGGGGGTGTGGATGTCGTCGAGGGCCATGGCATCCCGCTGCCCTGTCCGCGGCTCCTGATCCCCATCCGTCCCGACCTGCCACCGGGGAAGTGCGGCAGGGCGTCGGACGGCTGGGAGTCAGGGGCCGGGGTCAGAACAGGCCGGGGATCACCTCCTCCGCGGTGTCGGCGAACGCGCTCTCGTTGGCGGTGAGGTACTCGTCCCACGTGCCGGCGTCCCAGATCTCGACGCGGCTGCCCGCGCCGATGACCGCGAGCTCGCGGTCGAGGCCCGCGTAGGTGCGCAGAGCCTGCGGGATGGTGATGCGGTGCTGCTTGTCCGGCGTCTCGGCGTTCGCCCCGGACAGGAAGACGCGCATGTAGTCGCGCGCCTGCTTGCTCGCGAGCGGGGCCTGGCGCATCCGGTCGTGCAGCTCCTCGAACTCGCGCGTCGTGAACACGTAGATGCAGCGGTCCTGGCCGCGCGTCATGACGACGCCGCCCTCGAGCTCGTCGCGGAACTTCGCGGGGAGGATGAGCCGCCCCTTGTCGTCGAGACGAGGCGAATGGGTGCCGAGGAACACACCGACACCCCCTGTCTCTCCGGCCGTGGTTCAGGACTTGCTCCACTTTACTCCACAGCCCTCCACTCACCGCCAGGGATGCGAGGCAAATACGCGGCGCGTGTCCCCCGATGCCCGCGGATACGGGGTTTGTGCCGAGGGGAGGGATGTGGAGGGGAATCACGCGACCGGCGCGCCGCGGACACGCAGAAGCGCCCCGCGAGCGGTCGAGGGACCGCACGGGGAGCGCCGGGGAGAGATGCGGATGGTGCTGGGGACACGAGAAGGGGCCGATCCCGGTTCGGGATCGGCCCCTTCGGGTCGAGTGGAGGGCGGTGGAGGACCGCCTCAGGTGGAGGTCAGTCCTGACCGCCCTGGCGCTTCTCCCAGCGCTCGTTGATGCGGTCCATGAAGGAGGACGACGAGGCGGGTCGCTTGCCGGGACCGCGGCCAGCGGCCCGGGGCGGGGTCGGGGCCGACGCATCGGCGGCCGCATCGCGCGGGCTGAAGATGAGGAGCGCCCCGATGATCGGGATCGCGAAGCCGAGGATGCCGATGATGGCCAGCTTGGTGATGACGCCTGCTGCCAGGGCAGCGATGCCGAGGACGATGACCAGGACGCCGACCACGACCATCGTGTAGTTGGGTCTGCTGCGTCGGCCGCTGACGGTCGCCACGAAGTCTGCGTCGTTGCGATAGAGACTGCGCTCCATCTCCTCCAGCAGGCGCTGCTCTTGCTCGGAAAGCGGCATCATGTTCCCCTCAGGCTCGGGACGACGCGTTGGTGTTCACCTGTGGATTCTAGCTCCCTGCCCCTGGCTAGGCTAGGCGGGTGCCCGAAAGCGACCGCCTCGTCAGCCACGTCCAGACCCGCCTCGACGACTTCCTGACGGCGCAGGCGGCGGGACTCCGGGAGATCAGCCCGGATCTTGTGCCCATCCAGGAGTTCTCCTCGGATCTGCTGAGAGGCGGGAAGCGCTTCCGCGCGCAGTTCTGCTACTGGGGCTGGCGGTCGGTCATCGACCTCGAGCCCTCTCCCGCCGGACGCCCGCAGGGCGAGGAGCGACCGGGGTACCGCGCGGTGGTCGGCGTCGCCGCGGGCCTCGAGATCTTCCACGCCGCGGCCCTCATCCACGACGACATCATCGACCGCTCCGACACGCGGCGAGGCCGTCCCGCTGCGCACCGCCGCTTCGAGGCGCTGCACGCGGCGAGCGGCTGGGGCGGATCGTCGGCGGGCTTCGGCGAGGCCGGGGCGACCCTCCTCGGCGACCTCCTCCTGGGATGGAGCGACGAGCTGCTCATCGACTCGCTCCTGGCGCTCGCGGACGGGTCCGCCGCCCGTGCCACCCGCGCGGAGCTCGCGACGATGCGGACCCAGGTCACGCTCGGCCAGTACCTCGACGTGCTCGAGGAGGTCGCGTGGCCGACCGTCCCCGAGGACGACACGCTCGCCCGTGCCCACAACGTGATCGTCTACAAGTCCGCGAAGTACAGCATCGAGGCTCCGCTCGTCGTCGGCGCGAGCCTGGCGGGCGCGACGCCCGAGCAGGTCGCGGCGCTCCGAGCCGTCGGACTGCCGCTCGGCATCGCGTTCCAGCTGCGCGATGACGTGCTCGGCGTCTTCGGCGACAGCGCCGTGACCGGGAAGCCGAGCGGCGACGATCTCCGGGAGGGCAAGCGCACGGTCCTCATCGCGCTGGCCCGACGTCGGCTGCCGGACGGGGTGCGCCGGACGGTCGACGCGCTCCTCGGGGATGCGGACCTCGACGACGAGCAGATCCGGGCGCTCCAGTCGGTCCTGCGCGAGAGCGGTGCCCTCGACGAGGTCGAGGGGATGATCGCGCGCTACGTGCGGGAGTCCCTGGCGGCGCTGCGTGACGCACCGATCGGGGCCCGCGCGAGGAACCAGCTCGAGCTCCTCGTCGACAGCGTCACCCGTCGCGTCACCTGAGACGACGGCGACGGGGTCGCCGCTCACGACGCGGCGTGGACGCGGACGCGGGTCAGGCGCTGGCCTGGGCGACCCGTCGCACCTCGGCCTTGCGTCCGGCGAGCAGGGCGTCCACGGGGGCCGCGCCGAGGCTGGGCTCCTCCGTGAGGAGCCAGTGCATGGCCTCCTCGTCGGTGAAGCCGTTGTCGCCGAGCACGATGACGGTGCCCCGGAGCTCGGACAGCGGCTCGCCGTCGCGCAGGAACACGGCCGGCACCTTGAGCACGCCGTCGAGGCGGACCGCCAGCAGGCGCCTGTCCTCGATGAGCCGGCGCACGCGGCTGACGGTGAGACCCAGGAGGTCGACGAGATCGGGGACGGTCAACCACTCACGGTCGGCATAGGGCTCGTTCACGCCTCACATGCTGGCACGTCCTGAGTCGACGTCGGCACCGGGCGTGCGGGCGCGGGGCGCTCGACGATGCCGTTCGTCTGCCTATCCGCCGAAGACGCATGTCGCTGTTCACTCCAGTCACATCCGTCCCTTATGTGCCCTTTCCTCTCGCTGCGTGTTAACGTGGAACACCTGCATCAGGGAATCGAGCACGACGGCCGGAGTAGACCAGCATGCCCATGACCGAACCCACCTCTCCTCGGGACCCCAGCCGGTCCTCGGACACCGCCACAGGACGCTCGGCGAATCGCCGCTCCAAGGCGCTCCTCGCGACCATGCCCATCGTGCTCGTCGGCTCCCTCGCGGTGAGCCTCGGCATGGCGACACCTGCCGAAGCCGCACCCGTCAAGCGCGTGCCGAAGGCCAAGTCCGGCCCGACGCAGACCAAGCTCCCCCGCGTCGCCGCTCCGACGGCAGCCCCGGCAGCGGCCCCCACCGTGGCCGCGCCCTCCACGTACGTCGTCGAGCAGGGCGACACGGTCTCGAGCATCGCCGGGCAGTTCGGCCTCTCCACCGCATCCGTCCTCGCGCAGAACGGCCTTGGCTGGAAGACCACGATCTTCCCCGGCCAGACGCTCACGCTCGGCGGCTCCGGCTCCGGCTCCTCGACGGCGGCTCCCGTCGCCGCGCCGACCGGATCCAGCGCGAGCTACACGGTCGTGGCGGGCGACACGGTGACCGGCATCGCCGGCAAGCACGGCGTCTCGACGTCGTCGGTACTCCAGGCGAACGGCCTCCAGGCCACGAGCACGATCTTCCCCGGCAACCGCCTCACGATCCCGGGAGCGGGATCCTCCGCGGCGCCGGCGACGCCCGCGACCCCGACCAGCGCATCCCCCGCCGCGAAGCAGGGCCTCTCCGGGACGTACACGATCGCGACCGGCGACACCCTGCACAGCATCGCGACGAAGTCCGGGGTCACCGTCCAGGACCTCCTCAACGCCAACGGCCTCAACTGGTCGAGCATCATCTACGCGGGCAGCAAGCTCACCATCCCGCACGCGTCGACCGCCGTGGTGCAGGTCGCGTCGCTCGACGGGACCACGATCATGACCGACGAGATGCGGAGCAACGCGCGCGTCATCGTCCAGGTCGGGCGCTCGGCCGGCGTCAGCGACTACGGGCTCGTCATCGCGCTCGCGACCGCTGCGCAGGAGTCGACGCTCCGCAACCTCGACTGGGGTGACCGCGACTCGATCGGGCTGTTCCAGCAGCGCCCGAGCCAGGGTTGGGGCCAGCCCGCTCAGCTCAACGACCCCGTGTACGCGGCGCGCGCCTTCTTCGGCGGCAGCGTCAACCCGAACCCCGGAGCCACGCGCGGCCTCCTCGACATCGCGGGATGGAAGTCGATGACCGTCACCCAGGCCGCGCAGGCCGTCCAGTACTCCGCGTACCCGGATGCCTACGCCAAGTGGGAGGCCTCCGCCTGGGCGTGGCTCGACGAGATCGGCTGACGCGGATCCGCACGCGCACACGGGCGGCGGCGCACCGGTGTGCCGGGGAGGCCTCGGCACCGGCGATCCCTAGAATCGACCAGTGACCTCCAGCCCGACCGACCCCATGATCGGCCGTCTCCTCGACGGTCGGTACCAGGTCAGGTCCCGCATCGCGCGCGGCGGGATGGCGACGGTTTACGTCGCCACCGACCTCCGGCTCGAGCGTCGCGTCGCCGTCAAGGTGATGCACGGCCACCTCGCCGACGACAGCGCGTTCCGTGACCGCTTCATCCAGGAGGCGCGCTCGGCCGCGCGGCTGGCGCACCCCAACGTCGTCAACGTGTTCGACCAGGGCCAGGACTCGGACATGGCGTACCTGGTCATGGAGTACCTCCCCGGGATGACGCTGCGCGAGCTGCTGCAGGAGTACGAGCGGCTGACGCCCGAGCAGACCCTCGACATCCTCGAGGCCGTGCTCTCGGGCCTCGCCGCCGCGCACAAGGCCGGCATCGTCCACCGCGACCTGAAGCCCGAGAACGTGCTGCTGGCCGACGACGGGCGCATCAAGATCGGCGACTTCGGCCTCGCGCGCGCCGTCAGCGCGAACACCGCGACGGGGCAGGCGCTCCTCGGGACCATCGCCTACCTCTCCCCCGAGCTCGTCACCCGGGGCATTGCCGACACCCGCAGCGACATCTACGCGGTCGGCATCATGATGTACGAGATGCTCGCGGGCGAGCAGCCGTTCAAGGGCGAGCAGCCCATGCAGATCGCCTACCAGCACGCGAACGACCAGGTGCCGACCCCCAGCACGGCCAACGCGTCCGTCCCCGTCGAGCTCGACGAGCTGGTGCTGTGGGCGACCGCGCGGGACCCCGAGCAGCGTCCCCGCGACGCCCGGGCGCTCCTCGATGAGCTCTACGCCGTGCAGAACCGGCTCGACGCGCGGTCGGGCGACCCGGCGCCGCTCCAGCGCACCGTCGTCTTCCCGAGCGCCCCCGCGCTCCCGCCCGTCACGACCGGCGAGACGCAGGTGGTGGGCGGACCTCTCGTCATGACGCGGCAGGAGACCGAGCGCACCGAGCCGGAGTCCGTCGTCGCGCTCGCGGCGGCCGGATCGCGTCGTCGTTCGCGCGGCTGGATGCTCGCGCTCCTCGTCGTGATGCTCGCCGCCGTCGCCGGCGGCACGGGCTGGTACTACGGCCAGGGCCCGGGCGCGCGCGCGCCCGTGCCCTCCGTCACGGCGATGGCCGTCGACGACGCGGCGGGGACCCTACAGGGGCAGGGCTTCGTCGTCGCGCGCGCGGAGGAGCCGAGCGTGGACGTCGAGGTGGGGCACGTGACGCGCAGCGTCCCGGCATCCGGGACGCCCGTCGACCAGGGATCCACCGTGACCGTGTACGCCTCGACCGGACCGCGGCTCCTCGACGTGCCCGACGTGGTCGGGGCTGCGGAGGCGGACGCCCGCACGCGGTTGGAGGGCGTGCCCTTCGTCGTGCAGGAGGCGACCGTCCGGCAGTACGGGGACGCCGCCGAGGGCACCGTCGTGCAGGTGCTGGATTCGTCGGGAGCCCCCGTCGGAGCGCAGTACCCCGAGCAGCAGACGGTGACCCTCGTGGTCGCCGCAGGCAAGATCCCCCAGGTGAACGGCCGCTCCGTCGACCAGGCCAAGGCGACGCTCGGCCAGGCGGGGCTCGTCGGCGAGCCGGGGAAGCAGAGCTTCAGCGACGACGTCGACGCGGGCGAGGTCATCTCGGTCTACGCCCTCGACCAGAACCCGGTGCGTTCGGGACTCGGCGACGCCCCCGGCAGCAAGGTGGGGCTCGAGATCTCCAAGGGGCCCGACCTGGTCGCGGTGCCGAAGGTGGTCGGCCTCACGCGCGATGGCGCGAAAGCCGAGCTCGACAAGGCGGGCTTCAAGTACGCGTACTCCGCCTTCTGGGACGCCCTGCCCGACAGCATCACGAAGGTCGCGTCGGCGACCCCGGATGCTGGGGCCATGGTCCGCCGTGGGTCCACCGTCAACCTCGGGATCACCGCCTCCGGCTGATCCGCCTCGGCGCGCATGGCGATGCCCCGCCACCTCCGAGGGCGGATTCTCGTGGTCGTCGCAACACCTGATGATTTAGATGGTTGTCAGTAGAGCACGCATTCGCTCGGCTGGGGTGTCCCAGTCGAGCGTTTTGCGTGGTCGGCCGTTGAGCTGCTGAGCGACATGTTCGAGGTCGGCGGAGGTATGGGCGGCGAGATCGGTGCCCTTAGGGAAGTACTGGCGCAGGAGTCCGTTGGTGTTCTCGTTGCTGCCGCGTTGCCAGGGTGAGTGCGGATCGCAGAAATAGACCGGGATTCCGGCCTGGATGCTGATCTGGCGGTGGCTCGCCATCTCAGCGCCCTGGTCCCAGGTCAACGATCCACGTAGGTGTGCAGGCAGGGTGCTGATCAAGGGCACGAGCACGTCACGGACTTCCTCGGCGGTATGCCCGCCGGGGAGATGGCCGAGCATGACGTAGCGGGTGGTGCGTTCGACCAGAGTCACGATCGCGGACTGTGAGCTCGTGCCGACGATCAGATCACCCTCCCAATGCCCAGGGACTGCCCGGTCCTCGATCTCCGCGGGCCGGTCAGCGATCATGACCATCGGGTCCACGAACCGTTGAGTGCGATGCTCTGGGCGGGTGCGGGGTCTGCGGCGGGTGCGGCCGGTGCGTAACGCGTCGGCGACTTCGCGGCGCAGTCCGCCGCGGGCCTGGACGTAGATCGCTTGGTAGATCGTCTCCGTGCTCACCCGCATACTCTCCTCGCCCGGGAACTCCCGAACCAGCAGGCGGGAGATCTGCTCCGGTGACCAGCGCAGCATCAGCTTGCGTGCGACGTAGTCCCGCAGCGGCCCGTCCTGAGCGAGCTTCGCCCGCTTCGGACGAGAGCGGCTCGCTGCCCAGGCCCGGTGCGCCGCGTGGGGCTGGTAGGTCCCCGCGACCGTGCGGGCATCGAGCTCGCGTTTGATCGTCGATGCCGGCCGACCCAGAACCCGCCCGATCGCGCGCAGCGACAGGTCCTGACGGCGCAGATCCGCGATCGTCTCCCGCTCGATCACGGTCAGGAACCGCGGATGCAGAACAGCGTCGACAGCGGGCAGACGCGGTCCCGTGACCGTAGCCATCCCGGTGTTGTACTCGATCCGCCGACCATCAGCATGAATCCGAACACTGCCCCGCTTCATCCAGCCGCGGTCCCAGTCCTGCGCAGTGCGCTCATGCACACCGACCCGCGACGCGGCTACCCGCCGGGACATCCCCTCCACGCGGAGCCGCTCGTACTCGCCACGCCCTGGATGCCCCGCTGTACCGGACTTCCCGCGCCCACGCACACCAGCCGTGCGCGCCCACCCGTACGCGGTGTTCCGACTCACCCCGACCACAGCCGCAGCAGCCGTGATGCTGCCATCGACCCGGTCCAGTACCTCGAAGAACTCCCGCCGCAACTCACCCGAAACCACGATCCCCGCAACCCCCTGAACTCAGGGTGTTGCGGGGACCACGAGAATCCGCCCAGGGGACGGGGCATCGTCGTGCCGTCGGATCAGCTGCGCGCGGCGGCCAGCTCCTCGGCGACGAGGAAGGCGAGCTCCAGGCTCTGCATGTGGTTGAGCCGCGGGTCGCACAGCGACTCGTAGCGGGTGGCGAGGGTGGCCTCGTCGATGTGCTCGGATCCGCCCAGGCACTCGGTGACGTCGTCGCCCGTGAGCTCGATGTGGATGCCGCCCGGGTGCGTGCCCGCCGCCCGGTGCGCCTGGAAGAAGCCCTGCACCTCGTCGACGACGTCGTCGAAGCGTCGCGTCTTGTAGCCGGTGGGCGTGGTGAGGCCGTTGCCGTGCATGGGGTCGGTGACCCAGAGCGGGTTCGCGTCCGACGCCTTGACCGCCTCGAGCAGGGGCGGCAGCGCGTCGCGGATCCTCCCCGCGCCCATGCGCGTGATGAAGGTGAGGCGGCCGGGCTCCCGCTCCGGGTCGAGCTTCTCGATGAGCTTGTGCACGGTCTCCGGCGTCGTCGACGGCCCGAGCTTGACGCCCAGCGGGTTGCGGACGCGCGAGAGGAAGTCAACGTGCGCGCCGTCGAGCTCGCGCGTGCGCTCTCCGATCCAGATGAAGTGCGCCGACGTGTTGTACGGCGTGCCGGTACGCGAGTCGATGCGCGTCATGGGGCGCTCGTAGTCCATGAGGAGGCCCTCGTGCCCGGTGTAGAACTCGACGCGCTTGAGGTCGTCGAAGTCGGCGCCTGCGGCCTCCATGAACTTGATGGCGCGGTCGATGTCGCGGGCGAGCTGCTCGTAGCGCTGGTTGGCGGGGTTCGCGGCGAAGCCCTTGTTCCAGCTGTGCACCTCGCGGAGGTCGGCGAAGCCGCCCTGCGTGAAGGCGCGGATGAGGTTCAGCGTCGAGGCGGCCGTGTGGTACCCCTTCACGAGTCGGGCAGGATCCGCCGCGCGCGACTCGGGCGTGAAGTCGTAGCCGTTGACGATGTCACCGCGGTACGCGGGCAGCGTGAGGTCGCCGCGCGTCTCGGTGTCGCTCGAGCGCGGCTTGGCGAACTGCCCGGCCATGCGGCCCATCTTCACGACGGGCATGGCTGCGCCGTACGTGAGGACCACGGCCATCTGCAGCACCGTCTTCACGCGGTTGCGGATGGCGTCGGCGGTCGCGCCCGCGAAGGTCTCGGCGCAGTCGCCGCCCTGCAGGAGGAACGCGCGTCCGTCGGCTGCAGCGGCGAGGCGCGAGCGCAGCAGGTCGACCTCGCCGGCGAAGACCAGGGGCGGCAGCAGCGCGATCTCGGCGGACGCGGCGTGGACGGCGGCGGCGTCCGGCCACTGCGGCTGCTGCTTGACCTCGAGCGTGCGCCAGTGGTCGAGGCCGGCGAGGACGTCGGGATGGGCGGGGACGAGGTGCTCAGAGGCCACGGTGGGATCCCGGTTCGTGTCGTGCGCGTGGTGCGCGGTGGAGGCGGTGCGGGCGTCGGTCAGCGGGACGCGCTCGCGCGCTTCTCCTTGACCGAGGTCGCGTAGACGTCGACGTACTCCTGGCCGCTCAGCCTCGAGAGCTCGTACATGATCTCGTCGGTGATGGAGCGGAGGATGAAGCGGTCTCCCTCGAGGCCGGCGAACCTACTGAAATCTAGCGGCTCGCCGATGACCACACCAATCCGGCGGACCTTCGGGATGCGGGTGCCGATGGGCATGATCTTCTCGGTGTCGATCATCGCGATCGGGACGACGGGGACGTCGCCCTCGAGGATCATCCGGGCGACGCCCGTGCGCCCGCGGTACATCCGGCCGTCGGGGCTACGCGTGCCCTCGGGGTAGATGCCGAGCATGCGGCCCTCGGCCAGGACACGGAGGCCCGTGTTGAGCGACGCCTCGGATGCCTTGCCGCCGGAGCGGTCGATGGGGAGCATGCCGGTGGCCGTGAAGAACATCTTCGTGGCCCAGCCTTTGAGGCCGGTGCCCGTGAAGTAGTCGCTCTTGGCGAGGAAGACGAGGTTGCGGTCGACCAGCAGCGGCAGGAAGACCGAGTCGATGAACGACAGGTGGTTGCTCGCGAGGATCACGCCGCCCTTGGCGGGGATGTTCTCGATCCCGGTGACCCAGGGCCGGAACGTGCTCCGGAGGAGGGGTCCGGCGACCAGGTTCTTCATGAACCAGTAGAACATCGTCGGTCACCTTCCGGGTGGGGTCGCATCCAGCATAGGCGGACGCGGGCCCGTGACCCGGCAGGGCGACGCCGGCGAGGTCAGGCTCCGTGGGTGAGCGCGGCGGCGTGCAGGCGGGCGAGGTCTGCGGCGCCCACGACGCCGGCGTCGTTGACGAGCTCGGCGATCCGGAACTCGGGCTCCGGGTGGTAGCCGCGGGCCGGGAGGTGGGCGAGGTACGCCTCGCGGATCGGGTCGAGCAGGAGGTCGCCCGCCTGCGCGACGCCGCCGCCGATGACGAACATCTGCGGGTCGAGGATCGCGCCGATGCTCGCGGCCGCCTCGCCGAGCCAGCCGCCGAGGCGGCGGAGGGCGAGGAGCGCGCCGGGATCGCCGGCCTGGATGAGGTCGCTGACGTCGTGTCCGGTGAGCGCGCCCACCTCGCGACGGCGGGCGGCGAGGCCCTCGCCGTGCGTGCCGCCGAGGTCGGCCAGCTCGTCGGCGGTGCGCAGGAGCGCGCGACCGGATCCGTACTGCTCGATGCAGCCGCGGGCGCCGCACCCGCAGGGCAGGCCGTCCGGCACCACCCGCATGTGGCCGAGCTCGGCGCCCGCGCCGAAGCCGCCGCGGAAGAGCCGGTCGTCGGCGACGATCGCGCCGCCCACGCCCGTGCCGATGGTAAGGGTGACCATGTCGCTGACCAGCCGGCCCGCGCCGTAGCGGAACTCGGCCCAGCCGGCGGCGTTCGCGTCGTTCTCGATGACGATGGGGAGGTCGATCCGGCCGCGCAGCTTCTCGCGCACCGGCTCGTTGCGCCAGTTGATGTTCGGGGCGTAGTAGACGGTGGACTGCGCGGCGTCGATGAAGCCGGCCGCCGCCACGCCGACCGCGACGACGTCCGGGTGCTGGGCGCGGAGCCACTCGACCATGCCGACGACGGCCTCGACTATCGCGTCCGGGCTACCCGCCTCGGTGGGCGTGCGCTCCTCCGCCGCGATGACGCCGAGCTCGTCGACCACGGCTCCCGCGATCTTCGTCCCGCCGATGTCGATCCCTATTGCATGCACTCCGCGGGCCCTTCCCTCTGTCTCGCCAGTCGATCCTACTGACGCGCCGGACGCCCCCGACCGGGGACGAGCGCCCGGGAGGGCGCCGCCGATAAGCTGACCACATCCATTTCCGGTACCGAGGGAGTTGCCGTGGAACAGCACACCATGCCCGCCGTCGTCGAGGCGAGACCCGACGACAACATCACCGACGTCCTGGTGCACCGGGTGCGCACGAGCCCCGACGCCCCGCTGTTCGCGCTGCCGGACGGGGACGGGGGCTGGAGCGACGTCTCGGCGGCCGAGTTCCACCGCCAGGTCGTCGCCCTCGCCAAGGGCCTGGTCTCCGCCGGGATCGAGCCGGGCGAGCGCATCGGGATGATGTGCCGGACGCGCTACGAGTGGACGCTCGTCGACTTCGCGGTCTTCTTCGCCGGAGCCGTCCTCGTCCCCGTCTACGAGACCTCCTCCCCCGGCCAGGTGCACTGGAACATGCAGGACTCCGGCGCGGTCGCGATGATCCTCGAGTCGGCCGACCACTTCGCGCGCTTCGACGAGGTGCACCCGGAGCTGCCCGCGGTCCGCCGCGTCTGGCAGATCGACCTCGGCGACCTGGGCAAGCCCGCCGAGCAGGGCGTCGACGTGCCGGACGCCGAGATCGAGCGTCGCCGGAACATCGCGGTCGGCTCGGACATGGCGACACTGATCTACACGTCGGGCACCACCGGCCGACCGAAGGGCTGCATCCTCACGCACGCGAACTTCGTCGAGCTCTCGCGCAACGCCGAGGTGGCGATGGAGGAGGTCGTGCAGGTCGGCGCCTCGACGCTGCTCTTCATCACGACGGCGCACGTGTTCGCGCGCTTCATCTCGATCCTCAACGTGCAGGCCGGCGTGAAGACCGGGCACCAGGCCGACACCATGCAGCTGCTGCCCGCGCTCGCGTCCTTCAAGCCGACGTTCCTGCTCGCGGTGCCGCGGGTCTTCGAGAAGGTCTACAACTCCTCGGAGCAGAAGGCCGAGGGCGCGGGCCGCGGGAAGGTCTTCCGGAAGGCCGCCGAGGTCGCGTACGCGCACTCGGTCGCCGTGGACGCCGGCTCCGTGCCGCTCGCGCTGAAGCTGCAGTACAAGCTCTTCGACGCGCTCGTCTACTCCAAGATCCGGCAGGCGATGGGCGGGCGGGTGCGCTTCGCCGTCAGCGGATCCGCGCCCCTCGGCCTCCGGCTCGGCCACTTCTACCGGTCGCTCGGCCTCACGATCCTCGAGGGCTACGGCCTCACCGAGACCACGGCGCCCGTGAGCGTGAACCTGGTCAAAGGCTTCCGGATCGGCACCGTCGGACCGGCGCTCCCCGGGGTCTCGACGCGGATCACGGACGATGGCGAGATCGAGGTCAAGGGCGTCAACGTCTTCGACGGGTATTGGCAGGACGAGGAGGCGACCGCGGCGGTCTTCGACGACGGCTGGTTCCGCACGGGCGACCTCGGCAGCTACGACGCCGACGGGTACCTCACGATCACGGGTCGCAAGAAGGAGATCATCGTCACGGCCGGCGGCAAGAACGTCGCCCCGGCCGCGCTCGAGGACCCCATCCGGGCGAACCCGCTCGTCGGGCAGGTGGTGGTGGCGGGCGACCGGCGGCCGTTCATCTCGGCGCTCATCACGCTGGATCCCGAGATGCTCAAGGTCTGGCTCGGCAACAACGGGCAGGACCCCTCGATGACGCTCGAGCAGGCGTCGCAGAACCCGGCCGTGCTCGCCGAGGTGCAGCGGGCCGTCGACGCAGCCAACGCCACGGTCTCGCGCGCGGAGTCCATCCGGAAGTTCGTCGTGCTGCCGGTGGAGCTCACCGAGGCGGCCGGGCACCTCACGCCGAAGCTCAGCATCAAGCGCCAGGTGGTGCTCGACGCCTTCGCCGACGTGATCACACGGATCTACGAGGCGGCCCCGACCACCGAGGGCCACTCGCTGGTCCACTGACGGACGACGACGGCCCGCGCACGCGCGGGCCGTCGGGCGGTCGTCAGAACCAGTCGGACTCGCGGACCTGCTTCATGGCCTCGCGGCGGCGCTGCTTGTCGAGCCGGTCGAGGTAGACGAGGCCGTCGAGGTGGTCGACCTCATGCTGGAAGGCCTGCGCGAGGACGCCCGTGCCCTCGATGCGGACGGGCTTCCCGTCGAGGTCGAGCCCCGAGATGACGGCCTCGGGGTGGCGCATGGTGGGGAACCAGAGGCCCGGCACCGAGAGGCAGCCCTCGTCGACCAGCACGGCCTCGCCGCGGAGCTCCTCGATGACGGGGTTGAGGACGTAGCCAAACGCCGGCCCGACGTTGTAGCTGAAGGCCCGGAGGTTGACGCCGATCTGCGCGGCGGCGACCCCGGCGCGGCCGTCCGGTCGCACGCTGTCGAGGAGGTCCTCGACCAGGGCGCGCACGCCGTCGTCGATCTCGTGGATCTCCGAGGAGACGGTCTTCAGCACCGGATCGCCGAACAGGCGGATCTGTCGTTCAGTCATTCTCTGCTTCCGTGGGTCCTGGTCGGGCGGCGGCTCAGGATCGACCGGCCCCCGCGGGCGCGTCGCCCCCACCATTCTCCCGTGCCCAGTCGGCCACCGCGGACTCGGCGGCGAGCAGCGCGTTCTCGACGATCTCCGTCACGGCCGGGTGCGGCCAGTACTGCGCCCGGGCGAGACCGGTGACCGGGTGGCCGAGGCTCGCCGCCATGAGGAGCGGCTGGATGAGCGCCGCGGAGTCCGAGCCGATGATGTGCGCGCCGAGGAGGGTGCCGCCGTCGCGCGGATCCACCACGAGCTTGCAGAACGACGTCGTGTCCTCGAGCGCCCAGCCCCAGGCCGTGGACGAGTAGGGCTGCTCGACGGTGACGACGGGTCCCGCCGCGCGCGCCTCCGCCTCGGTGAGCCCGAAGGAGCCGATCTGCGGGCGGGAGAAGACCGCCTGCGGCGCAGGCCCCGGCGCTCCCCCGATGAGGTCCTCCGGGTGCAGCAGGTTGTGCTGGACCACGCGGGCCTGGTGGTTGGCGACGTGCTTGAGCTGGTGGTCGGCGCTGATGTCGCCGAGCGCAAAGACGCCGGGCACCGGCTCGCCGCCCGCGAGCACGCGCTGCCGGTCGTCGACCACGATGCGGCCGTCGTCGTGCAGGTCGTAGCCGGCGTTCGCGACGGCGAGCGTGTCGGTGTTGGGGACGCGGCCGAGGGCGACGAGCACGGCCTCCGTCTCGACGAGGTGGCCCGAGGCGAGCCGTGACCGGAGCACGTCGCCGTCCCGCTCGATCTCCTCGACCTCGCAGTCGGTGATGACGTCCCACTGCGTGCGCGCGAGCGTGGTGAAGCGCGTGGAGACGTCGGCGTCGAGGTTGCCCAGGAGGTGCGCGGATCGGGCGACCTGCGTCACGTGCACGCCGAGGTGGCTGAAGACGTGCGCGAACTCGGCCGCCACGTAGCCGCCGCCCACGATGAGGAGCGACGTGGGGAGCTGGGCGATGCGCATGATCGAGTCGGAGTCGTGGATGGCCGGGTCGGGTGCGTAGACGGCCTGCAGCGGGCGGGGGCGGGAGCCGGCCGCGAGCACGACGCGGTCGGCGACGATCCGCTGGCCGCTCGCCGAGACGAGCACGCCGGGAGACTCGAAGCCGACGCTCTCGCGCAGCAGCGTGACGTTCTCCGAGCCGCTCTCGCGCCACTCGCGGCCGCCCTCGCTGATGGCGTCGATGCGACCGAAGACGCGCGCGCTGATGGCGGGCCAGTCGACGGCGTCCACCGACGCGCGGATCCCGAGGGCCGCACCATCCTGTGTCCCCGCGGCGACGTCCGCCACGTGCACGAGCATCTTCGTGGGGATGCAGCCCGCGTTGAGGCACGTGCCGCCGAAGTGCTCGCCGTCGTCGACGAGCAGCACGCGCTGGTCGGCGAAGCGCTCGTCGACGATCGAGTTGCCGGATCCGGCCCCCACGATCACGAGGTCGTAGCGCTGGTCCTGCGGGGTGTCGGTCATCTCGTGGCTCATCTCCTACTGCTCGACGACGACGAGCAGGTCGCCCGCGTCGACCTGCTGGGTGGTCGGCACCGCGAGGCGCGCGACGCGTCCCGCGACGGGCGACGTGATGGCCGCCTCCATCTTCATCGCCTCGATCGACGCGACCGGCTGCCCGGCGGCGACGACCTGGCCCTCCTCGACCTTCAGCGTGACGACGCCGGAGAACGGCGCCGACACGTGGCCGGGCTTCGCCGGGTCGCCGCGCTCGGCCGCGGTCGTGGGCACGGCGATGCCGCGGTCGCGCACGAACACGGGGCGGAGCTGACCGTTCATCACGACCATCACGGTGCGCATGCCCGACTCGTCGGCGTCGCCCACGGCCTCGAGGCCGATGAGGACCTCGACGCCCCGGCTGATCCGCACCGCGTGCTCCTGCCCCGGCCGGAGGCCGTGCAGGTAGTCGTCCGTGTCGAGCACGGAGAGGTCGCCGAACAGCTCGCGGATGGTCTCGAACTGCTCCGTCGACTGCGGGAACAGGAGGTGGTTCAGGGTGCGGCGGCGCGCGGCGCCCGGCACCTGGAGCGCGGCGCGGTCCTCGGCGGACAGCGGCGTGACGCCGATGCGCACGTCACGGCCCTGGAGGACGCGCGTGCGGAACGGCTCGGGCCAGCCACCCGGCAGGTCGCCGAGCTCGCCCGCCATGAAGCCGACCACGGAGTCGGGGATGTCGTAGTCCTGCGGGTTCCGCTCGAAGTCGGCGGGGTCGGCCTTCGCGGCGGCCAGCTGGAGGGCGAGGTCGCCGACCACCTTGGACGACGGCGTGACCTTGGGGATGCGCCCGAGGATCCGGTCGGCCGCGGCGTACATTTCCTCGATGAGCTCGAAGTCGTCCGCGAGGCCGAGCGCGATGGCCTGCTGCCGGAGGTTGGACAGCTGCCCGCCCGGGATCTCGTGCCGGTACACGCGACCCGTCGGGCCGGCGAGCCCGGACTCGAACGGCCGGTAGAGGCGGCGGACCGCCTCCCAGTACGGCTCGAGGTCGCTCACCGCGTCGAGCGAGAGGCCCGTGTCGCGCTCGGTGTCGGCGAGGGCCGCGACGAGCGCGGACGCCGACGGCTGGCTCGTGGTGCCCGACATGGGCGCGCTCGCCACGTCGACCGCGTCGGCCCCCGCGCGGCTCGCGGCGAGCAGGGTCGCGAGCTGGCCGCCCGCGGTGTCGTGCGTGTGCACGTGCACGGGCAGGTCGAACTCGCGGCGGAGCGCGGTGACGAGGCGCTCGGCGGCGGCCGGCCGGAGGAGCCCCGCCATGTCCTTGATCGCGAGGATGTGCGCCCCGGCGGCCACGCTGCGCTCGGCGAGCCGCAAGTAGTAGTCGAGCGTGTAGAGGTCCTCGGCCGGATCGAGCAGGTTGCCCGTGTAGCAGAGGGCGACCTCCGCGACCGTGGTGCCGGTGGCGAGCACGGAGTCGATGGCGGGCCGCATCCGCTCGACGTCGTTGAGGGCGTCGAAGATCCGGAACACGTCGACGCCGGTCGCGGCCGCCTCCTGCACGAACGCGTCGGTGACCTCCGTGGGGTACGGCGTGTAGCCGACGGTGTTGGCGCCGCGCAGCAGCATCTGGATCGCGACGTTCGGCAGCGCCTCGCGCAGCGACGCGAGCCGCTCCCACGGGTCCTCGCCGAGGAAGCGCAGCGCGACGTCGTAGGTGGCGCCGCCCCACGCCTCCACCGAGAGGAGCTCGGGCGTCGTGCGGGCGACGTACGGGGCGACCGCCACCAGGTCGCGGGTGCGCACGCGGGTGGCGAGCAGCGACTGGTGGGCGTCGCGGAACGTCGTCTCGGTGACCGCGAGGGCGGTCTGCGCGCGGAGGGCGTCGGCGAAGCCGCGCGGCCCGAGCTCGAGGAGCCGCTGCCGGGATCCGGCGGGCGCCGGCAGCCGGAGGTCGACGTCGGGCAGCTTGTCGGCGGGCCGGACGACCGCGGTGCGCGGCCCGTTCGGCTGGTTGACGGTGACGTCGGCGAGCCAGTTGAGGATCTTCGTGCCGCGGTCCTTGGACACGTTGCTGCGCACGAGTCCCGGCCGCTCGTCGATGAAGGACGTGCTGATGTCGCCCGCCTGGAAGTCCGGGTCGTCGAGCACGCCCTGGAGGAACGGGATGTTGGTGGAGACGCCGCGGATCCGGAACTCGGCCAGCGCGCGCTTGGCACGCGTCACGGCCGCCGGGAAGTCGCGCCCGCAGCAGGTGAGCTTCGCGAGCATCGAGTCGAAGTGGGGGCTGATCTGCGCGCCGGTCGCGACCGTGCCGCCGTCGATGCGGATCCCGCCGCCGCCCGGCGAGCGGTAGGTCGTGATCTTGCCGGTGTCCGGCCGGAAGCCCTGCGCGGGGTCCTCGGTCGTGATGCGGCACTGCAGCGCCGCGCCGCGCAGCACGATCGCGTCCTGGCGGAGGCCCAGCTCGGCGAGTGACTCCCCCGCCGCGATGCGCATCTGCGACTGCACCAGGTCCACGTCGGTGACCTCCTCGGTCACCGTGTGCTCGACCTGGATGCGCGGGTTCATCTCGATGAAGACGTGCTGCCCGGCGCGCGGCCCGTCGGTGTCGAGCAGGAACTCGACCGTGCCGGCGTTCACGTAGCCGATGCTCCGGGCGAACGCGACGGCGTGCGCGTGCATGGCGTCGCGGATCGCCGGATCCAGGTTCGGCGCCGGCGCGATCTCCACGACCTTCTGGTGCCGGCGCTGCACCGAGCAGTCGCGCTCGAAGAGGTGCACGGTCTCCCCCGTGGCGTCGGCGAGGATCTGCACCTCGATGTGCCGGGGCCGGAGGACGGCCTGCTCGAGGAACATGGTCGGGTCACCGAAGGCGCTGTCCGCCTCGCGCATCGCGGCCCGCAGCGCCTCCTCGAGGTCCTCCGGGCGCTCCACGCGCCGCATGCCGCGACCGCCGCCGCCCGCGACGGCCTTGGCGAAGATCGGGAACCCGATCCCCTCGGCCTGCTCGAGCAGCAGCCCCACGTCGGTCGACGGCGGCGTCGACGCGAGCACGGGGACGCCGGCGGCGGTCGCGTGCTCCTTCGCCGTGACCTTGTTGCCGGCCATCTCCAGCACGCCGGCGTCGGGGCCGATGAAGACGATCCCGTTGGCGGCCGCCGCGCGCGCGAGGTCGGGGTTCTCGGACAGGAACCCGTAGCCCGGGTAGATGGCGTCGGCGCCGCACTCGAGCGCCACGCGGATGATCTCGTCGACGTCGAGGTACGCCCGGACGGGGTGGCCCTCCTCGCGGTTCAGGTACGCCTCATCGGCCTTGAGGCGGTGCTGCGAGTGCCGGTCCTCGTGCGGATAGACCGCCACGGTGCGGGCGCCGAGCTCGACGGCGGCGCGGAACGCGCGGATCGCGATCTCCCCGCGATTGGCGACGAGGATCTTCTCGAACATGGCGGGGCCTTCCGTCGAGGGGGCTTCGGGACCCACGCGTTTAGGTCTTCCCAGAGTATCGACGGTAGCCTTTCCCACGTGCATGTACTGAGCGTCAGCTCCCTCAAGGGGGGCGTGGGAAAGACCACAGTGACCCTGGGACTGGCGTCCGCCGCCTTCTCCCGCGGCTTGAGGACCCTCGTGGTCGACCTCGATCCGCAGGCCGACGTGTCCACGGGCATGGACATCCAGGTCGCCGGCCACCTCAACGTGGCCGACGTCCTCGCCTCGCCCAAGGAGAAGATCGTCCGCGCGGCCATCGCGCCGAGCGGCTGGACCAAGGGCCGCTCCGGCACCATCGACGTCATGATCGGCAGC
The DNA here is from genome assembly GCF_000069225.1 of Clavibacter sepedonicus. GTDB lineage: Bacteria > Actinomycetota > Actinomycetes > Actinomycetales > Microbacteriaceae > Clavibacter > Clavibacter sepedonicus. The sequence continues at coordinate 1,412,910 of NC_010407.1, read as the reverse complement.
CCGTCGGCCATCAACTTCGACGGCCCGCACCCCAGCATCCGCGACATCTGGAAGCTCGAGGAGGCGCTCGCCAACGTCGAGGCCGACTACGACCTCGTGCTCATCGACTGCGCGCCCTCCCTCAACGCCCTCACGCGCACCGCGTGGGCGGCCAGCGACCGGGTCACCGTGGTCACCGAGCCCGGCCTCTTCTCCGTCGCCGCGGCTGACCGGGCGCTCCGCGCGATCGAGGAGATCCGCCGCGGCCTCTCGCCGCGCCTGCAGCCCCTCGGCATCATCGTCAATCGCGCGCGCGTCCAGTCGCTGGAGCACCAGTTCCGCATCAAGGAGCTCCGCGACATGTTCGGCCCGCTCGTGCTGAGCCCGCAGCTCCCCGAGCGCACGTCGCTCCAGCAGGCGCAGGGTGCTGCCAAGCCGCTGCACGTGTGGCCCGGCGAGAGCGCGCAGGAGATGGCGCGCAACTTCGACCAGCTGCTCGAGCGCATCATGCGCACGGCGAAGATCGGCGACTACGCGGAGAACGCCGCGCGCTGATCCGCTCGCTCCCCGGACGCCGCTCCTCCTCGAGGGGCGGCGTTCATCGTCCGAGGCGGATGCGCTCGGCCCCCTCTCGGATGAGGCCCTGATCGCGCACCGATGAACGGGAACGACCCCGCTGCGCGCCCAGCTCGCGGGCGACCCGTGCCGCTGCCCGAGGCGGGGCGTCGGCGGGTGGAGCGGGCGTCCGGCCTAGGACGCCTTGACGGCGCGGCGGGCAGCCAGCTCGTCGGTGGGGTCAACGGTCTGCGTGTCGATCTCGACGAGGGAGTGCTCGACCTCGCGGAGGACCTTGCCGACGGCGATGCCGAAGACGCCCTGGCCGCGGCTGACGAGGTCGATGACCTCGTCGTTGCTGGTGCAGAGGTAGACGCTGGCGCCGTCGCTCATGAGGGTGGTCTGCGCGAGGTCGACGACGCCGGACTCGCGGAGCTGGTTCACGGCGGTGCGGATCTGCTGCAGGGAGATGCCGGTGTCGAGGAGGCGCTTGACGAGCTTGAGGACGAGGATGTCGCGGAAGCCGTAGAGGCGCTGCGTGCCGGAGCCGGAGGCCCCGCGGACGGTGGGCTCGACGAGGCCGGTGCGGGCCCAGTAGTCGAGCTGGCGGTAGGTGATCCCCGCGGCCCGGGCGGCGACGGCGCCGCGGTAGCCCGCGCTCGCGTCCATCTCGGGGAGGCCGTCGGTGAAGAGCAGACCGAGGTCGTAGCGCCCGGAGTCCGGGGTGGAGTCGCTCATCGTTCTGCCTTCCACCCCTCAGCGCTCGCCCCGGTGGGGTTCGCGCGCTGCTCGGGTCGGTTCGTCGGGATCGTGTTCTCACGGTAGCGGGGCCCGCGGGCCCGATCAACGACATCCGGCGGAAGCGCCCGGCGTGTCGTCCCGGCCCTCCGCCGCGCCCCCGTCGGGGGTGCGCATCGACCGGTCCCGACGGATCCGTCCGGCGTGCGGACGTCCCCGTGCGGACACGTCAGCCTACCGGCCGCGCCCGTCCCCGCGAGCGCGATCTCAGGACGAGAGCCGGCCGAGCGCGGACCGGATGAGGCTCCCCCGGACGACCTCGAGCTGCGTGGCGATCTCGCGCGCCAGCTCCGCGGCGTGCGCGCGGCTGGACGCGTCGCGGCGGCGGGACACGGGCACCAGGGCCGACTCGATGAGGCTCAGCTCGCGCTCCGCCGCCTGGCGGAAGCCGCGGAGGTGGCGCGGCTCGATGCCGGTGCGCTGCAGCTCGACGAGCGCGCGCATCACCTGCAGCGCCTCCTCGCCGTACGCCTCGGCGGGCATGAGCACGCCGGCCGTGATGGCGTCGCCGAGGAGCGAGGCGGTGGCGCCGGACTCGCGCACGAGCTCGGCACGGCTGTAGCGGCGCTCCTGGTCGAGCATGGAGACGGAGGGGACGGGCGCGCCGCCGGGGAGCGCGGGCGAGAGCCCGGCGTCGAGGTCGTGCAGGTAGGAGCGGATGACCTTGAGCGGGAGGTAGTGGTCCCGCTGCATCCCGAGGACGGTGCGGAGGCGCTCGACGTCGGCGGGGCTGAACTTGCGGTAGCCGGACTCCGTGCGGGACGGCTGGACGAGTCCCTGCTCCTCGAGGAAGCGGACCTTGCTGTTGGTGAGATCGGGGAACTCCGGCGTGAGGCGCGCCAGCACCTGCCCGATGCTGAGGAGACCGGGGGTGCGGGCTGGCGTCGACCGGGCGGCGGACGCCGGCACTACTCGGCGGTCCGGCCGACGAGGTCGGTGCGGGATGCGTAGAACGTGAGGCGGAACTTGCCGACCTGCACCTCCGCGCCGTCCTGGAGGAGCGCGGTGTCGATCCGCACGCCGTCGAAGTAGGTGCCGTTGAGCGAGCCGAGGTCCTTGACCTGGAACGACGTGCCCTGGCGCACGAACTCCGCGTGCCGGCGGGACACGGTGACGTCGTCGAGGAAGATGTCGGCGTCGGGGTGGCGGCCGGCCACCGTCACGTCGGCGTCGAGGAGGAAGCGCGCGCCCTGGTTGGGGCCGCGGCGGACGACGAGGAGGGCGGATCCCGACGGGAGCGCCGTGACGGCGTCCTTCTCCTCGGCGGAGACGGCGCCGTCGAGGCCGGCGAGCGCTGCCCCGAGCTCATCGCGGAAGGTCGCCGTGGTGTCCGTGCTCGTGTACTGCTCGGGCACGCGCGTGGCGCCGTGACCCTCTTCGCGTCCATCCATGGTCGTACCTCCTGTGACCTGACAGCGTAACGGATCGGACACGGCCGGGACCACGGTGGGCGGCACCCGGGCGTGGCCCCGGTCCGGGTCAGCGGGTGGAGGTGCGCGGCTCGTCGCCGAGGTCGCCTGCGCGCGTGACGTCGGCCTCCAGGGCCTCCGCCGGGGCCTTCAGCTCGGCCTCGTGCTCGGTGCCCATGCTCTTCTCGTCGAAGGGGTCGCCTCCGCCGAGGACGAGGGCGACGCGGTCGGCGTCGATGCCGCGCGTCCACGTGCCGACGAGGAGCGTGGCGACCGCGTTGCCGGTGAAGTTCGTGAGGGCGCGGGCCTCCGACATGAACCGGTCGATGCCGACGATGAGGCCGACGCCGTCCACGAGGTCCGGCCGGTGCGACTGCAGGCCGCCCGCGAGGGTCGCGAGGCCGGCGCCGGTGACGCCCGCGGCGCCCTTGGACGCGATGATCATGAAGACCAGCAGCGAGACCTGCTCGCCGAGCGCCAGGGGGCTGCCGAGCGCGTTCGCGATGAACAGCGACGCCATCGTGAGGTAGATGGCCGTGCCGTCGAGGTTGAACGAGTAGCCCGTGGGCACCGTGATGCCGACGACGGGCTTCGAGACGCCCACGTGCTCCATCTTCGCGATGAGCCGGGGCAGCGCGACCTCGGAGGAGGACGTGGACACGATGAGCAGGTACTCGCGGCCCAGGTACCGCATCAGCTTGAAGATGCTGATGCGGGCGACGAGCCACAGCAGCGAGCCGAGGACGACGACGATGAACAGCGCGCACGTGATGTAGAAGCCGATCATGAGGGTCGCGAGGCTGATGACCGCCTGGAACCCGGTGGCGCCGACGACCGCCGCGATGGCGCCGAACGCGCCGACCGGGGCCACCCACATCACCATGCTGAGGATGCGGAACACGAGGATCTGGATGTTCCGGATCCCCTCGAGCACGGGCTCGCCGCGCTTCCCCAGCTGCTGCAGCGCGAAGCCGACGAGCAGCGCCACGAACAGCGTCTGCAGGATGCTGCCCGAAGTGAGCGACGACAGCAGGGACGTTGGGATGATCGAGAGGAGGAAGTCCGTCTCGCCCGTGGCCTCCGTCGAGCCGGCCGGAGCGCGCAGGCCGCTGAGGTCGAGGCCGTCGCCCGGGTGGATGAGGTTGCCCACCACGAGGCCGATCGCGAGCGCGAAGGTCGACATGACGATGAAGTAGAGGAGCGCGATCCCGCCGACGCGGCCGACCGTCGCGGCCTTCGCGACCGAGCCGACGCCGAGGACGATGGTGCAGGAGATGATCGGCGCGATCATCATCTTGATGAGGGCGACGAACGCGTCGCCGATGGGCTTCAGGGCCACGCCCACGTCGGGGGCGACGAGCCCGACGGTGATGCCGAGGAGCACCGCGATGATGACCGCGATGTAGAGGTAGTGCTGCCGGTCCAGGCGACGGAGCGCGGCGATGGGGTTGGTCATGGGACGTCCTTGTCTCGTGAGCGGCGCCGGCGCACGGGTGCGGCAGGCGGACTCCGCCAGGATGGCCCACGCGTGGGAGCGCTCCGGCGTTGTGTTCATAATGTTCCTGCCGGGTGCCGGCCGCGGACGCGAGGAGGCAGCATGGCGCGACGCGCGCTCGCCGACCGGCCCCGCCGCACGCGCCGCCCGCGGACGGGACGCCTGCGAATGGGCCTCCCCCGCGGGATCGCCGCGCGGCTGCTGGTCGTCCAGCTCGCGATCCTGCTGCTGGTCGCCCTGGTCGCCACCGCGGCCCTGTGGTCGGACTCGCGGCAGCGCGCCGAGCAGGCGGCGGCCGACCGGAGCCTCGCCGTCGCGACCACCGTGGCCGACTCGCCGCGGGTGGCCGAGGGGCTCGCATCCGCGGATCCCACGGGCGCCCTCCTCGACTACTCGCTCGACGTGACGCGCGACACCGGGGTCGACTTCGTCACGATCATGGACCGCGACACCGTCCGCGTGACCCACCCCGACCCCGACGAGATCGGCCGCAGGTACCTCGGCACCACCGGACCCGCGCTCGCCGGCCGCTCGATGACCGAGACCTTCACCGGGACGCTCGGGCCGAGCGTGCGCGCCGTCGTCCCCGTGCGCGACGCGGACGGCGGCATCGTGGGGCTGGTCGCCGCCGGCGTCACTGTGGAGCGCGTCACCGAGGTGCTCGGCGCCAAAATCCCGGGACTCGTGGGCACGGTCGCGGCGCTGGCGCTCCTGCTCGCGGCCGGCGCCGTGCTCCTCAGCCGGTCGCTCGAGCGGACCACGTGGGGCCTCGGACCCGAGGAGATGGCGCGCATGCTCGCGTACTACGAGTCGGTGCTGCACTCGGTCGGCGAGGGGATCGTGCTCGTCGACCGCGACCGGCGGCTCGTGCTCCACAATGACCAGGCGGCCGAGCTACTCGACCTCGAGCTGGATCCGGCTGCCGGGCCGGTGGGGATCCGCACGCTGGGCCTGCCGCCGGCCATCGAGCGGCTGCTCGTCGACGGGAGGACGGCCGACGAGGTCGTGCACCTGCCCAGCGGGCGCGTGCTCGTCGTGACGCAGCGGCCCGCGCTGCCCACCGGACGCACCGGGAGCGCGGCGCGGCTCGGGACGGTGACGACGCTGCGCGACCGGACGGAGATCCAGCGCCTGTCGGGCGAGCTCGCGACGCTCCGGACCCTCTCGGACGCCATGCGGGCGCAGACGCACGAGTTCGCGAACCGGCTGCACACGATCGTGTCGCTCATCGAGCTGGAGCGGCCGCGCGAGGCGCTCGACCTCGCGGCGTCGGAGCTCGAGACGGATCGGCGCGCGTCCGAGGGCGGGTTGGCGGAGGACGCGGATCCCGTCGTGCGGGCGCTCGTGCGCGGCAAGACGGCGCAGGCGGCCGAGCGCGGGGTGGCGCTGTCCGTCCGCGTGGCCGACGGCACGGGCGACCCGGGCGTGCCCGCGACCGAGCTCGTGACGATCGTCGGGAACCTCGTCGACAACGCCATCGATGCGGCGGCGGACCCGTCCGCCGCCACAGCGCGCGGGGACGACCGCGGACGCGTGGAGCTGTCGCTGTCGCGGACCGACGCGGGCGGGCTCGTCGTCGAGGTGGCGGACGACGGGCCGGGCGTGGATCCGGCGGTGCGGCCGCGCGTCCTGGAGTTCGGGGTCACGACCAAATCGGGCGACGCGGGGCCGCGCGGGGTGGGCCTCGCGCTCGTGGCGCGCTCGGCCGCCCGGCTCGGCGGGCGGGTCGAGGTCGGCGACGCCGACGCGCGGCTGGGCGGGGCGCGCGTGCGGGTCGTGCTGCCCGCGGATCCGGTCGCGCACGTCGCCGACGGAGTAGACGCGGACGCGGACGCGGACCGTGACGACGCCGACGCCCGCGACGGCGGGGTGCGCGCGTGATCCGCGTGCTGGTCGTCGACGACGACACGCTGACCGCCGAGGCCCACGCCCTCTACGTCGGGCGGCTCGAGGGCTTCGAGGTGGCGGGCGTCGCGCACACCGGCGGCGAGGCGCTGCGGCTCGTCGCGGAGGCCGGGCCCGAGGGGATCGACCTGGTGCTGCTCGACATGACGCTGCCCGACATGCACGGCCTCGAGGTCTGCCGCCGCTTGCGGGCTGCGGGGCGCGCGACCGACGTCGTCGCCGTGACCGCGGTGCGCGACCAGGCCGTCGTGCGCAGCTCGGTGACCGCGGGCATCGTGCAGTACCTCATCAAGCCGTTCACGTTCGCGGCCTTCGCCGAGAAGATGGCGGCCTACGTCGGCTACCGCGAGGGCCTCGGCGCGGGCAGCGGCAGCACCACGCAGCTGCAGGTGGACCGGGCGCTCGCCGCGCTGCGCTCCCCCGCGTCCGACGCCCGGCTGCCCAAGGGCATGTCGGCGGAGACGCTCGACCTCGTGCGCGGGATCACGCGGGGCGACGGAGCGGCGCCGACGGCGTCTCGGCGGCGGCGTCTCGGCGGCGGCGTCTCGGCGGCGGAGGTCTCGGGCGCGCTCGACGTGTCGCGCGTGACCGCGCGCCGGTACCTCGAGTACCTCGCCGACGTGGGCCAGGTGGAGCGGGTGCCGCGGTACGGGACGCCGGGCCGGCCGGAGCTCGGGTACCGCTGGACGACCTGACGAACCGTACGGCATGGCACGCGGTGGCGGGACCCCTGCGCCGGATCCACCGCGGCCCGTGACGATGTCGCCGCCCCGTGCGAGTCTCGGGTCATGAGACGCACCATCCTCCCGCCGTACCTGCTGACCCGCCTCGCCGAGGCCGACCCCGACCGCCTGTCCGCCGCCCGGCAGGCGGCCCGCCGCGCGCTCCGCGACCAGGGGCCGCTCATCCACGACCGACGCGGGCCGGGCGCAGAGCCGGACGCATCGGCGCTCGCGGACAGGGACCCGTCGGGGATCCACCGCACCGTCTCCGACGCCGGGAACCGCGAGGAGCTGCCGGGCCGCACGGTGCGTGTCGAGGGCGACGCCGACACGGGCGACGCCGAGGTCGACGAGGCCTACGCGGGACTCGGCGCCACGTACGCGCTCTTCTCCGAGGTCTACGGCCGGGAGTCGCTCGACGACCGCGGCCTGCCGCTGCTCGCGACCGTGCACTACGGCGAGGAGTACGACAACGCGTTCTGGGACGGCACCCGCATGGTCTTCGGCGACGGCGACGGCGAGGTGTTCGCGCCCTTCACGCGGTCGCTCACGGTCATCGGCCACGAGCTGACGCACGGGGTCACCGAGCTGACGCTCGGCCTCGTCTACCAGGGGCAGTCGGGCGCGCTCAACGAGTCCGTCTCCGACGTGTTCGGCGTGCTCGTGGAGCAGCACGCGCTCGGGCAGACGGCGGACGAGGCCACGTGGCTGGTGGGCGCGGAGCTGTTCCTGGAGCGGTCGACGGGCCTCGCGCTCCGCTCGATGCGCGCGCCCGGCACCGCGTACGACGACGACGTGCTGGGGAAGGACCCGCAGCCCGGGCACATGGACGACTACGTGGAGACGCAGGAGGACAACGGCGGGGTGCACATCAACTCGGGGATCCCGAACCGCGCGTTCTTCCTCGCGGCCACGGCCATCGGCGGCGCGGCCTGGGAGGGCGCGGGCCGCGTCTGGTACGACGTGATCGAGTCCGGCGCCGTGCGCGCCGACCCCGACTTCGCGGCCTTCGCCGGGGCCACTGTCGAGGCCGCGTCGGCGCGGTACGGTGAGGACGCGTCCGAGGTCGCCGCGGTCCAGGCGGCGTGGGAGGGCGTCGGGATCGAGGTCTAGGTGGAGATCGCCGTGTCGCGCACGGGCGGGGTGGCGGGCATGACCCGCACCTGGTCGGTGCGCGTGGACGACGACGCGGACGGCGTGGCCGACTGGAGCGCGCTCGTCGACGCGTGTCCGTGGGACGAGCTCGTCGCGCCGGCTCCCGGCGCGGACCGCTTCGTCTACCTCGTGCGCGCGGGCGACCGGGAGGCCCGCCTCGGCGAGGCCGCCGTCGACGGCCCGTGGCGTCGGCTCGTCGACCGGGTGCGCGACGCGTCCCGTGAGAGCCTCGGAGGATGACTCCGCCCCCCTTCGACGACGACCGCTACGGACAGGACGTGCTCGCCGCCGGCTGGCGCGGGCCCGCGAAGAAGGCCCCGCGGCCGCAGGACGCGACGCGCGACCTCGTGGTCGAGGAGCTGTCCACCGGGTTCTGCGGCGCGATCGTGCGCGTCGAGTCCGGCATGGTCGTGCTCGAGGACTTCCGTCGGAAGCAGCGCACGTTCCCGCTCGGCGGTTCCTTCCTGCTCGAGGGCGAGCCCGTCGCGCTCCGCGTGGCCCGCGCCGCGCCCGCCGGCCGCGCGCGGACGGCGTCCGGGTCGCTCGCGGTCGCCGACGCCAAGGCCCGCGTGGCGCTGCCCAGCCGGATCTTCGTGGAGGGTAGGCACGACGCCGAGCTCGTAGAGAAGGTGTGGGGCGAGGACCTCCGCATCGAGGGCGTCGTCGTGGAGTACCTCGAGGGCGTCGACCACCTCGACGAGGAGCTCGACCGCTTCCGGCCCGGCCGCGGTCGGCGCGTCGGCGTGCTCGTCGACCACCTGGTGCCGGGATCCAAGGAGAGCCGCATCGCCGAGGCCGTCGCGCGCGGGCCGCACCGCGCGCACGCGCTCGTGGTCGGGCACCCCTACGTGGACGTCTGGCAGTCGGTGAAGCCCGGGCGTCTCGGCCTCCGCGAGTGGCCCGTCATCCCGCGGAGCGTCGAGTGGAAGCACGGCATCTGCGCCGCGCTCGGCTGGCCGCACGACGAGCAGGCGGACATCGCGCGGGCGTGGCAGCGGATCCTCGGGCAGGTGCGCTCGTACCAGGACCTGGAGCCGGCGCTCCTCGGCCGCGTGGAGCAGCTCATCGACTTCGTGACGGATCCCGCGGGACGGTAGCCCGGATCAGGCGGGCGCCGCGGCCGTCTCGCCGATCCGCACGTGCACCGGGAGGACGACGCTCGCCGGCGCCCGGCCGGCGAGCAGCTCGCCGACCATGCGCCCGGCGCGCATGCCGCGGTCGTGCAGCGGCTGCTCGACGGTGGTGAGGCGGCGCTCGAGCCACGGCAGGTGCGCGCCGTCGAAGCCCGTGACCGTGAGGTCCTCCGGCACGCGCAGCCCGCGGGCGGTCGCGGCGCGGATGGCGCTCGCGGCGAGCATGTCGTTCTGGGCGAGGATCGCCGTCGGCCGCGACGGCAGGTCGAGTAGCACGCCGGCGGCCCGCTCCCCCGCCTCGAGGTCACGCCCGCCCGCCTCCACGCGGACGGCGTCCGGGAAGACGCTCCACGCGGCGCGGAGCCGCTCGCGGATCGTGCGGTTGACGATGTCCTCGAGGTCGCGGCCGACGGGCAGCACGGGGCCGGGCGGACCGTCCTCCTCGATGCGGGTGGTGCGCATCAGCACGGCGACGTGGCGGTGGCCGAGGGCGCGCACGTGGCGGGCGAGCTCGCCCATCCCGCGGGCGTCGTCGATGTCGACCACGGCGACGCCCGCGCCGTGCGGTCCCTCGACGCCGACCATGGGGATCCGGCGCGCGCAGCCCGGGCAGGAGCGCGTCCACCTCCTCGCCGCGGGTGAGGAACACCACGGCGTCGACCGGCATGCCCTCGAGCAGGGGCGCGGATCCCTCGCGCGGCTCGCGGCGGCCCGGCAGCAGCAGCTGGCCCACGTCGAGCTCGTCGAGCGCCTCGCTGAGGCCCGCCATCGTCGCGAGCGCGACCGGGTTCTGGAACGCCCGGCGGATGCTGCCCGCGACCACGACGCCCACGATGCCGGTGCGGCCGCTCTTCAGCGACCTGGCCGTGGGATCCGGCCCCGCGTAGCCGATGCTGGCCGCGGCCCGCAGGATGCGGGCGCGCGTGGCCGGCGTGATCGAGCCGGTGCTGCGGTACGCGAGCGACGCCGTGGAGGTGGAGACGCCCGCGAGCGCGGCGACGTCGGCGAGGGTCACGGAGGTGCGCGGCGAGTTCCTCCTCATGCCGCCCACCCTATTGACAGGAGGCTCCCCGGCAGGCCCGTTCGCCCTCGGGGACCTGGATCGCAACGTTCCGTTCACGTCCGGGCCACCGGAGGACCCGACCATCGAAACGATGCGATCCGCATCGCTCCCCCAGCAGAAGGACACCCGACCCGTGATCCCCCGCCGTTCCCTCCTCGCCCTCGCCGCCGCCGCGTCCGCCGCGGTCGCGCTCGCGGGCTGCGCTCCCACCACGAGCACGCAGGCCCAGGCCCAGAACCACGCCGTCACCGACGCGTCGGGCACCGCCCGCGTCTTCATCTCCGGCGACACCAACGTCAAGGCCCTCTGGGACGACGGGATCATCCCCGCGTTCGAGAAGGCGAACCCCGGTGCGTCCGTCACCACGACGCTCGACCTCCACGGCGAGCACGACGCGCAGACCATGGCCACGCTCACGAGCTCGGTGCAGGGCGGATCCGACCCCGGCTACGACCTCATCGACGCGGGCTTCACCGCTGCGGCCGGCTCCGGCGGGCTCCTCGCCCCCGTCTCGGCCGACACCATCCCGAACCTCGCGACCGTGCCTGACTCGACGGTCGAGTCCGGCGGCGGCTTCGGGATCCCCTATCGCGCCTCCTCCGTCCTGCTCGCCTACGACTCCACGAAGGTGCAGACCCCGCCGAAGACCCTGGCGGACCTGCTCTCCTGGATCCGGGACAACCCCGGCCAGTTCGCCTACAACTCCCCCTCCACCGGCGGATCCGGCCAGGCCTTCGTCACGACCGTCCTCGACACCCACGTCGACGACGCCACCCGCGAGAAGATGACGACCGGCTACGACCAGTCGCTCGAGAGCGCGTGGGACGCGGGCTTCGACGAGCTCAAGGACCTGAACGCCTCCATGTACCAGGGCGGCGTCTACCCCAACGGCAACAACCAGGTGCTCGACCTGCTCGGCACGGGCGCCATCGAGATGGCCCCGGTCTGGAGCGACCAGGTCATCACCGCCCAGAAGTCCGGCACGCTGCCGCCGACCGTGAAGTACGCGCAGATCTCCGACCCGGCGTTCACCGGCAGCGCGTCCTTCCTCGGCATCCCGAAGACGGCCGAGCACGCGGACGTCGCGCAGAAGCTGGCCGACTACGTGCTCTCCGCCGAGGGCCAGGGCATCATCGCCAGCACCATCGCGGGCTACCCCGTGATCTCGCTCGACCAGGTGCCCGAGGACCTCAAGGCCCAGTTCGCCTCGGCCGACCCGTCGACGCTCCGCCCCGGCTACTACAGCAAGATGGCGTCGGACATGTCGAACCTGTGGGACCAGAAGGTCCCCGGGCAGTGACGGACGTCCGGACGGCGGCCCCCGCCGCCCGGGCCGCCCGCGCGCGGCGGGTCTCCCCGGAGACCCGCCGCGCCGGCGTCGGCCTGGCTCTCGCCCTCCCTCCCGCGCTGCTGCTCGCGGTGTTCGTCGGGATCCCCGTCGTGCTCGCCATCGGCTTCAGCCTCGGCCACACGGGCGGGCTGAACAGCACGATCGCCCAGATCGGCCTCGGCACGCGCACCGCCACGAGCTGGTGGGGCACGTTCGACGCCTACGTCGACGTGTTCACGGACCCGCGGTTCCTCCGTGACCTCGGCGTCACCGTGCTCGTGACCGTGGTGTCCACCGCGATCGTCATCGCCCTGTCGCTCGCGATCGCGCTCAACCTGCGCCTCCGCGGCGGCCGGCTCGCGTCGCTGTTCGCCGGGCTCGCGATCGTGCCCCTCTTCATCCCCGTCGTCATCGCGTCGTGGGCGATCCTCACCTTCTACTCGGGCGACGGCTTCGTGCGCACGGTCTTCGCGCTCGTCGGCCTCGAGGGGCCGACGTGGGGCTACACGACCGTGGCGGTGGTGATCGGATCCGTCTGGACCAGCCTGCCGTTCGCCACGCTCATGGCGACGTCCGGCGTGCAGGGCATCCCCGACGCCATGATCGAGGCCGCCCGCGACGCGGGCGCATCGACGTGGGCCATCGTCACGCGCGTGCTCGTGCCGCTCGCCGCGATCCCGCTCGTCATCGCGACGACCTTCACGGCGATCGGCGTGCTCGGCTCCTTCACGGTGCCGTACTTCACGGGACCGAACGCGCCCAGCATGCTCGGCGTCGACATCTCGAAGTACTTCACGGGCTTCAACCACCCGCAGGAGTCGATCGTCATGGCCGTCGTGGTGTTCGTCCTCGCGTCCGGCATCGCGTTCCTCTACGTGCGGGCCAACTTCCGCTCCGCGAAGAAGGAGGGCCGGGTCTGATGCGCGCGCTCCTCTCCGTCCGCGGCTGGATCCAGGCCGCGCTGTTCGCGGTCGTCGCGGTCTTCATCCTCGGCCCGCTCCTGTGGCTCGCGGTGCACGCGTTCGCGACGAGCTGGGACTACCCGAGCCTCGTCCCCGCCGGGCTCACGCTCGACTGGTGGCGCGTCGTGTTCGAGGACGCCGAGCTCGCCGCGGCCGTCCGCAACTCGCTGTACTTCGCCCCCATCACGGTGCTCGTCTCGGCGCTCGTCTGCCTGCCGGCGGCCTACGCGTTCTCCCGGTTCCAGTTCCCGGGCCGGCGGATCCTGCTGGTGGGACTGTTCGCCACCAACGCGTTCCCCAAGATGGGGCTCTTCGTGTCGATGGCGTCGCTGTTCTACGGGCTCCACCTCATGAACACGATCACGGGCATCGTCATCGTGCAGCTCATCGGCACGGTCGTGTTCATGACCTGGATCCCGGCCGCAGCCTTCAGCGCCGTGCCGCGCTCCCTCGAGGAGGCCGCGCGCGACGCGGGCGCCGGGCGGGTGCGGACGTTCCTGCACGTGACCCTGCCGCTCGCGCTGCCGGGCATCCTCGTGGCCGTGCTCATGTCGTTCCTCGCCGCGTTCGACGAGGCGCAGGGCACGTACCTCGTGGGCGCACCCGTCTACATGACGATGCCGACCGAGATGTACTCACTCGTCCTCAACCACCCGAAGCAGGTCGCCGCCGTGTTCGCGATCCTCCTCTCCGTCCCCTCCGTCGCCCTCCTCCTGCTCGCCCGCCGCCACATCATGGGCGGGCGTCTGGCCGAGGGCTTCCAGATCCGTTAGGCCGGCCATGACCGCATCAGCACCCTCCCCCACGATCGCCGCCCCGTCGCGCCCGCACGACGACGGCACCGCGACGGCCGCCCCGTCCGGCCTCGTCGTCGCCGGGCTCGCCAAGGACCTCGGCGGCCGCACCATCGTCGACGACCTCCACCTCGACGTCGCGCGCGGCGAGCTCGTCGCGCTCCTCGGGCCGTCGGGCTGCGGCAAGACCACCACGCTCCGCATGATCGCCGGATTCCTCGAGCCCGACCGCGGATCCGTGGTGATCGGCGGCCGCGACGTCACGGCGTCCGGCCCCGACAAGCGGCCGAGCGCGATGGTGTTCCAGAACTACGCGCTCTGGCCGCACCTCACCGTCTTCAAGAACGTGGCCTTCCCGCTCACGCTGCGGAAGCTGCCCAAGGACGAGGTCGCCCGCCGGGTCATGGCGGCGCTCGAGACCGTGAACCTCGCGCACCACGCGCACTCGCGGCCCGCGCACATCTCCGGCGGTGAGCAGCAGCGCGCGGCGCTCGCCCGCGCGATCGTGCAGGAGCCCGACCTGCTGTTCCTCGACGAGCCGCTGTCGAACCTCGACGCGAAGCTGCGGGTGAAGGTGCGCGAGGAGATCCGCGACATCCAGCAGCGGCTGGGGATCACCACGGTCATGGTCACGCACGACCAGGACGAGGCGCTCGCCATCTCCGACCGCGTCGCCGTGATGCACCAGGGCCGCATCGAGCAGGTTTCCGCCCCCACCGAGCTGTACGCGCGGCCGCGGACCCTCGTGGTCGCGTCGTTCATCGGCAGCATTAACCTGCTGCCCGCGCCGCGCCTGCAGGGCACGACGCCCGAGACCCTCACGGCCGTCGCGCCCGCGGCCTTCGTCCCGACCTCGGCCGACGCCGACGTCTGGGCGGTCCGCCCGGAGGACGTCGACTACGCGCCGCGCGGGTCCCAGCCCGCGGCCGACGCGACCTCCGTGGTCGTCCGACGCGTGCTGCCGCACGGCCACTTCCAGGAGCTCGTGCTCGACGCAGGCGGCGTGGAGGTGCGCGCGCTCGTCACCGGATCCGCGCCCGCGATCGGCGAGGCCGGCACCGTGACGCTCCGCGAGGTGCGGCACTACCGGGACGGGATCCTCGTGCCGGACCGGGCGCCGGGCGCCGCGCCCGTCGCACCGGCTGCACCTGCTGCACCTGCTGCACCTGCTGCCACCACCGCGAGCGCGCCCGCCACGTCCGCGACGGACGACGCCCGATGACCGCGGCGACCGCCCACCGCGGCGACTCCTCCCGGCACCGCGAGAACACGCTCACGGCCATCCGCTCGGCGGCCGAGGCCGGAGCGCGCACGATCGAGGTCGACGTCCACGTCACGCGCGACGGCCACGTCGTCCTCCTCCACGACGACACGCTCGAGCGCCTCTGGGGCGTCGACGCGCGGATCGCGGACCTCGACCTCGCTGACGCGCGGGCGCTCGGCGGCGGCTCCTCACGGATCCCGCTGCTGGCCGAGGCGCTCGAGCTCCTCGCGGGCACCGACGTCGAGCTCGTGATCGACATGGCGTCAGGGGATCCGGCCGCCGCCGCCCACGCGGTCGTCGCCGCGGCGCCGCGCACGCCGCGGGTCGCCTGGTGCGGGCACCTCGACGGCATGCGCGTGATCCGCGAGCTCGACCCGGCCGCCGTCATCTGGCTGCCGTGGTCCGACCCGCAGCCGCCCACCGCCGACGACCTGGCCGAGCTCCGGCCCGCGGTGGTCAACATGCCGCACCTCGTCGTCGGCCGCGCGCTGGTCGACGCCGTCCACGGGCTGGGCGCCCGGGTGGCCGCCTGGACCGTCGACGAGCCCGCCCAGATGGAGTGGCTGGCGTCGATCGGCGTGGACGCGATCACCACGAACGAGCTGACGACGCTCCTCGAGGTGCTCGCGCGCCGGCGGGCCGACCCCGCCGCGGCGGACGCCCGTGCGACCGCCCCCGAGGCGGAGCGGACCCGGGCCCGGGCCGCGGCGCGCGACCTCGCCGCGCGCGCCGTGCACCACGTCCGCTCGCACGCGGTCGGCGCGGTCACGACGAAGGCGAATCCCGCCGACCACGTGACGGAGATCGACCGGGCCGTCGAGCGCGACGTGCGCGCGGTGGTCGGCGCGCAGTTCCCGCACCACGTGCTCGTCGGCGAGGAGTACGGCGGCGAGGCCGTGCCCGGTCGCCCGTGCTGGTACCTCGACCCCGTCGACGGCACCGCGAACCTCGCGAACGGCGTGCCGTGGACGAGCTTCTCGCTGGCCCTCGTGGTCGACGGCGAGCCCGTCGTGGGCGTCGTCGCGGATCCCTGGCGCGGCACGGTCGTCGAGGCCGCGGCCGGCGAGGGCACCTGGTCCGCCGACGCGCGCCTCGACCTGGCGGCGACGCCCGGCGGCGTGCACGCGCCCGACGCGGATCCGCTCCGCGGCCGGATGGTGAGCACCGAGCTCGCCGGGCACGCGCCGTGGCCCGGGATGCTGCCGCTGCTCGACGCGCTCGCCGCGCGCTACTGCACCACGCGGATCATGGGTTCCGGCACCCTCACGGTCGCCGGCATCGCGCTCGGCCACGGCGCGGGCGCGGTCATCGGCTCGTTCGGGCCGGTCGACCACCTCGCGGCGACGCTCATCGTGCGCGAGGCGGGCGGCGTGGTGCTCGACGCGGACGGCGAGGACACGCTGTTCCCGGCGTCGGGCGGCGTGCTCGCCGCACGCCACCGCAGGACCGCCGAGGCCCTGCACACGCTCTGGCGCGCCGGGGTCGTGGACGCGACCTCGGCGGCGCTCCCGTCGGCCGAGCCGACCGGATCCGCTCCGGCCGAGCCCGCTCCGGCCGAGCCCGCTCCGGCCGAGCCCGCTCCGGCCGCCTAGCTGTACTCGGCCGTGACGTTGGTGACACTTCGGGGCGTGTGAAGAGGCCTCCTGGCTTGATGGAGCTGTTCAGTTCAACCATCGCCAGGAGGCCTCGATGTCCCACGGTAATGCTCGTCTGACGGTTCACGGGAGGGTTCTCCTCGTGCGGCGGGTGGTGGAGGATCGTCGGCCGGTCGCGCACGTCGCGCGGGAGCTGGGGGTGTCGCGGCAGTGCGCGCATCGATGGGTGAACCGGTTCCGTGCCGAGGGGCTGCGAGGGCTGACGGATCGGTCATCGCGGCCCCGGTCAGTACCGAGGCGAACGAGCCCGGAGCGGGAACGGGCCGTGCTGGAAGCGCGGGCCCAGTTGCGGGCGGGTCCTGCGCGGCTGGCGCCGGTGACAGGTGTTCCATCCCGTACGATCTCCCGCATCCTGCGCCGGCACGGGGCGCCGCCGTTGGCATGGTTGGACCCCGTCACCGGGGCCGTGATCCGGGCATCCCGGTCAACGGCGCACCGGTATGAGCACGAGCATCCGGGTGATCTGATCCACGTGGACGTGAAGAAGCTCGGGAGGATCCCGGACGGAGGCGGCTGGCGGGTCCACGGGCGCAGCGAGCAGGTCCGCGGCCGCGGGATCGGGTTCGATTACGTCCATGCCGCGGTCGATGACCACACCCGTCTCGCCTACGCGGAGATCCATCCCGATGAGAAAGGCGCGACCGCGGCCGGGTTCCTGACCCGCGCAGCGGCGTACTTCGCCGGGCGCGGGATCACCCGGATCGAGCGGGTCATCACGGACAACGCGTTCGCCTACCGGCACTCGACCGCGTTCAAGAACGCCGTCCAGGACCTGGGCGCGCGGCAGAAGTTCATCCGCCCGCACTGCCCCTGGCAGAACGGCAAGGTCGAGCGCTTCAACCGGACCCTCGCGACCGAGTGGGCCTACCGGCAACCCTTCACCAGCAACCAACACCGCGCCGACGCGCTTGACCCCTTCATCGAGCACTACAACACTGAACGAATCCACTCAAGCCACGGGCTCACGCCCGCGGCCCGAGTGTCACCAACGTCATGACCCAGTACACCTAGCGCCGCGTCGCGGTCCGCGCGCGCGTCGAGCAGCGCGCGGATCCGGCCGGGCCCCGTCGCCCGCGCGCCGAGCTCCTCGACCCGCGCGACGAGCCCGCGGTCGGCCGTGACCACCACGACGTCCCGGCCGGCGTCCCGCGCGGCGGCGACGACGGTCAAGATCTCGCCGTCGCCGTCCGTGGGCGCGGCGACCACGGAGATGCCGGGTGCCCGGAGCACGGGCGGGGCCGCGTCCTGCGCGGGCGACGGCAGCGCCGCGTCCCGCGCGTGCCCCTCCACTACGGCGACGACCTCCGGCCACCTGACGTCCCCCGGCAGCCCGAGGTCGGCGGCGGGGAGGCCGTCGCGCGCCAAGCCGTCGAGCTCGACGAGGAGGCGGGTGGTGGATCCGGCCCGGTCGTGCCACCAGCCGTCCGGCCGGGACCCGAGCAGGTTCGCGGTGTCGACGACGAGCGTGACCTCGCGCGCGAGCTCGCCGCGCAGCATCGGCCAGGCCCGGCCGAAGCCCGGGTGCAGCTCCCGGGCGTCGACCTCGTCGACCGGCACCCAGCTCAGCTCGATGCTCTCGGCGTCGGCGACGCGCGGCTCGAACGGGCGGAGGACGCGGGCGGTGACGGTCGTGTAGCTCCAGAAGCCGAGGTCGAGCACCGTGGCGAGGACGGGCCGGATCCCCGCGGGCGGCACACCCGCCTCCTCGGCCGCCTCGCGCGCGGCGCCGTCGATGGCGGACTCACCCGCGTGCCGGGCGCCGCCGGGCAGGCCCCACGTGCCGCCGTGGTGGCTCCACGCGACGCGGTGCTGCAGCAGCACGCCGCGATCCGGGTCGTGCACGAGCAGGCCCGCGGCGCCGAACGCGCCCCAGAAGCGCTGCCCCTCGGGGCTCTCGACCCAGACGTCGCCGCTGTCGCGATGGGCCCCCCGCGGGGGCTCGGGCGGGCGTTCGGCGGTCATGGATCCACCATCTCACGGGCACCTTCGATAGCGTCGGGGCATGTCGTGCATCAGGTTCACCACCGCCGCGCAGCTCGAGGCCCTGCACCGGACCGCGCCCGCCGTCCTCACCGCCGAGCAGGCCGCCGCGCTGCATCCCGCGCCCGAGGTGACGCCCAGCAAGATCCGCCGGCTGCGCCCGCTCGCCGAGCACCGCGACCCCAAGGTGCGGGAGAGCGTGGCGAGCAGCCTGCACGCGCCGCTCGACGTGCAGCGGGCGCTCGCGCGCGATGCCGACGAGGGCGTCCGCGCGTGCCTCGCCCGCAACCCCCACGCTCCGGCGGCCGTGCTCACGATGCTGGTGGGCGACACCTCCGAGCGCGTGCGCTCCTGGCTCGCCGTCAACGACCAGACGCCGCGCACCGCCGTCGCGATGCTCGAGTGCGACGAGTCGCCCGCGGTGCGCGACCTGCTGCGGTGGCGCGAGGCGCACATCGAGTCGCCGGCCGAGCCGGAGCCCGCCGAGGTCGTCGCGCGCTGACCGCGACGGGCGTCACCCGGCGCCCGCCACGCGCGGCGCGTCAGGCGCGACCGTCCGCGACGTCGCGCGCCTTCGCCGTGCTGCGCCGGTCGCCCGGGTAGTGGACGGGCCGCATGCCGAGCACGATCTTGCCGCGCGCGTGCCGGCGCTCGAGGTCATCGAACGCGTGCTGCACCTCCGAGAGCGGGTAGAAGCCGGAGACGAGCACGTCGACCTCGCGCTTCGCCGCGAGGTCCGCGACCGTCGCGAGCGTGCGCGACCGGTGCACGTCGTCCTCCTCGACGGGCGGCAGGACGGCCTCGAGCTCGATGGCCCGGCGGTCGTCGCTCGAGCTGAAGCGCTTGCCCGCCACCCCCAGCTCCTCGGCCACGTGCTCGCCGCCGCCGAAGTTGTCCACGAAGCCCTGCACGCCGTTCGGGGCGGCCGCGCGGATCCGGTCGGCCAGGCCGTCGCCGTAGACCACGGGGGTGACCCCGATCTGGCGCAGGTAGTCGAAGTTCCGCTCTCCGCACGTGCCGATGACCCGGGCGCCGCGCCGCATGGCCAGCTGCGCCTCGATGCTGCCGACCCCGCCGGCCGCCGCGGTGACGACGAGCGTGTCGCCCTCGCCGACCGTGATCGCGTGCAGCACGTCGTGCGCGACGAGCCCGGCCAGGAACAGGCCGCCGGCCACCTCCCACGGGAGCTGCGCGGGCTTCGCGACCACGTTGCCCGCGGGCACGACCACGTGCGTCGCGTGCGCGGCCATGACGGTGTGGCCGAGGACGTCCTGGCCCTTCTTGAACCGGGTGACGCCCTCGCCGACCGCGGCGATGCATCCGGCGAAGTCGCTGCCCTGCCCGTTGGGGAAGGCGGTCGGCACCTCGTCCGGGAAGCGGCCCTGCCGGATGTACGCCTCGATGTGGTTGATGCCCGCCGCGAAGACCTCGACGAGCACCTCGCCGGGGCCGGGCGACGGCCGCGGGATGTCGACGACTTCGAGGACGTCGACGCCCCCGAAGGATCCGAACTGCACCTGCTGGCTGGTGGATCGCGATGAAGGGCTCATGCGCGTCATCCTGCCGCTCCCGCCCGCGACGCGCGAGGGCACGGAGCCGATCGTGAGACCTCGTTCGTAGACTGGCTGGGCGGGCATGTCCGGAGTCAGCCGCGATCGGAGTCACGTGCAGAGGATCCTCGGTGGAGTGCGCCTGGTCGCCGCGCTCGTCGTGGTCACCGCGCTCGTCGCGGACTTCGACTACGTGCAGGGCTTCACGACGTTCGCGGCCGAGAACTGGTTCAGCTACTTCACGACGCAGAGCGGGATGGCGGGCGCCGTCGTGCTCGCGGCGTCCGGGCTGCACGCGCTCCGCGGCCGCGTCGAGCCGGAGCTCATGGCGGCCGTGCGCGCGGTCGTGCTCAGCTACGTCGTGGTGTCCGGCGTGGTCTTCGGCCTCATCGTGCTGGAGTCGAGCTCGCAGGCCTACTACGTGGAGGTGCCGTGGTCGAGCCGGCTGCTGCACTTCGTGATCCCCGCCTACGCGCTCCTCGACTGGACCCTCGCGCCCGGCCGCCCGCGCGTCACGTGGAAGGCCGTCGGCTGGGCGATGCTCTTCCCGATCGCCTGGTGCGCGTTCACGGAGTACCGCGGCCCGCGCGTCGGCTGGTACCCGTACTTCTTCCTCGATCCCGCGCAGGTCGGGGTCCCGTACGAGATCACCGCATGGCTGGCGCTCGTGGCGGGCGTGCTCGCGGGGTGTCCGCGTTCGTCGTGGCGCTCAGCCGCGTGCGGCCCGCGGGATCCCGGGGCGGGAGGCGCGGGGACGACCACGAGGCGGATGAGGCGACCGTCGCGGACGAGCCCGCGCGCGCCTCCACGGACGCGTCCCCGCCGACGCCGCGCGAGACGGCGGCCGCCGAGCGCTGAGCTGCCGAGCCGCGCATCGACGGATGCGCGCATGCGAGCCTGGGGCGTGACCACCTCCGCAGACCCCCGATCCCCGGACGACGGCGGCACCTCCCTCGAGCTGCGCTGGCCGACCGTGATGACGCACGACGGCGACCCGGAGGCCGCGGTCATCGACGTGGTGAACGTCGGCGCCGGGCGGTGGATCCCACGGGAGGGCGACGCCTTCGTCGCCATCGGAGCGTTCACGGAGCCCGATGCGCCCGCGCCTGGCATCTCCTTCGCCGTCGCGGGCGGGCAGCGTGCTGCGGTGGCGCTGGATCCGGGAGACCGGACGCGCATCCCGGTGGCGATCACGGCCGGCGACTGGGCCGCCCTCCGCCCCGGCCCGCACGACCTCCACATCGCGCTCGTCGGCCTGTCCGCGCGCACGGCGGGGCCCCTGCGCGTGGATGTCACGGCCGAGGCGATCGCCCGCCGCCGCCCCGTCGACAGGTCGGAACGGCCGCCGACGGACTCGGACATGCGCCGCTCGCACGACGCCCGCATCTCCTGGCTCCGGACGCGGGTCGCCGCCGCCGACGCGCTCGTGCCCCTCGTCTCCGAGCTGGCCGCGGTCGCGTCCCGGGCCGAGGCCGTGGCGCGGATCCGCACGCTGCTCGACCTCGACGAGGAGCACGCCCAGCTCCTGCTGCACACGCAGCTGCATGGCCTCCTGCCGTACGCGGCGGAGGCGATCCGGCATGAGTGGCCGAGGCCGTGACGCGACGGGACGCGCTCGGGCCGGAGCCCGCTGAGGACCCGGATCCGGCCTAGGGCGTCGGCGTGGCGCTCGGGCCCGGCTCCGGGGTGGCCGTCCCCTCCGCGAGGAGCGCCGGATCCGCGAACGGCGCCAGCGTGCGGAGCGCCGCCGACCGGAGCGCCTGGTCGTCCATGGCCGCGACCCGGTCCGCCGCCGCCGCGCCCACCTCGGCCATGAGCACGGGCTCGCCCGAGATCGGCATGAGGTTGTACCAGCGCGTGAAGCTCCCGCCGGCGTCGTAGGACGTCCAGACCGTGGCGGTCGTCGACCAGAACGGCTCGGCGAAGCGCAACCAGATGCGGTCGGCGCGGCCGGGGCCGAGCGCGCGGATGGCGACGTCGTGCGAGGACGGCAGCGCCGGGTCGAACGCGATCGCGCCCGCCTGGAGCACGCCGAGCGGCACGGTGACGACCACGCGGTCGACCGAGAGCGACTCGCCGGACCCGAGCCGCAGCCCCACGCGGCCGTTGCCGTAGGCGATGCGGGAGACGGTCGACTCCCGCAGCACGTCGATGTCCTGGTCGCGCAGCAGATGCTGCACGAGGCCCGCGAAGCCGCCCGTGACGGCGACGTTGCCGACGGGCGCCGGCTCGTCGAGGCCGCGGGCGCCCGAGAGTTCGTCGGGCGACGCGCCGTGGGCGATCGCGACGTCGGTGGAGAGGAGCGCGGCGAGGCGGGCAGCGGGCGCTGCGGCACCGCCCTCGGTGGAGAGCGCGTCGCCGCCGGTCTCCCGCAGGGCCGCGGCGAGGCTGACGGCGCCGGGCTGCGCGAGGGCCCGGGCGCGCGCGGCGGCGATGGCGTCGGATCCCGCCGTCGAGGGCTCCAGCACCGCGCCGTCGGGCCCGCGGCTCTCGGTGATGAGCGCGAGGCCGTAGCGGGTGATGCCGGCGGCCTCGAGCGCGTCGCGCAGCAGGTCGTCGTCGTCGGCGGCGATCCACAGCGCGCCGAGCTCGGCGGGGTGGGGCCAGTCGGTGCCGCCGGCCGCTCGGATCCGGCCGCCGAGCTCTGCGCGCGCCTCGACGAGGACGACGTCGTGCCCGGCATCGCGCAGGGCGCGGGCCGCAGCGGTGCCCGCGATGCCGGCGCCGACGACCGCGATGCGCTCGGATCCGGCGCCCGCGCGATCCACCTCGCCTGCCGCACGGAGCCCCGACGCGTAGGCGCCCGCGACCGTGCCGGGGCGGTCGGCGCTCGTGGCCTCGCCGGCGAAGAACACGCGGTCCTCGATCGGGCGGGCGAGCGCCTCGCGGTCGGCGGTCGTGGCGCCGGGTCGGAGGAAGCTGCCGGATCCGCGCGCGAACGGATCGCCCGCCCAGTCGGAGCGCGCGAAGGCGACGGGATCCGGGAGGCCGGCGACGCCCGCGGTGGGCGTGGGGGTCGGCGTCGCGGAGGCGGTGGCCGTGGGCGTGGCGGGCGTCGGCGTCGTCCGCGTGCACGCCGCGAGCCCGAGGAGCGACAGCCCCGACACGGACGCGGTGAGGAGGGTGCGGCGGGAGATCGACATGCTCGGGCCAGCGTACCGGGGAGCCGTCGCCTAGGGTCAGAGCATGCCGTCCGACGCCGCTCCGCCTCCCGCGGGCGGCGCGTCCGCCCCGATCGCCGCGCAGGCCGCGGTCCGGGTCGACAGCTGGCTCTGGGCGGTGCGGATCTACAAGACCCGGTCGCAGGCCACCGCCGCCTGCCGCGCCGGGCACGTGCGGGTCGGCGACGAGCGCGCGAAGGCGTCGCAGTCGGTACGGCCGGGCGACGAGGTGCGCGTGCGCGTCGCCGGATCCGAGCGGATCCTCGTGGTGCGCCGCACGCTCGTGAAGCGCGTCGGCCCGGCCATCGCCGCCGAGGCGCTGACCGACCTCACTCCCCCGCCGCCGCCGCGCGAGGCCGCACCCGCGACGATCGTCCGCGACCGCGGCGCCGGACGCCCGACGAAGCGCGACCGGCGCGAGATCGAGCGGCTGCGCGATCCGGACGGCGTGCGCGGGCGCTGACCGCGCGTCCGTGCCCGACGGGGCGGATCCGCTGATGTACTGAGTCATGACGTTGGTGACACTCGGGCCGCGGGCGTGAGCCCGTGGCTTGAGTGGATTCGTTCAGTGTTGTAGTGCTCGATGAAGGGGTCAAGCGCGTCGGCCCGGTGTTGGTTGCTGGTGAAGGGTTGCCGGTAGGCCCACTCGGTCGCGAGGGTCCGGTTGAAGCGCTCGACCTTGCCGTTCTGCCAGGGGCAGTGCGGGCGGATGAACTTCTGCCGCGCGCCCAGGTCCTGGACGGCGTTCTTGAACGCGGTCGAGTGCCGGTAGGCGAACGCGTTGTCCGTGATGACCCGCTCGATCCGGGTGATCCCGCGCCCGGCGAAGTACGCCGCTGCGCGGGTCAGGAACCCGGCCGCGGTCGCGCCTTTCTCATCGGGATGGATCTCCGCGTAGGCGAGACGGGTGTGGTCATCGACCGCGGCATGGACGTAATCGAACCCGATCCCGCGGCCGCGGACCTGCTCGCTGCGCCCGTGGACCCGCCAGCCGCCTCCGTCCGGGATCCTCCCGAGCTTCTTCACGTCCACGTGGATCAGATCACCCGGATGCTCGTGCTCATACCGGTGCGCCGTTGACCGGGATGCCCGGATCACGGCCCCGGTGACGGGGTCCAACCATGCCAACGGCGGCGCCCCGTGCCGGCGCAGGATGCGGGAGATCGTACGGGATGGAACACCTGTCACCGGCGCCAGCCGCGCAGGACCCGCCCGCAACTGGGCCCGCGCTTCCAGCACGGCCCGTTCCCGCTCCGGGCTCGTTCGCCTCGGTACTGACCGGGGCCGCGATGACCGATCCGTCAGCCCTCGCAGCCCCTCGGCACGGAACCGGTTCACCCATCGATGCGCGCACTGCCGCGACACCCCCAGCTCCCGCGCGACGTGCGCGACCGGCCGACGATCCTCCACCACCCGCCGCACGAGGAGAACCCTCCCGTGAACCGTCAGACGAGCATTACCGTGGGACATCGAGGCCTCCTGGCGATGGTTGAACTGAACAGCTCCATCAAGCCAGGAGGCCTCTTCACACGCCCCGAAGTGTCACCAACGTCACGGCCGAGTACAGCTAGAGCCCGGCGGCGGCAGCGCGACGGGCGTGGTCGAGCTCGGCCAGGATCCGCGTCCGCAGCCCGTTCGACCGCTCGGCGAACCCGCGCTGCTCGGCCGCGTAGCGCGCCTTGCCCGCCGGCTCCTCGATCCGCACGGCCTCGAGCCCGAGGCCGGACACGTCGTACGGGCTCGCGCGCATGTCGAGCGAGCGGATGTCGCGGGCGAGCTCGAACGCGTCGAGCAGCAGCTCGCCGGGCACGAGCGGTCCGAGCTTGGTGGCCCACTTGTAGACGTCCATGCCGGCGTGCAGGCAGCCGGGCTGCTCGAGGTCGGGCTGCGTCTCGCGCGTGGGCGCGAGCGCGTTCCGCTGCACGGCCTCGGGCGTGAAGAAGCGGAACGCGTCGATGTGGGTGCAGGCCAGCTTGTGCGTCTCCACGACCTCGTCGGTGGCGGCGGATCCGAGGCGCAGCGGCAGCCGCTCGTGCCGCTGCTCGCCGGGCCCGACCTTGTAGACCATCGCCCACTCGTGCAGGCCGAAGCAGGAGAAGCGGCCGGGGCGCGCGGCGGTGCGGGAGAGGATCCGCTCGATGAAGGACGCGGTGGATCCGCGCGCGGCGAGGTACGCGAACGCATCGACCCGCACGCCGCCAGGCGCGCTCCCCGCGGCGGCCGCCTCGGCGACGTACCAGCGCCACGCCGCGCGCTCGTCGTCGGCGGCGGCGCCCGCGAGCACGACTCCCGCGCCCGGGTGCCAGCGCCTCAGGAGCGACGGCTTGTGCGGGTAGTAGGTGAAGAGGAAGTCGTCGACCTCGTGGGTGCGGCCCGCGAGGCGGCGGGCGCGGAACCCGGCGGAGAAGGCGTCGGCCCGCTCGGCGTGGCGGGCGGCGCGCTCGTGCCAGACGACCGGATCCAGGACCACGGGCAGGTCGCGAGGCACCCGGTCGGTCGCGGGGACCGCCGCCGCGGAGGGCGCGGGGTCGGCGGCGATGGTCATCCGTCGAGGCTACCCGCGGGACGGGCTCGGGATCGGCCCCGGATCCGCCCACGGGCGCGGGCTTCCGGACCCGCCGGGGTCCCCGCCCCGGATAGCATGGGCGGCATGGATGACGACTCCCTTCTCACGCCTCCCGGCGTCGCCGGCTACTCGATCACCGAGATCGTCGAGAGCGAGTCGGGCGGCGAGCCCCTCTTCGTCTCCGCGATCCACCTCGACGGCGAGCACGTCGCCAACTGGATCTCCACCGACCTCGACGAGGACGACGGCATCGTCGCCGACCTCGACCACGCGTTCGGCGGCCCGGCCACCGACCGCATGTTCCGCCAGGCCGCGGCGATCTTCCCGGACGCCGTGCTCTCCGAGATCCTCCCCGAGCTCGTCAGCTTCCTCTGGGTCGTGGCCGACGTCGCAGGCGTCGCCGACGACCAGGACCTCGACTTCGAGGCCGCCATCCGCGTCGTCGCCGCCGAGGGCGACCTCGACGCCCAGGACCGCGACCTGCTCGGCCGCCTCGAGAGCCTGAAGCGCATCGACTGACCCGTCCGCACGGACACCCGGAGCCCCGCACGCGATCGCGCGTGCGGGGCTCCGGCGCGTGCGGGGTGGGGTGGCGGACGTGCGGGTGATGCGGGCGCGCGGCGGCGTCAGCCCGCGGCGGGCCCGAGCAGCGTCAGCCGCTCGCGGAGGAGCGCCCGCACGGCGTAGGGATCCGCGACGCTCAGCCGGCCCTCCTCGGAGACGCCGTCGCGCAGCACGAGCGGCAGGACGGATCGCCGGACGACGAGCGCGCCCCGGTTGCGGCCGCGCTCCACGCGCTCGACCGGCTGCGCGAGCGCGTCGTCGGGGACGACGACCACCGCGGCCGCGAAGCGCACGCCGGCCGACGCCGCGAGCGAGCAAGCCGCCCCGACCAGCCAGGTGACGGGCGCGTCGCCGGGCGCGAACGCGCCATCGGGATCCGGCGCGACGGGCTGCAGCTCCCCGCGCACCAGCTGGACCTCCGTGCCCCAGTCCTCGGAGCTGAGCGCGAACAGGCCGGCGGGCGCGAGCACGACGTGGTCGATCTTCCCCTGGCCGGCCAGCGGCCGGACGTCGTGGAAGATCGTCGCGCCCATGCCGAGCGAGGCGGCCGCCCGCGCGGTGGCCTCCTCGGCCAGGGCCTTCGCGAGCAGCCAGCGGACGTCGCGCGGGGCGCGGCGCACGAGCTCGGGCGACCAGGGATCCACGCCGAGGTCGGCTCCCGGCGCGATCCCCTGCCAGGCCGCCACGCGGTCGAGGTAGTGGGCTCGGGCGAGCGCGCCCGCGACGCCGTGGAGGGCGGCGCCGAGGCGGGTGCCGGATCCGGGTGCGGGCGCGTACCCGGCGGCGTCGGGCCCCAACGGGTCGTCATCGTCGGACGCCGTCGCGCGGCCCTGGCCCCGGTCGTACGCTGCGCGGTCGTCCGGATCCCCGACGAGCTCCCACGCGCGCTGCACCGCGTGGAAGAGGTGCGCCTCGCCGCCCGTGTCCGGGTGGGTGGCGCGGACGAGCCGGCGGTAGGCGGCGCGGAGGGTCGCGGTGTCGGCCGCGGGATCCACGCCGAGCACCTCGTAGGGGGTGCGGTCGGCGGGGCTCCCCGCGCGGCTCACTCGGCCGCGGAGGCGGGCGAGGCGGGCGCGGCGGGCCCGGCAGGCTCTGCGGGCGCGCCGGCGGGCGAGGCGCCGGCCGCGTCGGCGACCTCCGCCTCCCACGGCGCCGGGATGCCGTAGTAGCGCTCGAGGAAGTCCTGCACGCGCTCCTGCCGCTCCTCGGCCGGGACCTCGGGGAAGGATCCGTCGTTGAGGCAGAAGAAGTCCTGCGAGCGGCGCTTCAGCAGACCGGGGAGCATGTCGAGCCCGGCACGCGACGTCGTGTCGACGTACGCGACCTTGGCGTTCTCCTGCTGCACCGCACGCGCGGTCATCTGCGCGTAGTAGTGGTACAGCGAGTTCGTGACCGAGATGTCGGTGCTGGAGCGGAAGCGGCTGAGCTGCGTGCGGTGGAAGTCCTCCGCGAACTCCTGCTCGAGCTCGAGCAGCACGCTCTTCCGCAACGGCGTGGCCGCGTGCTCGAGGTGGCGCGTGATGAGGCGGCCGAAGCGCTCCATGAGCAGGCGGCGGTTCACGCGCGCCGAGTTCTCGAAGCCGCTGCGGTCGGAGTCGTTGTCGCCGAGGCCGATGCGCGTGGCCGCCTCGATGAACTTGGTGATCCCGCCGGGCGAGAAGAACATGCCGGGCTGCACCGGACGGCCGAAGAACATGTCGTCGTTGGAGTAGAGGAAGTGCTCGCTGAGCCCGGGGATGTGCTGCAGCTGCGACTCGACGGCCTGCGAGTTGTGCGTGGGCAGGGCGGCGGGATCCGTGAAGAACTCCTCGCTGCGCACGAAGGTGACGGCCGGGTGGTCGGCCAGCCACGACGGCTTCGGGGAGTCGGTGACGATGAAGATGCGGCGCACCCACGGCGCGAACAGGTAGACGGAGCGGAGCGCGTACTTGAGCTCGTCGATCTGGCGGAAGCGGGCCTCGGAGTCGTCGCCCTCGCCGACCACGACGTCCTTCATGCGCTCGGCGCGGCGCTTCTGGAACTCGGGGTCGTTGCCGTCGACCCAGGAGAAGACCATGTCGATGTCGAAGGTGATGTCGGACGCCTGCGCGTCGAACATGCCGCGGAGCGTCTTCCACTCGTGGCCGTACATCTCGACCGTGGTCGGCACGACCTCGTTCGCCGGGAGGATCTCGCGGGTCAGCGAGTTCTCGACCGGCCAGACGATGGTCTCGCCCTCGAAGCGGAAGAACTGCAGCTCGACCGCGGTCGACGCGCCGTAGGCCAGGAGGCCCTCGGGCTCGATGCGCGGGCGGTAGAGGCGGAAGATCCCGGCGTCGGGGTTGTCGGTGAGGCGGCCGTCGGCGACGAGCAGCGGCGGGCGGCGGCGGCCGTCGACGGTCTTCGCGTAGAGCGGCTCGTCGGCGTTCGCGGCGACGAGGGCGCGGACGACGGTGTCGCGGTTCTGCACGTCGATGGCGATGACCGGGCGCTCGTCGTTGCCGCGGATCAGCCAGACGTCGATGCCGGTCGCGAGCAGCGCGTCGCGGATGAAGAGCAGGTCGGTCACGAGCGCCTGGTGCGGCGTGAGCGTGCGGTTGACGAGGGTGGCGAGGCCCTTGCGGATGACGACGTCGGGGCGGTGGTGCGTGGTGGGCCACGTGGCGGGGGCGGGGGCGACGGCGTCGTCCTGGCGGGAGAACTCCTCCTCGCTGGTGGCGGGATCGACCGTCGGCTCGAGCGCTACGTTGAACTGCCGTGCGCTGCCCGCCATGGATCATCCCCTTGGTTCTTCTCGTGTGCCGATGCGTGCGCCCTGCCCGACGGGTGGCGACGGATCATTCTACCGAGCCGGTGCCTGCGCCCCGGTCGGGGGCGGCCGGCGGATGGGCCGGTCGGCGGATGGGGCCCGGTCAGCGGATCAGGGCTGGTCGACCGCGCTCAGCGCCGTGCGCACCCGGCCCGCCGCGTCGCGCCCGAGCGACGCGTGCAGGAGGAGCACGAGGGCCGCCCCGGAGAGCAGGCCGTCGAGGAGCCCGGCCGGCAGGAGGAACACCATCAGCACGAGCGTCACGACGCACATGACGCCCGCGAGCGCGAGGCCCCAGAGCCGGTCGCGCCAGAGGCCGACGGCCGCGGTGATGCGGAGGGCCGCGAAGATCCCGCTCATGGCCATCATTGGATAGAGCTCGTCCTGGAGGTACGGCAGGGCCAAGACCTCGGCGTGGTCCGTGATGGCGGCCTGCGGGATCCCGAGCACGACGAGCCCCACGGCGACCAGGCCCTCCATGAGCACGCCCTGGACGAGGAGCAGGACGGCGGCGGCCCGGAGCTCGCGGTGCGCGCGGCGGCGCTGCGGCGTCATCGCCCGGCACCGGTGGCGGCGGCGGGCAGGGCGTCGACCTCCCAGACGACGGGGGCCGCGAGGAACGGGTGCGTGGCGGGATCCGGCGTCTCGAGGACGGTGCGCGGGACGTCGTGCCAGCGCAGCTCGGCGAGCTCCTGGCCTTCGGGCACGGCGTAGACGACGCACTCCAGGTGCTCCTCGGCGGCGTAGCCGTCGTCCGGGCGGAGGACGGGCATCGCGTACGGGCACTCCGCGGACGCGCTGACGCCGCCGACCTGCCGCTGGATGATGTCGACCTCGGTGCCGTCGGCGAGGAAGGGGCGGAGGACCGGACCGTTGGCGGGGCCGCGCTCGCCCTCGAGCCAGCGGGTCTGGACGAACGCGAAGAACGGGACCCGGTCGGCGAAGCGCGCGCCGTCCTCGAAGCCGGACCAGTAGTCCGGCTGCCCCTCGGCGACGCCCAGCACGGAGGTGGCGACCACCGGCCCGTCGACCCCGTCCGCGTCCGCGCTCGCCAGGGCGACGACCTCGCCCGCGGCGACGCGCTGGTCCGGGACCGCCGTGGGCGCCTCGGGCGGCAGGGCGACGGCGTCGAACGGCGGGGCGGGCGGGCCCTCGGGGGCGGCCGCGCAGCCGGCGAGGAGTAGGGACGCGGCGAGCGCGGATCCGGTCGCGGCGAGCGCGACGCCGCCGCGGGAGGGACGACGGGATCGACGGCGAGAACGGAGTGCGCGGGCGGTGGTGCGGATTCTCATGGTCTCCCCGGGGCTCCCCCCGAGCGTAGCAGCGCGCCCCGGCGGCGGCAACTCGGGGGCGCGCGGGCGGGGGCGGCGTGCGGCGGATGCGAGGATCGCTGTCACACGCCCACGCACGATCGCGCTCCCCCGGGGATCCGCGGCCGGCGACCGGGATGCCCGGGAGGAGACCCATGGACCAGCCGACCGTCCGCTCCGTCGTGCCCGCCCGGACGCGGGACGACCTCGCGGCGCTCGGGCCGACCGTGGCGGCGCTCGCGGGCGGATCCGGCATCTTCGCCGAGCCGCACCCGCACCTGATCGGGCTCGTCGACCTCCACGCGCTCGGCTGGGAGCCGCTCGTCGTCACGGACGACGGGCTCGAGATCGCGGCGACCTGCACCATCGCGGAGGTCGCCGGGATCGCGCCCCAGGACGGCTGGGCGGCGCACCCGCTCTTCCTCCAGGCCTGCACGGCGCTGTACGGGTCGACGAAGATCTGGCGGGTCGCGACCGTGGGCGGCAACATCTGCTCGGCGCTGCCCGCCGGCCCGATGACGGCGCTCGCCTCCGCGCTCGACGCCGACGCGCTGATCTGGCGAGCCGCGACGCCCGACGCCCCCGCCCGCGACGAGCGGATGCCCGTGGCCGAGCTCGTCACCGGCGACCGGACCACCGCGCTGAAGCCCGGCGACGTGCTGCGGTCGATCCACGTGCCGGCGGCGTCGCTGCGCGCCCGGACGGCGTTCCGCAAGATCGCGCTGTCGCCCATCGGGCGGTCGGGGTCCGTGGTGATCGGCCGGCTCGACGAGGGCGGCGCGTTCACGCTGACCGTGACCGGCGCCACGCTCCGGCCCGAGCTGCTGCGCTACCCGGCGCTCCCGGACGCCGCGGCGCTCGCCGACGACGTGCGGGCGATCGGATCCTGGTTCACCGACGCGCACGGCGCCGCCGACTGGCGGCGGGCGGTGAGCGCGCTGCTGGCGGAGGAGATCCGCGCGGAACTGGCGGGCGATGCCGCGGGCGCGGGCGACGGTCCGGCATCCGGCGAGCGCGGCACCCCGCCCGGCGCCGCGACCACGACGACGGCAGGAGCACGCCCGTGAGCATGACCGTGGACGGCCGCGAGATCCCGGGCGAGCCGGCGCCCGGCCAGAGCCTGCGCACCTGGCTGCGCGAGCACGAGGTGTTCAGCGTGAAGAAGGGCTGCGACTCGGGCGACTGCGGGGCGTGCGCGGTGCTCCTCGACGGCGAGGCCGTGCACTCGTGCATCCTGCCCGCGTTCCGGGCCGCGGGCCGCGAGGTCACGACGGCGGCGGGGCTGGGGACGCCCGGCGACCTGCATCCCGTGCAGGCGCGGTTCGTGGAGGCGGCCGGGTTCCAGTGCGGGTTCTGCACGCCGGGCATGGTCGTCACGGCCGCGTCGCTCGGCGACGACGAGCTCGACGACCTGCCGCGCCTGATGAAGAGCAGCCTCTGCCGGTGCACGGGGTACCGGGCGATCGACGAGGCGATCCGCGGCGAGCACGGCGGCGCGGATCACGCGCACGGCGACGGCTGCGGCGGCGCGCGGCCGGAGGGGCTCGGGCCGGTGCGGGCGACGGGATCCGCGGCCGCCGCCGGGTCCGCCGCGACGGCCGCCGACGGCAGCGGCGACGATGCCCGCGCCGCCGAGCGCGCCCAGACCGGCCGCGTCGGCACGTCGCTGCACGCGCCCGCGAGCGAGCGCGTCGTCAGCGGCCTCGAGCCGTACACGCTCGACGTCCAGGTCCCCGGCCTCCTGCACGCGAGCCTGGTGCGGAGCCCGCACCCGCACGCCCGCATCCGCTCCATCGACACGTCGGAGGCGCTC
Organism: Clavibacter sepedonicus; assembly: GCF_000069225.1. Taxonomy (GTDB): domain Bacteria; phylum Actinomycetota; class Actinomycetes; order Actinomycetales; family Microbacteriaceae; genus Clavibacter; species Clavibacter sepedonicus. Next base: position 1,380,959 of record NC_010407.1, on the reverse strand, counting down.
GCGCTGCCGGGCGTGCACGCCGTGCTCACCCACCACGACTCCCCCGCGACGCTCTACTCGTCCGCCCGGCACGAGGACCGCTTCGACGACCCCGACGACAGCCGCGTCTTCGACGACGTCGTGCGGTTCCGCGGGCAGCGCGTCGCGGCCGTGATCGCCGACGACGTGGGCATCGCGGAGGCCGCCGTGCGCCTGGTGCGGGTGGACTACGAGGTCCTCCCCGCCGTCTTCGACCCCGACGAGGCGCGGCGGCCGGGCGCGCCCCTCGTGCACGGCGACAAGGATCCGGCCGTCTCGCGCCTCGCCGACCCGCAGCGCAACATCGTCGCCGAGATGCACGGCGAGCACGGCGATGTGGCGGCCGGGCTCGCCCGCGCCGCCGAGGTGGTCTCGGGCACGTGGTCCACGCAGCGCGTCGCGCACACGCACCTCGAGACGCACGCGACCGTGGGCTGGATGGAGGAGGGCCGCCTGGTCCTCCGCACCAGCTCGCAGGTCCCGTTCCTCGTGCAGCGCGAGATCTGCCGCCTGTTCGAGCTGGAGCCCGAGCGGGTGCGCGTCTTCACGGCCCGCGTGGGCGGCGGGTTCGGCGGCAAGCAGGAGATCCTCACCGAGGACGTCGTCACCCTCGCGGTGCTCGCGACCGGACGCCCGGTGCAGCTGGAGTTCACGCGGTCGGACGAGTTCACGCTGTCGCCGTCGCGGCACCCGATGCGCGTGGGCGTCACGGTCGGCGCCACCTCCGACGGCCTCCTCACGGCGCTCGCGGTCGACGTGCTCAGCGACACGGGCGCGTACGGCAACCACGGGCCGGGCGTCATGTTCCACGGCTGCAACGAGTCGATCACCCTCTACCGGTCGCCGGCCAAGCGCGTGGACGCGCAGAGCGTCTACACGAACAACCTGCCGTCGGGCGCGTTCCGCGGCTACGGCCTCGGGCAGGTGATCTTCGCGGTCGACTCCGCGCTCGACGAGCTGGCGCGGCGGCTCGGCATCTCGGGCTTCGAGATCCGGCGGCGGAACGCGGTCGTGCCCGGCGACCCGCTGATCATCACGGAGGCGGAGGGTCCCGACCTCGGCTTCGGCGGCAGCTACGGGCTCGACCAGTGCCTCGACCTCGCCGAGCGGGCGCTGGGCGACGGCGGCGGGGATCCCGTGCCGGCCGGCGACCGCTGGCTCGTGGGCGAGGGCATGGCCGCGGCGATGATCGCCACCATGCCGCCGCGCGGGCACTTCGCCGACGTGACCGTGGCGATGGCCGCGGACGGCACGGTGACGGTGTCGGTGGGCACGGCCGAGTTCGGCAACGGCACGACGACCGTGCACGCGCAGCTCGCCGCGACCGCGCTCGGGACGACGCCCGGCCGGATCCGCATCCGCCAGTCCGACACCGACGTCACGCGCTACGACACGGGCGCGTTCGGCTCCGCGGGCACGGTCGTCGCGGGCAAGGCCGTGCACGTCGCCGCGACCGCGCTCGCCGACCTGCTGCGGGAGGCGGCCGCCGCGCGCACGGGGATCGCCGCCGCCGCGTTCGCGCTCACACCGGACGCGCTCGTCGCGGGCGACGTGTCCGTGCCGATCGCCGAGCTGGCGGGCCCCGACGGCCTCGCAGCGCAGGCGCACGAGGACGGCGCGCTCCGCTCCCTCGCGTTCAACGTGCACGCGTTCCGGGTGGCGGTGGATCCCGCGACGGGCGAGGTCCGCATCCTCCGCTCCGTGCAGGCCGTCGACGCCGGCACCGTGCTGAACCCGGCGCAGCTGCGCGGCCAGGTCGAGGGCGGCACGGCGCAGGCGATCGGCACGGCCGTGTACGAGGAGGTCGTGCACGACGGCGAGGGGCGGATCCTCACGGACGTGCTGCGGAACTACCACATCCCCCAGCTCGCCGACCTGCCCGTGACCGAGGTGCTCTTCGCCCGCACGCACGACGACCTCGGCCCGCACGGCGCCAAGTCGATGAGCGAGGCGCCCTACAACCCGGTCGCTCCCGCGCTGGCGAACGCGGTGCGCGACGCCATCGGGATCCGCCCGCACGACCTGCCGATGTCGCGGGACCGCGTGTGGCGGCTCCTGCACGGCGGCGGCCTGCAGCCGCGCTTCGACAGCCCGACGACGCTCGGGGAGCGCGGGACGCGGGAGTAGCGGATGCGGCGGGGCCCGGTCAGCGCGCCTGCGCCCCGCGCTGCCGCCGGGCGAGGACGATCGCGCGCCCGACCACGCCGACCAGCAGCACGCCGGCGCCCACCCCGATGGACACCCCGGGCAGCGTCGCCACGAGCACCAGGCAGCCGACGACCCCGACCACCTGCAGCGCCCGCGGATACCGCCGGTCGGCCCGCTCCTGCGTGAAGGCGGCGGCGTTGGCGACCACGTAGTACAGCAGCACGCCGAACGACGAGAAGCCGACGACGCCGCGGAGGTTCACCGTGAGCACGAGCGCGACGACCACCACCGCGACCGCGATCTCGGCCCGCTGCGGCACCCGGTACCGCGGGTGCACGACCGCGAGCCCGCGCGGCAGGTCGCCCTCGCGGGCCATCGCGAGAGACGTGCGCCCGATCCCGGGGAGGAGCGCGAGCAGCGCACCGAGGCACGCGGCGGCCGCGCCCACACCCACGACCGGCACCGCCCATGACCAGCCCGCGTCGCGCACGACGTCCGCGAGCGGCGCGGTGGATCCGCCGAGCCGCGCCTGGCCGAGCACCCCGAGCAGCGTCACGGCGACGAGCGCGTACACGACGAGCGCGCCGCCGAGCGCGAGGAGGATCGCGCGCGGGATGGTGCGGGCGGGATCCCGCACCTCCTCCCCCATGGTCGCGATGCGCGCGTAGCCCGCGAAGGCGAAGAACAGGAGCCCGGCCGACTGGAGGACCCCATAGGGCGTGGTGTCGACGACGCCCGCGACCTGCTCGGCGGCGGCTTCCGGCCCGCCCGCGACGAGGCCGGCGACCAGCACGAGCGCGATCACGGCGAGGACCACCGTGATGATCACGCGGGCGAGCCGGGCCGTGCGGGTCACGCCGAGGCAGCCCACGACTGCGAGGGCCGTCACGGCGAGCGCGGCGACGGGCCGCTGCCAGGCCGCGGGCACGGCGTACGCGGCGAAGGTGAGGGCCATGGCCGCGCAGCTCGCGGTCTTGCCGATCACGAACGACCAGCCCGCGAGGAAGCCCGGCCACTCCCCCAGGCGCTCGCGGCCGTAGAGGTACGAGCCGCCGGACGACGGGTAGCGCGCGGCGAGCTGCGCGGACGCGGTGGCGTTGCAGAACGCGACGACCGCGGCGATCGCGAGGCCGACGAGGAGGCCGGAGCCTGCCGCACGGGCGGCGGCGGGCATGACCGCGAAGATCCCGGCGCCGATCATCGCGCCGAGGCCGAGGCCGAGGACGGTGGCGTCGAGGAGGCCGAGGCGGCGGGCGAGGCCGGGCTGGGGTGCGCGCGCGCCCGCGGACGCAGCGGATGCGGCGGTCATGCGGTCTCCCCGTGGATCGGCCCGGTGGTCGTCGTCAGCGGCGCGCCCTCGGTGCCGGCGCGCGCGGCGAGCACCTCCGCGAGGATCGAGACGGCCGTCTCCTGGGGCGTCGACGCGCCGATGTCGAGGCCGATGGGCGAGCGCAGCCGCGCGAGCTCGGTGTCCGTCAGGCCCTCCTCCACGAGCAGCGCGCGGCGGCGGACGTCGGTGGCGCGGGATCCCATCGCCCCGACGAACGCGACCGGAAGGCGGAGTGCGGCGACGAGCAGCGGCACGTCGAAGCGGTCGTCGTGGGTGAGCACGCAGATCACGGTGCGGGCGTCGACCTCGGTGCGCGCCAGGTACTCGTCCGGCCACTCGGCGACGACCTCGTGGGCCGTCGGGAAGCGCGCGCGGGTCGCGAAGGCGGGCCGGGCGTCGCACACGGTGACGCGGTATCCCAGCAGGGCGGCCGCGTCGGCGAGGGCGGCGGAGAAGTCGACGGCGCCGAAGACGATCAGCCGGGGCGGCGGGGCGGCGACGAGGTGCAGGACCCGCATTGGGCCGTCGGCGCAGTCGACCTCCGTGGTGCCCGAGCGGCCGGCCGCGAGGCGGGCGGCGAGCTCGGCGCGGATCCGGCGGGCGGGGTCGGCGCCCACGGGGTCGGCGTCCGCGGTGACCCACGTGCCGACGGCCGGTCCCTCCAGCACGAGCGCGAGCGATGCGGCGCGTCCGGCGCGGGCGTCCTCGAGCGCGGCGCGCACGGCGTCGGGCACGGGCGACCGCGCGTCGCCGGCGGGCGCGACCTCCACGACGACCACGCCGATCCGCCCGCCGCAGGTGAGCCCGACCTGGAACGCGTCGTCGTCGCTGACGCCGAACGACGTGAGCGCGGGCGCCCCGTCGTCGAGCACGCCGGTCGCGACCTCGATGACCGCGCCCTCGACGCATCCGCCGGAGATGGATCCGATGACGCGGCCCCGGTCGTCGACCGCCATCGCCGTGCCGGCCGTGCGGGGCGCGCTGCCGAGCACGTCGGTGACCCACGCGACGGCGAGGCGCCGGCCGTCGGCGAGGGCGTCGAGCACCTCCGCGGCGATCTCGAGCACGGCACCTCCGGACGGGAGCGCCGGCGAGCGGGCGCGGGACGGGAGCGCCGACGGTCGGGCGCGGGACGGGCGGAAGGGCGGCCGCTCGACGGATCGGAAGGCTACCGCCCGCGTCAAGCCTCGCACGGCCCCTGCGTAGGGTGGGACGCGGATGCCGGGGGGATCCTCCCTCAGGTGTCGCGCGCCGCATCCGGCGCCGCATGAGGGGGACCCATGATGCCGACCGCACCCGACCGTCCGCAGCCGCTGTTCCGGCGCATCCGCCGCGCGTGGGCCGACGCGCCCGCGGTCGTGCAGGTGCTGGTCGTCGCCGTCGTGATCTTCGTGTGGCTGACAGCGTTCGGCATCGGGCAGCCGTCGGACGACCCCGGGTCGATCGTCTTCCGCGGCGTCGTCGCGGTGCTCCTCGGCTCCGTGCGGGTGGGAGCGCTCTGGATCCGCCGCCTGAGCTGGCCCGGGGCGCCGCGCGAGGTCGAGGTGTCGGAGGCCGCCGAGGACGGCGAGCTGCCGGCGGGAGCGGACCTGGTCGTGTGGCGCGATGCGCTGGAACGTCGACGTCGGGAGATCCGGCACGACGCGTGGGTCCTCCCGATCACGCTCCTGCTCTTCGTCGGTCTGGCGTTCCTGCCGCGCTCGCGCCCGTTCGGCGCGTCCGACGCGGCGTTCCTCATCCTCCTGGCCGTCTTCGCCACGTATGCCGCATCGCTGATCGTCTCCCGTGCACTCCGCCGCGACCGCGTGGACGCCCTGCTCATCCCGCTGCAGGAGCAGGTCCGCCGAGACGAGGAGCGCCGGGCCGCCTGGGCGCCGCCCACCCCCGAGGACCGGATTCCCCCGGCTGCTGGATAGGGTCGACTCGCGCCGACCTCGATCCGGCGTGCGCATCACCCGCACCGCTTCCGAGGAGACACGATGACCCACCGCGCCCGCCCCGACACCGCCTCCGCCCGATGAAGGGCCTGCAAGAGCGGTTCGAACGCGCGTCGCTCGGGGGCGTGTTCCTCGTCGTCACCGCCTTCTACTTCGTGCTCCGCACGGGCATCGACCTTGTCATCACGGGTGACGGCCTCTCCGTCGCCGGCATCATCGGGCGCTTCATCGGGTCGCTCCTCTTCGGCGGCGTCATGGTCGCCGTGATCGCCTGGCAGCGCCGTCGGGGCGGAGGGGCATCGACCTCAGCCGACGTCACCGCGGCGATCAGGTCCGGACAGGCGCCGCTCGCAGCCGACCCGGGCGTGTGGATCCCCGCGCTCGAGTGGCGGCGCGGCCAGTTCCGTCGCTCCCTGTGGCTGACACCCCTCCTGTTCCTGGTGTTCATCGCGATGGGCGTCGCGCTCCTCGTGCTCGAGCCCGGCAGCCCGATCGGCTGGCTCGTGATCGTCGTGTTCGTCGGGCTCGGCATCGGCGTGCTCGTGCAGGCGCGCCGTGCCATCCCCCGCATCGACGGCCTGCTCCACCAGCTGCGCGAGCGCGACGGCGCCCGCGGGGCTGCCGCGGACGCCGCGCCGACGCGCCCCGCCGGCGCCTGATCCGCGCCCGACCGTGACCGGCACCGCACGCAAGACGCACGGCCGGCTGCGGCGCGCCCGCCGCCGGCTCGCCGACGCGCCCGCGATCGTGCCCGCGATGGGCGTCGCCCTCGCCTACGCCGCGATCCTGATTTACTCGCGGGTCGCGCTCGGCCACGAGGTGGATCTCGACCGGATCGTGGCGACGCTCACGGTCGGCGCGGTCGTCGGGCTCATCCTCACGTTCGTCCTCTCCCGGCGACGTCGCGCGGCCCCGCCCCGCATCCGGTTCGTCGACGTCTCCGAGGCGATCGACGACGGACGGCTTCCCGCCGACGCCGACGCCGACGCCGACTCCTGGCGGTGGCTGCTGCTCCGCCGGCGCGAGGTCCACGACCAGCTCGGCGGTCCCTGGGCGGTGCTCGTCGCGGCGGTGCTCCTCGGCGGCACCGTCGCCGTCGGCGTGCTCGGCGGGCCGCCCCTCGCCTGGACCCTGCCCGCGGTGATCGCCGTCACGGTCGCGGGCATGGCCGTGGTGCGCCGACGCCGGGTCGCGGAGATCGACGTGCTGCTGCAGCCGCTGCTCGACCAGGATCACGCCCCCGACGCACCGGCCGCGGCGGATCCGGACGACGCCGACTCGGGCTCGGCCGCGGCCACCGGACCGGGACGACGCCCGCCGGCGTGAGCGGGCGGAGAAGGGTCACCGCTTCCTGAGCGCCGCGGACACGCCCGGCGTGTCGGATCGCAGAGCCCGCTCCCCGGCCGACCATCGACCGGGCACCCGATCCCGCCCGCCGCGCAGCATCGCGCCACAGCGGGATCCCGCCCTCCGCGCGAGCCCCTCCTGTGCCCGCAGCCCCGCACCGCCGCGCACCATCCCAGCGAACGGATCCGCATGAGCGACCACCGCACCACGCCCTCCCCCGCCGCGCCCGCACCCGCGCCGGTCGCCCGCCGCGCCGTCCACCGCGGCCACGTCCTCCACATCACGGGGTCCCCGCTCGTCCAGGACGCCCGGCGCCACCTCGTCTCCGTCCCCGACGGCGCGCTCGCGGTCGACGACGCCGGCCGGATCGCGTGGGTCGGCCCCTTCCGCGACCTCCCCGCGGAGTTCGCCGACGCGCCCGTGCACGGCGACGCGTCCGACTTCCTGATCCCCGGCTTCGTCGACGCGCACGTGCACTTCCCGCAGACCTACACGACGAGCGCGCACGGCGGCGGCCAGCTCCTCGAGTGGCTCGACACGTGCGTGTTCCCGTCGGAGGCGCGACTCGAGGACGAGGGCTTCGCGCGCATGATCGCGGCGGACTTCACGCGGAGCCGCGTCCGCGCGGGGACGACGAGCGCGCTCGTGTTCGGATCCGCGTTCCCGCACGCCCAGGACGCCCTGTTCGAGGCCTCCCGCGACGCGGGCCTCCGGCTCGTGAGCGGCCGCGGGATCCAGACCGTCGGCTCCGGCCCCGCCACCCCGCTCCTCACGTCGGAGGAGGACGCGATCGCGCTCTCCTGCGCGGAGATCGACCGCTGGCACGCCGTCGACACGGGCGACGCGACGACGGCGACGCTCCAGGTCGCGATCGTGCCGCGGTTCAGCCTGTCGGTGACGCCGACGACGCTCCGCGGGCTCGGCGAGCTGTACGACGTGGCGCGCGGCGAGGGCGTCCACTTCCACTCGCACCTCAACGAGAACGACCGGCCGGGCACCGGCGAGATCGCCGCCGTCCGCGAGGTCTTCGGCACCGACACCTACCTCGACACCTACGACGGGCTCTTCCTGCCGGGGTCGGAGCGCGGCGGATCCAGCCTCCTCGGCCGCCGCAGCGTCTTCGCCCACGCGGTGCACTGCCAGGACTCCGAGCTCGCGCGCCTCGCCGAGACCGGCAGCAGCATCGCGCACTGCCCGACGTCGCAGCAGTTCCTCGGGAGCGGCACCATGCCGTGGCGGCGCACGGTGGCGTCCGGCGTGAACGTGGCGATCGGATCCGACGTGGGCGCCGGCGACGAGTGGCTCATCTCCCGCGTGCTCAACGACGCGTTCAAGGTGCACCTGTCGGAGCCCGGCGGCGCGGGCGTGGAGATCGACGCCGCAGAGCTCCTCTTCACCGGCACGCTCGCGGGCGCCCGAGCGCTCGACATGGAGGAGCGCTACGGCAACCTCGACGTGGGCAAGGACGCCGACTTCCTGACGATCACGCCGGACCTCTGGGAGCCGCTCGCCCTCACGCTCGCCCATGGGATCCGCGCGGACGACGACGCGCGCGCCACGGACCAGATCCTCTTCACCCTGCTGATGGGTCTGCGCGAGCCGGCCATCGCGGCCGTGCACGTGCAGGGGCGGCGGGTGTCGGCCCGCTGACGTCCGCGGAGATCACGCGCCGCGGTCGTCGCGCTCCCGCTCGCGCGCCTCCAGCAGCCGCAGCCGCACCCGATGCGCCACCACGATGAGGGCGAGCCACGCGAGCGCGAGCAGCCACCCCGCGATGACGTCGGTGAGCCAGTGGTGGCCGAGGTAGACGCGGCTGAGGCTCACGGAGGCGGCGAAGGCGATGGCGACGACGTAGGTGAGCACGCGCGCGGCTCGCCGCATCTGCCGGAGCACGAGCAGGTAGGCGACGATCCCGGCGACCACGCTCGCGTTGAGGGTGTGTCCGGAGGGGAACGACGGCGACGTCTCGTAGGGCGGCACGGCGTCGGCGCGCGGCGGGCGGTCGCGGCCGACGAGCTCCTTGCCGACCTCGGTCATGAGCAGGGATCCGGCGCCCGCGGTGAGCCCGAGCACGACCGGCACCCACTGGCGCCGGCGGATCGCGAGCGCGACGATCACCGCGACGCCCACGATCGGCACGGCGTAGACGCCCGCGGCCTCCGTGAAGATCGTGACGGCGGTGTCGAGCCACGGCGAGCGGACGTCCATGGCCAGGTGCAGCGCGGGCTCGTCGAGGAGGGCGACGCTGTCGTCGTCGATCACGGCGACGTAGAGGCCCGCGAACAGGCTCGACGCGGCGGTGATGACGAGGAGGCCGAGGATCAGGAACGCGGCGAAGGTCCCGGTCGGGCCGACACGGGTGGCGACGCCGGTGGCGGCGCGGGCGACGCGGCCGGCTCCTGGCCGGGTCACCCGTGGACGAGCGCGGAGGACGGCACGCGATCGCGCTGGCGGACGGCGGCCGAGATGAGGCCGACGACGCCGGCGATGACGCCGACGACGAAGGTGGCGACACCGCCGAGGATCCCCATGAGGACGATCCCGAACGTGCTGACCCCCTCGTCGAGGTAGCCAAGCCCCGTCTGCGCCGACCAGGTGGCGAGGATCGCGAGGCCGAGGGCCAGCATCAGCGCGACGACCGTGCAGCCGACGAGGTACCAGCCCCAGCCGGAACCCCGGGCCTTGGCGACGACGAGGACGACGGCGACGAGGATCGCGAGCACCGGCACGCCGAGCGACAGGGTGAGGGCGAGCGCGGACGCAGTGTCGGGATCCATGCGTCGAGCGTAGGCCGCGCGGCTGGACGCGGCGGGGCGCGGCGAGGGCGCGGCAGGGGTCCGGCGAGCGCGCTCCTACCATGGGCGGATGGCGGGATCACGGGACGCGGACGACGACGGGCGATCGGCCCGGCGCATCGCAGGCGTCGTGCTCGCCGCCGGCGCGGGGACCCGGTTCGGCCAGCCCAAGGCGCTCGCCGCGCATCCCGACGGCACGCCGTGACTCGCGACCGCGATCGCCGCGCTCGCCGGGGCCGGCTGCTCCCCCGTGCTCGTCGTGCTCGGCGCGCGGGCGGACGACGCGGAGGCGCTCCTGCGGTCCACGACGGTGGCCGCGGACGCCGGCGTCGTCCGCGCCGACGACTGGGCCGACGGCATGTCCGCCTCGCTCCGCGCCGCGCTCCGGGCCGCCGCCGCGCTGGATCCGCCGCCCGTCGCGCTCGCCGTCGTCCCCGTCGACGTGCCGGACCTCGACGCCGCCACGGTGCGCCGGGTGCTCGACGCGGCCACGGTGGAACCGCCGACGCTCCGCCAGGCCGTGTTCCGCGGCCGGCCCGGCCACCCCGCCCTCCTCGGCCGCGACCACTGGGCGCCGCTCGCCGCATCCGTGCGCGGCGACGAGGGAGCGCGCCGCTACCTGGCCGCCCACGACGCGCAGCTCGTCGAGGCCGCCGACCTCAGCACGGGCGCGGACGTCGACCGGCGGATCTGACGGCGGACCGCATCGCACCTCAGCGCGCGAGCGCTTCCTCCAGCGCGTGCCACGCGAGCAGCGCGCACGTGCCGCGGAGCGGGTAGCGGCCGGAGTCGGCCAGGGCGAAGGCGTCGCCGAGGCGGTCCTCCGCACCGGGCAGGAGCTCGTGGGAGCGGATCAGCGCGCGCAGCTCGACGACGAGCGCCGCCGCCTCCGCGGCCGTCCGGCCCTCGACGAGCTCGGCGAGCATGGACGCGGACGCCTGCGAGACCGTGCAGCCACGGCCGTGCCAGCGGACGGCGATGGGCTCGGCGGGATCCACGGCCGCGCCCGCGTCGACCGACGGGTGCGCGGGATCCACCGCCAGCACCCGCAGGTCGACCACGTCGCCGCACGTCGCGTTCCGCTGCTCCGACGAGCCGAGGACGACGCCGGCCGACGGCGTCGCGGCATCGGGCTCGGCGACGAACCGCCCGGGCGCGGAAGCCGCCCGCAGCGCCGCGTCGCTCCCCACGCGCCGCCGCGCGTGGTCGGCGATGAGCGCCGACGCGATCTGCCGGTCGATCGTCATCGCCCGACCGCGTACCCCTGCGCCCCGCGCGGGTTGGCCGCGGCCCCCAGCAGGCCGGTGGCGGGATCGCGCGTCACGGCCGACAGGCGCCCGAGCGTCCAGTCGCCGACGACCTCCACCTCGTGCCCGCGGGCCCGGAGGTCGGCGATCACGTCGTCGCCCACACGCCCCTCGACCACGAGGCCGCCGGGGGTCCAGGTGCGCGGCCAGAATGATCCGGGGACGCTCGTCGTGTGGAACGTCGGCGCGTCCACGGCCTGCTGCGGCGAGAACCCGCCGACGATCGTGCGCAGCAGGTAGGGCAGCTGCCACTGGTCCTGCTGGTCGCCGCCCGGCGAGCCGAGCGCCTCGACGGGCTCGCCCTCGCGCGTGATGAGGGTCGGCGTGAGCGTCGTGCGCGGCCGCCGACCCGGCACGAGCGACGACGGTCCGCCGGGCTCGAGCCACGTCATCTGCAGGCGCGTGCCGAGGCAGAAGCCGAGCGCGGGGATGAACGGCGACGACTGCAGCCAGCCGCCGGAGGGCGTGGCGGAGATCATGTTGCCCCACCGGTCGACGATGTCGAGGTGGCAGGTGTCGCCCCGGGTCTCGCCCGTGCGGGAGACCGTGGGCTCGCCCGTGCCGCCGGCGGATGCGGGCGCGTCGCCCTCGACCACGAGCGGCGGCAGGAAGGGCTCCACGCCGTCGACGCGTCCGGGCCGCAGCTCGTGCGACGCCTCGTCGGTGATGAGCGCGCGCCGCTCGGCCGCGTACTCCGCGCTGAGCAGGACGTCGAGGGGCGCGCCGCCCGGCACGGCGTCGCCGTAGTACGCCTCGCGGTCGGCCAGCGCGAGCTTCTGCGCCTCGCTGATGCGGTGGATCCCCGCGGCCGTCGCCGGGTCGATCTCCTCATCCGTGAACCCGTCGAGGATCATGAGCGCCTGCAGCAGCGCCGGCCCCTGGCCCCACGCATCGGTCTTCCAGATCCGCAGCCCGCGGAACTCGATCGAGACCGCGTCCTCCCACGACGCGCGCGACGAGGCGAGGTCCTCGGCGGTGATCAGCCCCGCGTGGTCGGCGCCGGTGGAGTGCCGGTGCGGATCCTGCACGCTCGCCACCATCTCCTCCGCGACGAAGCCCTCCGCCCACACGGTGCGCGCGGCCTCGATGCGCTGCTCGCGCGTCGCGTCCGGACCGGCCGCGGTCGACGCCTCCGCGAGGATCCGCTCCATCGCGGCCGCCCATGCGGGGTTCCGCACAAGCGACCCGGCGACGGGCGCCTCGCCGTCCGGCATCCAGAACGCGGCGGACGCCGACCAGTGCTCGCGGAACAGGTCGCCCACGCCCGCGATCGTGCGGCGCACGCTCTCCAGCACCGGGTGCCCGTCGCGCGCGTACCCGATCGCGAACGCCCACGCGTCGGCGAGCTCCCACGTGCCGTGGTCGCGGAGGAGCAGCAGCCAGGCGTCAACCGCGGCGGGCACGGCGGCGGCGAGCGCTCCCGCGCCGGGCACGCGGTCGAGGCCCTCCTGGCGGAAGCGCTCAGGGCTGGCGGCGGCGGGCGCGGATCCCTGGCCCATGAGGAGCTTCGGCGCCGCGTCCCCCGCGACGTGCACGACGGCGGTCATGTCACCGCCCGGCCCGTTGAGGTGCGGCTCGACGACGTGCAGCACGAAGGCGCTCGCGACCGCCGCGTCGAACGCGTTGCCGCCGCGCTCGAGCACGGCCTGCCCGGTGCCGGAGGCGAGCCAGTGCGTGGAGGCGCTCATGCCGAACGTGCCGCGGAGCGTGGGTCGGGTGGTGAATGCGTCGGGCGCGCGGAACGTCACAGGGGGTCCTTCCGGTGGGGATCCCAGTCGACCACACGGATCGCACGTCGAGGGAATGCCGACGACCTCACGCTCGTTCACCGTTCGACCCGGGAGGCTCATGACTGACACCAGCGGCGTCGGATTCCGATCCGAGCGCGGCCCCATCCTCATCGCCCTGATGATGACGACGGGCCTCGTGGCCATCGACTCGACCATCCTCGCCACCGCGGTGCCGTCCATCGTGGACGACCTCGGCGGCTTCGCCTCGTTCCCGTGGCTGTTCTCCATCTACCTGCTCGCGCAGGCGGTGTCGGTGCCGCTCTACGCGAAGCTCAGCGACACCGTGGGGCGGAAGCCGATCATCCTCATCGGCATCGGCCTGTTCCTCGTCGGATCCGTGCTGTGCGGGTTCGCGTGGAGCATGCCGGCGCTGATCGCGTTCCGCGCGCTGCAGGGGCTCGGCGCCGGTGCCGTGCAGCCGATGGCCATCACCATCGCGGGCGACATCTACACGGTCGCCGAGCGCGCGAAGACGCAGGGCTACCTCGCGAGCGTGTGGGCGGTCTCCAGCGTCGTCGGCCCGACCCTCGGCGGCGTGTTCTCCGAGTTCGCGTCCTGGCGGTGGATCTTCTTCGTCAACGTGCCGCTGTGCCTCCTCGCCGGCTGGATGATCGTCCGCCGCTTCCACGAGTCCATCGAGCGCACGCGCCACCGCGTCGACTACGCCGGCGCCGCGCTCCTCACGGTCGGCCTCAGCCTCCTGATCCTCGCGGTCCTCGAGGGCGGCCAGGCCTGGGCATGGGACTCCGCACCCAGCATCGGCGCGTTCGCGATCGGCGCCGTGCTGATCGTCGCGTTCCTGCTGGTGGAGCGCCGGGCCGCCGAGCCCGTGCTGCCGCTCTGGGTCTTCTCCCGCCGACTGCTGCTCACGACGACGCTCGTCTCGCTCGGCGTCGGCGCGATCCTCATCGGCCTCACCTCCTACGTGCCCACCTACCTCGAGGGATCCCTCGGCGTCACGCCTCTCGTGTCCGGCCTCGCGCTGGCGGCGCTGACGATCGGCTGGCCGATCTCCGCATCCCTGTCCGGCCGCCTCTACCTCCGCATCGGGTTCCGCCGCACCGTGCTCATCGGCATGGCGCTCACGATCGTCGGCACCGGATCCATCTCGTTGCTCGCCGGCACGCCCACGCTCGCCGGGATCGCGGCCGGCTGCTTCGTGGTGGGCCTCGGGCTCGGCCTCGTCGCGACGCCCAGCCTCATCGGCGCGCAGTCGAGCGTCGGCTGGGGCGAGCGCGGCGTCGTCACGGGCGCGAACCTCTTCGCGCGCTCGATCGGCAGCGCGGTGGGCGTGGCCGTCTTCGGCGCCATCGCCAACGCGATCTTCGCGGAGTCGGCCGGCGGCCAGAAGGATCCGGACGCCGTGATCGCCGCGTCCGGCGCGGTGTTCCTCGCGGTCGGCGTGTGCGCGCTCGCGACGGTCGTCGCGGGGCTGCTGATGCCGGAGTCGCGCGTCGATGACACCGAGATCGCGCGCGCCGAGCCCGTCGTCGGCTGACCCGGCACGCCGCCCGCCGCGATTCGCGGGAATGCCGACCCCGCCCCTACAGTTGGCCCAGATGCATACGTTCGCATGGATAGGGCAGCATGGCGCAGGAGATCGAGCTCGGACTGGACACGTTCGGCGACGTCACGGTCGGACCGGACGGCCGGGAGCTGCCCTACGCCGAGGTGATCCGCAACGTCGTCGCCGAGGGCGTGCTGGCCGACCGGGTCGGCATCGACTTCATCGGCCTCGGCGAGCACCACCGCGACGACTACGCGATCTCCTCCCCCGAGGTCGCGCTCGCCGCCATCGCCGCGAAGACCTCGCGCATCCGCCTCGGATCCGCCGTCACCGTGCTCAGCTCCGACGACCCGGTGCGGGTCTTCCAGCGCTTCGCGACGCTCGACGCGGTGTCCGACGGGCGCGCGGAGGTCATCCTCGGCCGCGGATCCTTCACCGAGTCCTTCCCGCTGTTCGGCTACGAGCTGAGCGACTACGAGCGGCTCTTCGAGGAGAAGCTGGGCCTGTTCGCCGAGCTCGTGAAGGAGACGCCCGTCACCTGGACCGGCTCCACGCGCGCCGGCCTCACGGAGCACGACGTGTTCCCCAAGACGGCGAAGCGCATCAAGACCTGGGTCGGCGTGGGCGGCAGCCCCGAGTCCGTCGTGCGCGCCGCGCGCCACGGCTTCCCCCTCATGCTCGCGATCATCGGCGGCGAGCCGCACCGCTTCGCCCCCTACGCCGACCTGTTCGCGCGCGCTCTCGACCAGCTCGAGCAGCCGCGCCTGCCCGTCGGGATCCACTCGCCCGGCTACGTCGGCGAGACCGACGCCGAGGCGCGCGAGGCTTTCTTCCCCGACTACCAGGTCATGCACGCGCGCATCGGCAAGGACCGCGGCTGGCCGCCGCTCGCCCGCGCCTCCTATGAGCAGGAGATCGAGCACGGCTCGCTGTACGTCGGATCCCCCGAGACCGTCGCCCGCAAGATCGCCGCGACCCTGAAGGCCGTCGGCGCCACGCGCTTCGACCTCAAGTACAGCGCCGGCCCGTTCTCGCACGAGCGCATGATGGGCGGGATCGAGCGCTACGGCACGATCGTCGCGCCCATGGTGCGCGACATCCTGGCCTGATCCGCCGTCCCGGCAGCCCCCTCCGCACCCGGCGAGGTGGAGGGGGTGCCCGAGCGCGGGATATCCTGCGATCGTCCCCATTCCGGGGGCGTCACGACGGACAGGATGGGCTGCGATGACCGGCGCACAGCCCTCGGACGCCGAACCGGGTCGCGACGACGACCTCGACCCGCATGACGCACCGGACGGCCGGCCGTCGGCGGGCTCGCGAGCGCTCTCCGCCGGGCCGCTCGCGTCGCTCCGGTCGGCCACCATCGGGCGGCTCCAGTACCGCGTGCTCTACCGCGAGATGCGGCGCGCCACCTTCCCGCGCGACTCGCCCACCGGGTCGCTGCCGGGGCCGGATCCGTACGGCCTGGCGGTCGTGGGCGAGGGCACCGCGGTGGGCTACCAGACCGTGTCGCACGACCTCGGCGTCGCCGGGCAGGTCGCCCACAAGCTCACCGTCCGCACCGGCCGCGGCGTGTTCTGGTCGGTGCAGGCGTTCCCCGACTTCACCGTGCGCTCCTGGCGCGCCGGCGTCGACGCGTTCCCCGCCTGGGCGAGCACCGACGTGGCCGTCCTCGCCCTCGGCATCGGCGACGCCATCCGGTTCACGCCCACGCCGCTCTGGGAGTCGCTGCTCGACGCGTGCATCACCGCGATGACGGCGCGCATGCCCGCGGACGCGCTCGTGCTCGTCACGGAGGTGCCGCCGCTCGAGATCTCGCCCGTCACGCCGCCGCTCATCGCGGGGCCCGTCGGACGCCACGCGGACGCGCTCAACCGCAGCACCCGCCGGGTCGTCGCGCGCCACAACCGCGCCGACAGCGTGCCCTTCCCCGCCTGGCGGATCCCCGAGTTCACGGCCCCGAACCCCGAGGACACCCTCTACGGCCGCGTCTACCGGGCGTGGGCGGACCTGCTGGTGGAGCGGATCGCGCCGTCGTGAGCGAGACCGGATCGATCGCGGACGGCTACGCGGCGGCGGACATCCGCGCCGCCGAGGCCCCGCTGCTCGCCGCCGGCGCGCAGCTCATGCGCGTCGCGGCCGCGGGCCTCGCGCGCGTCTGCCGCGCCGAGGCGCCGAGCGGACCCGTGCTCGTGCTGGTCGGCGCGGGGAACAACGGCGGCGACGCGCTGCTCGCCGCGGCCGACCTCGCGCGGGACGGGCGCGACGTGCGCGTGATCCGCACGGCGTCGCGCATCCACGGGGCCGCGGCGCGGGCGGCCGAGGCGGGCGTGCCCATCACGCCGGCAGAGGAGCTCGACGACGCGGAGGTGGCGGCGCTCGCCCGCGCGTCGGCGCTCGTCGTCGACGGGATCCTCGGCATCGGCACCACCGCGAGCCCCGCCCTCCGCGGCGAGGCGCGCCGCGTGGTGGCCGCGCTCCTCCCGGTGATCCTCGGCGCGGGCGGACCGGTGGTCGTCGCGTGCGACATCCCGAGCGGCGTCGGCTGCGACGACGGCCAGGTGCCGGATCCGACCGTGCTGTCCGCCGACGTCACGGTCACGTTCGGCGCGGGCAAGCCCGGCCTCATGCGCGGGCCCGGCCGCGCGCTCGCGGGCCGCGTGGAGCTCGTGGACGTGGGGCTCGACCTCTCCGGCGCGACCCCCGTGGCCCGCGCCGCCCGCTGACGACGCGCCCGGGATGACGCTTGTCCCCGATAGCGCCGACTTCACCCGACGCTCCCCCTGCGGAAGAGTCGAGGCAGGCCATCCGGCCCGTCGAAGGGGGACGACATCATGAACGGTCACGCCAGGAAGCACCGCACTCGAGGCGGAGGGCGGGCATGACCGGCCCGCTCGCGCTCGTCATCGCCAACGCAGCCGTCATGGCGGTCGTCGCCCTCGCGGGGGCACGCACCCCGCGGTGGCTCCGCGGATCGTCGTGGCTGCTGCTCGTCGTCTCGCTCGGGGTGCTCGCGCTGCACCTGCTGGGCGACGCGTGGGACATCCCGGCGAACCTGCTCGCCATCACGATCCTGATCTCCACCTGCCTCAACGCGAGCGCGCTCGCGCCGCTCGTGATGCAGCGTCTGCTGACGCGCGAGTCGCGTCCGCGGCGTCGGGTGGCGGGCACCGAGTAGTCCGCATCCGCCGCCGCCCACCGGTGGCTCGCAGGCCGATGGCCGCATCGCCCGAGGGCGGTGCGGCCATCTGTCGTCAGGGCCCTGGGGATCAGGCCGGCGTCACGTCGATCAGCACCTTGCCGGTCACGCCGTCCTCGACCGCCTGGTGCGCGTCGGCCGTGCGCTCGAGCGGGAAGCGGGTGATCGGGAGGCCCGCCTCCTCGCCGACGGGCAGCGCGCCGTCGATGAGGGCGAGGTGGATGTCCGCGCGCGCGGCGTCGAGCGCCTCCTGACCCACCGTGTAGAGCAGCAGGAACTGGTACCGGAGGTTCTTCACGAAGCTGTCCACCACGGGCAGGGTGACGGTGTCGCCGCCGTTGTTCGCGTACACCGCGACCGAGGCGCGGTTCTTCGCGACGGCCTGGTTGAGCTCGGCGTTCTGCGCGGGGGCGACCTCCACGATCAGGTCGACGCCGTCGGGCGCGATGGACTGGATCTCCGCCGCCGCGTCGCCCGCCTTGTAGTCGACGACGTGGTGCGCGCCGGCGGCCGTCGCGAGGGCGCCCTTCTCGGGCGAGCTGACCGTGGTGATCACTGTGGCGCCGGCCCAGCGCGCGAGCTGGATGGCCGCGTGGCCGACCGCGCCGGCGCCGCCCGCGACGAGCACCTGCTTCCCGGCGAGGGCGCCGGGGGCGAGGCGAGAGGGGCCGTCCTCGGAGACGGTGAGCGCGCGGTGCGCCGTGACGGCGGGGACGCCGAGGCTCGCGCCGAGGTCGAAGGAGAGGCCGTCGGGCAGGGGCGCGACGCGGTCGACGGGCAGCACGGTCTTCTCCTGCGCGGTGCCGGTGGGGCGGCCGTGGGCGGCCAGCATGATCCAGACGCGGTCGCCGACGGCGAGGCCGGTGACGTCCGGGCCGACGGCGTCGATGACGCCCGCGCCGTCCTGGTTCGGGACGACCTCGGGGAACGGCAGCTCCTGGCCGGGCGCTCCACCGTCGCGGGACTTCCAGTCGGTGGGGTTCACGCCCGAGACGACGACGCGGACGCGCACCTCGCCGGGGCCGGGGGCGACCTCGTCGCGGTCGACGGGCTGCAGGACGTCGGGGGCACCCGTGCGGGTGTAGGTGATCGCTCTCATGGTGGGTCCAACGCCGGCCGCCCGCGAGGTGTTCCGCCGGTCAGCCCCCGAGCGTGTCGTGCGTGAGGCGGCCGCCGAGGAGCGTGGCGGACACCCGCATCGCGCGGAGGTCGTCGGCGGAGGTGGAGGCGGCGAGCGGATCCCGCTCCACGACCGCGAGGTCGGCCCGCTCCCCCGGCGCCATGCGCGTGCGGACGGAGGCGTCGAGCGCGGCGGCCCGGTCGATGGCCTGCTCCGGGTGCCACGGCTCCCGGCCGTCCCGCGACCGGCCGACGGCGGCGCTCATGGTGACCCACGGATCCAGCGGCGCGACGGGCGCGTCGGAGCCGAGCGCGAGGCGCGTGCCCGCCGCGCGGAGGTCGGCGAGCGCGAAGGCGCGGGCCGTGCGGCCGGCCCAGTAGACGTCGGCGATGTCGCGGTCGTCCATGGCGTGCTCGGGCTGCACGCCCGCGACCACGCCGAGCGCGGCGAACCGCGCGACGTCCTCGTGCGTCAGCAGCTGGGCGTGCTCGATGGATCCCGCGGTCCCGTCCGCGTCGCGGTGCGCGCCGCCGAGCACTCGGTCGAGGTGCGCGAACGCGTCGAGCGCGAGCCGGTTCGCGTGGTCGCCGATCGCGTGGATCGCGGGCCGCAGCCCCTGCCGCGCGGCGCGCTCCATGAGCCCGCGCAGCTCCTCGGGCGGCACGGAGAGCTGGCCGCACGCGCCGCCGTGCGCGTCGCCGCCCTGGCCGTCGAGGTCGGGGTACGGGTCGAAGCAGTACGCGGTGCGGGTGTTGAGGGATCCGTCGGTGACGACCTTCGCGGGTCCCACGCGCACGAGGCCGCCGGTGCCCGCGAGCACGTCGCCCGTGCGGAGACCCGCGTCGCGCGCCCGGTCGAGGTCCTGCGGCCAGATGCCGGCCTCCACGCGGAGCGCGTCGTGCCCGAGGGCGGCGAGGCGGCGCCACCGGTCGGCGTTCCAGTCGATCTCGAGGTCGATGACGCCGACCACGCCGCGGCGGGCGGCCTCGCGGGCGACCTGCACGGCCTGCGCGTCGAGCGACGACGCGTCGCCCTCCTCCACGCGGTACATGAAGTCGAAGCAGTCGTCCTCGCGCAGGAGCCCGGTGGGGTGGTCCCCGTAGCCGTGGGGCGCGAGCGCGGCCGAGCTCGCCCAGCAGCAGTGCAGGTCGCCGCTGACGAGGAGCACGGGGGTGTCGCCCGCGACGGCGTCGAGGAGGTCCTTCGTCGGGAGGTCGGGCCAGAGGCCGTCGCGGAAGCCGTAGCCGACCAGCGCCTCGGGGGTGCCGGCGCTCATGACGGCGCCGGATCCAGCCGAGGCCGCGCGGGCCGCGAGCGCGTCCCGCACCAGCGCGACGGCCTCCGCCGCGGACGACGCCCGCGACAGGTCGAGGCGGCGGGACACCTTGGTCCACTGCGTGAAGTGCACGTGGTTGTCCCAGAGGCCCGGGATCACGAACCGGCCGTCGAGCGCGCGGGTCTCGACGCCGGTCGCGTCCGCGGATCCGGCCGGGCCGACGGACGCGATGACGCCGTCGCGGACGAGCACGTCGACGGGCGCGTCGGATCCGGGCAGGCGGCCGCCCGCGAGGAGCAGGCCGCTCACGCGTCGGCCCCGGCGGAGCCGCCCTCGGCCCGGGCTCGGGCGCGCCGCATCTCCGCGGCGAGCGCCGGATTCGGGTACTCCGCGCCGTGCTCCAGCTCGTGGAGCACGCGCTCGACCACGTGCGGCGGCTTGTCCTGGCTGAGCTTCGCCTTCGCGACGAACCGCGTGGCGACGAGCCGCAGGCCGACGGTGCCGGCGCTGATGCGGGCGGCGTAGGCCGCGTCCTCGAGCGTCCCCTCCATGCGGCGCGGCTCGGGCATGCGGTCCTCGAAGCGGTCGACCAGCTGCCCGAGCACCCGCAGGTTCTCCTCGGGCGAGAGGATCTCGACCCGGCACGTCAGGTGCGCTGACACGTGGTTCCAGGTGGGCACGGCGGGGTCGGCGTCGTACCAGCCGGGCGACACGTAGCCGTGCGGGCCCTGGACGATGACGAGGACCTCGCCGTCGTATCCGTCGCGCTGGCCGAGCTCGTGGATCCGCTCGTCGGGGCGGCCGACGTGGGTGAGGAGCGTGAGGTCGTCGCGGTCGGGATCGAGCAGCACCGGGTAGTGCGAGGCGACGAGCCCCGCGCCCGTGCCGCTGACGATCGTGGCCCACGGGTTCTCGTCCACGAGCCGACGGATCTCGGCCACGTCCTCGAGGGCGTACGACGGGTTCTCCCTCACCGGGCGGCCCGCCGCGGCTCGAGGGCGGGCGGGGAGGCGAGGGGCATGACGGGATGCTACCGGCCGCCGGGCGCCGCTCCCGTCACCGCCCGACGGCCGGCCGGAGACGCGCCGCCGACGCGCGGTCAGCGCGCCCGCAGCCCCGGGAACTGGTCGTCGCGCCACTCGCCGTCGAGCCGCTCGCCGGCGTCGGATGCGGCCACCTCGCGCTGCCGCAGCTCGACCCGGCGGATCTTCCCCGACGCGGTCTTCGGCAGCTCGCCGAACTCCACGCGGCGCACGCGCATGAACGCCGGGCACCGCTCGCGCGCGTGCTTCAGCACGGCGAGCGCGGTCGCCTCGTCGGGCTCCCACCCGGCGGCGAGGTGCACGTAGGCCTTCGCGACGTTGAGCCGCACGGGATCCGGCGCGCCCACCACCGCCGCCTCCGCGACCGCCGGGTGCTCGATGAGGACGCTCTCGACCTCGAACGGCGAGATCTTGTAGTCGGAGGACTTGAAGATGTCGTCGGTGCGGCCGATGAAGGTGATGGTGCCGTCGGCGTCGCGTCGGGCGACGTCGCCCGTGTGGAAGTACCCGTCCCGCATCGACTCGGCCGTGCGGGCGTCGTCGCCGAGGTAGCCGGCCATGAGGTTCACGGGCCGCGTGGCGAGGTCGAGGCAGATCTCGCCCTCGTCGGCGGGCTCGCCTGTGACGGGATCCACGAGCACGACGTCGACGCCCGGCAGCGCCGTGCCCATGGAGCCGGGGACCACGGCGTCGCCGGGCGCGTTCGCGACGATGGCGGTGGTCTCGGTCTGCCCGTAGCCGTCGCGGATGGTGAGCCCCCACCACTCCTCGATGCGCGCGATGACCTCGGGGTTGAGCGGCTCGCCCGCGGACATGATCTCCCGCAGCTGCCCGGGCCGCTCGCGGATCCCCGCCTGGATGAGCATGCGCCACACAGTCGGCGGCGCGCAGAACGTCGTCACCTCGGCACGGTCCAGCTGCTCCACGAGCGCGTGCGCGTCGAAGCGCGCGTAGTCGTGCACGAAGACGGTGGCCTCCGCGATCCACGGCGCGAAGAAGCAGCTCCACGCGTGCTTGCCCCAGCCGGGCGAGCTGATCGCGAGGTGCACGTCGCCCGGCTGCAGCCCGAGCCAGTACGCGGTCGTGAGGTGCCCGACCGGATACGAGACGTGCGTGTGCACGACCATCTTCGGCTTGCTCGTGGTGCCGGAGGTGAAGTAGACGAGCGCGGGATCCGTGGACGCGACCGCGACGCCCACCCGGTCGGCGGGCGCGTCGTCAGCGTCGCGGTAGTCGGCCCAGCCGTCGGGCACGGACGTGTCGCCCGTGGCGCCGATCGCGATGCGCGCGTACTCCCCCGGCACGTCGTCGAACACGGCGGTGTGCGCGAGGTCGGCGATGACGTGGCGCACGCCCGCGCGCAGGACGCGGTCCGTGAGGTCGGCGGACCCGAGCACGGTCGAGGTCGGCAGGATCACGGCGCCCGCCTTCATGATCGCGAGCATCGTCTCCCACAGCTCCACCCGGTTGCCGAGCATGAGCATGACGTGGTCGCCCTTCCGGACGCCGCGGGCGACGAGCCACGTCGCGACGCGGTCGGAGCGCGTCGCCATCTCGTCGAAGGTGAGGCGGCGCTCGGACCCGTCGCCCGCCACGACGTGCAGCGCCACCCGGTCGTTCCCGCGCGCGATGCCATCGAACCAGTCGACCGCCCAGTTGAAGGACTCGCCCACGTCGGGCCAGCGGAAGCGCTCGACCGCGGATGTCCGGTCGGTGCGCATCTCCTGAAGGAGGTCACGGGCGGCACGGTAGGAGGAGTTGGCTCGGGGCATGGGTCCATCCTGCCGCCCGCGCCCGCGTGCCGGCGGCGGGTGATCCCCGGACCGCACCGCACCGCGCACGACTCCGAAGCAAATATGTAGTGCACGAACTCATCACTGAGGGAAGGACGACCGCATGACCGAGATCACCGCCCACCACGGGCTCCTGAAGGACACCAACCTGCACGTCGACGACACCGGGGGCACGGGACGCCCCGTGGTCCTCATCCACGGCTGGCCGCTGTCGGGCGAGTCCTGGAGCAAGCAGGTGCCCGCGTTCGAGGCCGCCGGCTACCGCGTCATCACGTACGACCGCCGCGGCTTCGGCCGGAGCGACAAGCCGCTCACCGGCTACGACTACGACACCTTCGCGTCCGACCTCGACGCGGTGCTCACCGCGCTCGACCTCGTCGACGTCACGCTCGTCGGCTTCTCGATGGGCGGCGGCGAGATCGCCCGCTACATCGGGACCCGTGGCGAGGCGCGCCTGCACAGCGTCGTCTTCGCCTCCGCGGTGCCGCCGTACCTGGAGAAGACCGACGACAACTCGGACGGCCCGCTCACGAAGGACGCCGCCGCCGAGATGACGGCCGGCCTCACCAAGGACGAGGACTCCTTCTACGACGAGTTCACGACCGGCTTCTACTCCGCGAACGGCGTGCTCAAGGTCACCGAGGCCGAGCGCCAGGAGGCCATCGCGCTCGCGCACCAGTCGAAGAAGCACGCGGCGCTCGCGTCGATGGCCGCGTTCGCGACCACGGACTTCCGCGACGACCTCACCAAGGTCACCGTGCCGACGCTCGTCATCCACGGCGACAGCGACGCGACCGTGCCGTTCGAGGGATCCGGCGCGCGCACGCACCAGGCCATCGCCGGCTCCGAGCTGCACGTCGTGAAGGACGCCCCGCACGGCGTCACGGTCAGCCACCCCGAGGAGTGGAACCAGGCCGTGCTGGAGTTCCTCGAGAAGTAGGACGCACCACCCGTCGCAGGGGCGCTGATCCGGTCGGGTCAGCGCCCCTGCGCGCGCTTCAGCGCCCCTGCGTGCGCTTGTACGGCTTGGGCTGGCCCTTGACCACGGGCGCGCGACCCTGGCCCTTGGAGGCCTTGGCCTTCCCGCCGGCCGGCGGCTTCGGCGCCTCGGGCGGGGTCGACGGCTTCGCGAGCTCCTCGAGCGCCTCCTCGTAGGCGAGGCGGCCGGTCTTCGTCAGGCGCGTCTCCGTGCTCTGCGGATCGAAGACGGACCTGCCGTAGTGCTCCTCGATCGCGCGGATGGATGAGGCGAGCTTCGCGCGCGAGATGCCGAGCTGATCCGCCGCCTTCGGCAGGTGCAGCACCTCGGCCGCGACCACGAAGTGGCGCTGGTGGCTGATCTTCACGGGTGGTGCCTCTCGTCGCGGCGGATGCCGGATGTCCCACGGTACAGGCCGGGTCCGGCCCGCCCGGGCGCGGTCGGACGGGCCGGTAGCGTCGAGGCGGCTGGCGACGCCGACGGGAGGCACGGATGGCGGGACTCGAGGTCGTGGCGGCGGTGCTGATCCGCGACGGGCGGGCGCTCGCCTGCCGCCGCGCGGCGCACAAGGAGGGCGCGGGCACGTGGGAGTTCCCGGGCGGCAAGGTCGAGCCGGGCGAGACGCCCGAGGCGGCGCTCGCGCGGGAGATCCGCGAGGAGCTCGGCGTCGAGGTGACGGTCGGCGCGCTCGTCGACCGCTCCGAGGTGCCCGTGGGCGAGCGCGTCGTCGACCTCGCCTGCTACCGGGCGGATCCCGTCGGCCCGCTCCCCACCGCGAGCACCGACCACGACGAGCTGCGCTGGGTGGCGCTCGCGGATCTCGGCGACCTCGCCTGGTCGGCGCCGGACCTACCCGCGGTGCGCCGCTTGGTGCTCGAGGCCCGGCACCCGGACGCCGACTGGGTCATCGACATGGGCGCGCGGCCGCCCGTCGCGGATCCCGAGCACGATGTCCACGTCGCCCGGCTCGCGGGGGCGTCGGACCGTCTGGCCGCGTCCGCCGCCGCGCTCGGGGACGCGGTGCGCGCGGCGCACGCCGCGGGGCTCGACGAGCACCGCATCGCGGTCGCGGCCCGCCTTTCGCTCGCGCACGTGCGGGAGCTGCTCGACTGAGGCGTCGCCTGCGCTTGACCTCAAGTTCGCTTGAGGTGCTGGGATCGGCGCATGATCATCCGCGCCGTGACCCTGCCCGCCCGCGACACCGCCGAGGTCGCCGACGCCTACCGGGCGCTCGGCTTCCCGGTGCGCATCACCGACGACGCCGTCGAGGTGGAGATCGGCCCGTCGCGACTCCGCTTCGTGCACGACCCCGCTTACAGCGGCGCGCACCACCTGGCGTTCACGATCCCGACGGGCACCTTCGCGGCCGCCCGGGCGTGGCTCGGCGAGCGCGCGGAGGTCATCGCGCCCGACGGCTGCGACGAGTTCGCGGGGCCCGGCACCTGGGACTCACGCTCGGTCTACTTCCGCGGGCCCGACGCGCAGGGGCTGGAGCTGATCGAACGCCGCGCCCTCGCCCCGGACGGCCTGCCGACGGGTCGGTTCCGGGCGTCCGACATCGTCGCGGTGAGCGAGGTCGGCGTCGTCGTCGACGACGTGCCCGCCGCGGTCGGGCTTCTAGAGGAGGCCGGGCTGCACCCCTACGGCGGCTTCGCGACAGACGGGTTCGCCGCGGTCGGCGACGTCGACGGCCTCGTGATCCTCGTGGCACGCGACCGCATGTGGGTCCCGGAGGGCACGCAGGCAGCGGCCGACGTGCCGGTGGTCGTCGACGCCGGGCTCGGGCCCGACGTCGTGCTCGGCCCGGGCAAGCGGATCCTCTGACGCCGCACGACGACCGCGGCGGCGACGCCCACGTGACGTGACGCCTCGTCCGGCGGCGTGCGCCGCGGACGTCCCCGACCCCGTCGACCGGCTCCTGCCCGACGAGCTGATCCGTCCGCTCGTCCCGCGCGGCGTCGCGCGCGCGGGCGGCGTCGCGCGCACGGGATCTGTGGCGTCCCGCGCGCGGATCATCCCCGGGCGGCGCGGCTGGGGAGGACGGCACAGGGGCCGGGGTCGCGCGCTCCTGATGTGCTGACGAACCTCCGTATGCGGCGACCGCCGCGGGCTCCCGCCCTTCGACCAAGGGGACGCCCATGCCCGTCATACCCTCCGCGCTCCGCTCGCATCCTGCGGTCGTCGCCGCGCTCGCCCTCGTCGCCACCCTCGCGATCGCCACCGCCGCCCAGGCCGCCCCCGCCCACCACGCGGCGCCCGCCCACGCCGCGGCCCACCACCACGCGCCCTTCGCGGTGCGCACCACGGTCGTCCCGAAGACGGCCATCACGGCATTCGGCGGCGGCGTCATCTCCACGCCGCAGGATGCGGGCGAGCCCGTCCTCGGCGCCGTCGTCATCACCCCGGCTTCACGGACACGAACGCCGACGAGAAGGAGATGGCCGAGCTCGTCGCCTCGCAGGGCTTCGTCGCGTTCGCCATCGACACGCTGGACACGGGCGACTTCCCGAGCAGCGCGTTACCGAGATCCTCGCCGCGGCGGATCACCTCACCGGCCAGAGCGCGGTGAGGTCGTAGGTGTCCGCGAACGACGTCGGTCTCATCGGCTACTCGTTCGGCGGAGGCGGCACGACGCAGGCCGCCCAGTCGCGCCCGTCGATCACGGCCGCGATCGGGCTCATGCCCTTCGACTTCCCGCCCGCGACGGCCCCGAACACGACGACCCCGACGCACCCGAGGCTGACGACACCGACCCTGGTCATCACCGGCCAGAAGGACGACGTCGCCATCCCGAAGGACTTCGGCAAGCCCGCGTACGACTCCATCCCGGCGGGCACGCCGAAGCAGTACCTGGAGCTGAAGGGCCTCGGCCACGCCGCGGGCGAGCACGTGCCGGTCGCCACGATCCGCAACGCGGTCACGGCGTTCCTCAAGCGCTACCTCGACGGGAACAGCGCCTACGCGAAGTACATCTGCCCGGCCCCGAAGGTCGGCGGTCCCATCAGCGCGTCGACCAGCTCCTGCCCCAAGGGCTGATCCACCCCGCTCGCCCCGCGCGGCGTCCGACCCCCGGTCGGGCGCCGCGCGCGCATGTCCCCCGACCCGGCACCTAGGGTGGGGACGAACCACCATCCGCCCCCGCTCGACGCGGGCCGGCCACCGAACGGAGCGCTGATCGCGCTGAGCACCACCCCGCCGCCCGGCGACCCGCGGCGCCCCCGCCGGGATCCCGGAGCCGCGCGTCCGCCGCGCCAGCGCCGCCGCCGCGTCAACCCGCAGGAGATGCGCGACGTCCGCGCCCGCCTCCGCGCCACCATCTACGAGGGCACCGAGCCCGCGCACGGCCGCCTCGGCGACCTCTACTCCCCGCGCCAGATCGTCGACTTCTGCCTCGACCTCGGCGAGGTGATGCTCGCCTCCGGCGCCGACGTGCGGGCGGTCGAGATCGCGATCGTCGCCGTGAGCACGAAGTGGAACCTCGCGCCGCTGGAGCTCGACATCACGGGCACGGCCATCACCATCCAGTACGCACCGCTCGAGGGCCCGCCGCTCGTGAAGCTGCGCGTCGTCACGGCCGAGGGCAGCGACCTGCACCGGCTCTCGCTCGTGTACCAGATCGTCGACGAGCTGCTCCACGACGACCGCGACATGACGAGCGCGGTCGAGGGCCTCGTCGAGGTGCTGAAGTCGCCGCCCCGCTGGCCGTCGTGGATCACGGACGCCGCCATGGGCCTGTTCGGCGTCTCCGTCTCGCTGCAGGCGGGCGGTTCCCTCCCGGGCGCCGTCGGGGCGTTCCTGCTGATGATCGGCGCCATGGTGCTCGGCCGGCAGCTCTCCCGCCGCGGCATCCCGCCGTTCTTCGTGGTCGCCGTGCAGTCCGCGATCGTCGCGGCCGTCGGCACGCTCGCGATCTGGTCGGGCGTCATGCCCGCGGGGAGCGCCGCGGCGATGGTCGCGGCCGTGGTGGTGCTGATCCTCCCCCACGTCACCATCGTCACCTGGGCCCAGGACGCCATCTCGGGCTTCCGGGCCATGGCGCTGTCGCGGGCCATGATCATCGTGCTCATCGTCGCGGGCATCGCCGTCGGCATCCCGGGCGGCCTCGCGCTCACGGCCGGCGTCGACATCGAGGTGGATCCCACCGACATCACGCTGCGGGCGCTCCCCCTCTGGATGCTCCTCATCACCACGTTCTTCGCGGCCGGCGCCACCGGTATCACGCAGGGCGCCAACGCGCGCGTGATGCCCGTCGCGATCGGCATGGCGCTCGTCGGCACGGTGTCGCTCTGGATCCTCAAGGCGGCCGGCATCCCGCTGCTCGCGGCGACATTCCTGGTGGCGACGCTGCTCGGCGCGCTCGGGACGGTGGTCGCGGCGCGCGTCCGGGTGTCGGCCACGGCGATAGCGGTGCCCGCCTTCTGCGGATCCCTGCTGCCGTCGCTCGCGGTCGCCTCGGCGCTGCTCAACTCGATGGCCGGCACGTCCGGGGCGACGGGCGCGTTCGTCGGGGCGATGGCGACGACCCTCGCGATCGGCGCGGGCCTCGTGCTCGGCAGCCTGCTCGCGACGCCGCAGGCGCGTCGCCACCTGCGCCGCCGGGCGAAGCGCGTGGTCGTGCAGTCGGTGCGGCTCGACACGACGCCGATCGGCATCATCCGCGACCCGTCGCTCGTCGATCCTCCCGCGCGGCCGGCGGGCGGCGGCGTCGACCTCGGCTGAGGCCCGACCGCCCCCGTGCCCCGTCGGCCCGACGCGTCTGGCACGGTGGTCGGATGAGGATCCTCGTGGTGGACGACGAGCGGCGGCTGGCCGACGGGATCCGCCGCGGGCTGCAGGCCGAGGGATTCGCGGTCGACGTGGCGCACGACGGCGTCGACGGGCTGTGGTGGGCGCGCGAGAACCGCTACGACGCGATCCTCCTCGACCTCATGCTGCCCGGCATGAGCGGCTGGGCCGTCTGCCGAGCGCTTCGCGAGGAGGGGATCTGGACGCCCGTGCTCATCCTCACCGCCAAGGACGGCGACTGGGACGAGGTCGAGGCGCTCGAGGCGGGCGCGGACGACTTCGTCACCAAGCCGTTCGCGTTCCCCGTGCTGGTCGCCGGATCCGCGCGCTCGTGCGTCGCGGAGCGCCCGCCCGACCGGTGGCGCACCGCATCGGCGACCTCGTCGTCGACCCCGGCCCCCGCCGCGCCACCCGCGCCGGCCAGGAGATCGACCTGACGAGCCGCGAGTTCGCGGTCCTGGAGTTCCTCGCGCGGAACGCCGGGCGCGTCGTGTCCAAGCGCGAGGTGGTCGCGAACGTCTGGGATGACAACTTCGAGGGCGACCCGTCCATCGTCGAGGTGTACGTGGCGCATCTGCGCCGGAAGCTCGACCGGCCGTACGGCACCTCGACCATCGAGACGGTGCGCGGCGCGGGGTACCGTCTGGGCGGATCCGATGTGTGAGCCGAGCCGGCGACGCCGCTCGCTCCGTGTCCGGGCGACGACCGCGGTCGCCCTCATCGCGCTCGTGCTCGGGGCGCTCGGCGCGGTCGCGTTCGCGGTGGTGCTCCGCGGATCCCTCGAGGACGGCGTCCGCGAGGCCGCCGGGCGCACGCTCGAGACGGTCGCCGACGCGGTCGCCGCGGGTGGTCCGCAGGCGGTGACGGACCTCGGTGACGATGACCTCGTGCAGGTGCTCGACGGCGACGGCCGCGTCATCGCGCACGGCGAGGACGCCGACGGCCCGCCCCTGCACGTCGACGACCGGGCCGACGACGTCGTCGTCGACGGGGAGCGGCGGCTCGTGGTCGCGGGCGAGGTCGAGGACGCGGGCGGCGTGACCGTCGTCGTCGCGGCATCCCTCGAGGAGGCCGACGAGGCGGTCGCGGCGGTCGTGCGGCTGCTCCTCGTGGCCGTGCCCGTCGTCGTCGCGCTCATGGCGCTGCTGGCGTGGGTCGTCGTGGGCCGGGCGCTGCGGCCGGTGGAGCGGATCCGCCGCGACGCCGAGGCCATCGGCTCCGCGGCGGGCGACGCGCGCATCGACGAGCCCGGGACGGGTGACGAGGTCGACCGGCTCGCGCGCACGCTCAACGGCATGCTCGCCCGGCTCGAGGCGTCCCGCACGGCACAGCGGCGCTTCGTCTCCGACGCGTCGCACGAGCTCCGCTCCCCGCTCGCGACCGTGCGGCAGCATGCCGAGCTCGCCCGCATGTACCCCGACCGGACGAGCCTCGCCGAGCTCGCCGACGTGGTGCTCGCCGAGGGCGGGCGGCAGCAGGACCTCGTCGACGCGCTCCTCGTTCTCAGCCGCCTCGACGACGGTGCGGCGCTCGACCGCCGCCCCGTCGACCTCGACGACGTCGCGCTGGAGGAGGTCGCGCGGCTGCGCGGGCGGGCGGACGTGCGGGTCGACGGAGCGGGGATCACCGCCTGTCGCGTCTCCGGCGACGCCCGGCTCCTCGCGCTCGCCGTCCGGAACCTCGTGGAGAACGCCGCCCGGCACGCGGCGACGACGGTGACCGTGTCCACGACGGCGGGCCACGGCGGTGTCGTGCTCACGGTCGACGACGACGGGTGCGGGATCCCCGCGGGCGAACGCGAGCGCGTGCTCGACCGCTTCGTGCGCCTCGACGAGGGGCGCGACCGCGACTCGGGAGGATCCGGGCTCGGCCTCGCCATCGTGCGCGAGGTCGCGGAGGCGCACGGCGGATCCGCGACCGTGGATGCGGCACCGGGCGGCGGCGCCCGCGTCGCGCTGCGCCTGCCGGCGGAGCAGTCCGCGGAGTGACGTCCGCGCGGTCGACGCCCGCTCGGCCGAAGCGCGCTTAGGGTCCGGTTAAGGTGCCGCCCGGCATCGTGGGCGCATGACCACGCACACCGCATCGACCACCGTCCGCCGCGCCGCCCTGGTGCTCGCCCTGCCGCTGATCGGCGGCCTCGCCCTGGCCGGATGCTCCCAGCCGGGCACCGCGCCCGCGTCCGCCCCGGGCGCCGGATCCTCCTCTGCGTCCGCCGCGCCGTCCACCGGATCCGACGCCGACCCGGCTCCCGCCGACGGCGCCCTCGCCGCCGCGGTCGACACCGCGATCGCCGCCGTCCCCGGCAGCGCGCTCGTCTCCGTCGACCAGGAGGCCGGCGGCACCTCGTGGGAGGTCGTCGTCGCCGAGCCCGACGGCCGCGAGCACGAGGTGCACACGGGTGCCGACGGATCCGCGGTCACGGCGGGCCCGGTCGCCGACGCGGACGACGCCGACGACCTCGCCGACACCGCGGCGCTCCTGCAGGGCGCGCGCATCGGCCACGCGGACGCCGCCTCCGCCTTGACGGGCGCCGTCGCGGGCACCCTCACCGAGCTCGGCCTCGACGCGGACGGCGGCCGGATCCTGTGGGAGGGCGACGTCGTGGACGCCTCGGGCGTCACCCACTCCGTGCGCGTCGACGCGGCCTCGGGCGACGTCGTCAGCCAGGACGTCGAGGACTGACGCCGGGAGGTGCGACGGACCGCCCCCGGCCGCGGGCGGCTCCGGGTCGGCGGAGGGCCGGGCATAGCCTGGATCCACCTGTCCCCACGAGGGACGCCACCCACACCCGAGGAGGATCCCCATGGACGTGCACCCCGGTGTCACCCTGCTGGACGACGACGTGCGGGACGCGCACGAGCTCTTCCGCTCGCTGCACGCGCACCCCGAGCTCTCGATGCAGGAGCACGCGACCGCCGCCGCGATCGAGGCGTACATGGAGGCGATCGGCGCCGAGACGTTCCGATCGGGCGGCACCGGCGTGGTCGGGATCCTCCGCAACGGCGACGGCCCCGTGGTCGCGTTCCGCGCCGACACCGACGGCCTCCCCATCCTCGAGGAGACCGGCCTCGCGCACGCCAGCCGCGACACGGGCATCGACCCGTCCGGGAAGGAGGTGCCGACGATGCACGGCTGCGGCCACGACTTCCACGTCGCCGCCGCGCTCACCACCGCCCAGGCGCTCGCCGCGAACCGCGCCGCGTGGGCCGGCACCATCGTCTTCCTCTTCCAGCCCGGCGAGGAGACCGGCTAGGGCGCCCGCGCCATGCTCGCCGACGGCCTCTGGAACCGCGCGCCGCGCCCCGAGGTGATCCTCGGCCAGCACGTCTTCCCGCTCCCCGTCGGCATGGTCGCGACCCGCGAGGGAGCGTTCATGAGCATGAGCGACTCGTGGCGCGTCACCGTGAAGGGCCGCGGCGCGCACGGCTCGCAGCCGCAGAACTCCATCGACCCGATCGTCGCGGCCAGCGCCATCGTGCTGCGGCTGCAGACCGTGGTCGCGCGCGAGCTGGATCCGCAGGCCGCCGCGGTCGTCACCGTCGGCACGTTCCAGGCGGGCACGAAGGAGAACATCATCCCCGAGCACGCGGTGCTGGGCCTCAGCATCCGGACCTTCGACCCGGCCGTGCGGGAGCGCGTGCTGGTGTCGGTGCGGCGGATCATCCTGGCCGAGGCCGCCGCGAGCGGGGCGCCGGAGCCCGTGATCGAGGAGATCGTCTCCTTCCCGCTGAACCGCAACGACCCGGAGGCGACGCGCGGGATCGTGGCGGCGCTCACCGCGCAGCTCGGCGAGGACATGGTCAAGGAGTCGCCGCCCATCATGGGCAGCGAGGACTTCGGGATCCTCGGCGAGGCGATCGGCGTGCCGACCGTCTACTGGGCGTTCGGCGGCGTCGAGGCGTCGGCGTTCGGCGGCGAGACCCCGCCGCCCGGCAACCACACGCCGCAGTTCGCGCCCACCATGGAGGGCACGATCGAGACGGGCGTGAAGGCCGCGACGGCCGCCCTCCTCTCGCGGGTCGGCGTGGCACGCGCGGAGGTTCGATTCACGCGCACACGGAGAGGGCATTGCATGTCGGATGCGCTCATCGCCGGGGCCGTCGTCGCCCCGCTCGCCATCGTCCACGTCGCGCTCATCGTGACGGCGCTCGTGCAGGTCGTCCGCGACCGCGCGCTCGCGGGTCTCGCTCGTGACCTCTGGGTCGTGGCCGTCGTGGTCTTCCCGGTGCTCGGCGCGATCGCCTGGTTCGGCGTCGGGCACCGCACGTCCGGCGCGCAGCGCGCCGTCGACCACCTGCGGCTCAGCTTGTAGGCACGTGACGCCGCTCCCGTCGGAGCCCCGCGCCCGCCGCCCGACCCCGGTCAGCGGCGGGCGCGCCTGTTCCGCCATGCCGACCAGGCGCCCGTCGCCCACAGCGCCCAGAGCACGAGGAGCGGCTGGAAGACGAGGCGGATCGCGCGGGCCGCGTCGGTCTCCAGGCCGAACGCGGGCGTGCGCGTGACGAGCTGCGAGATGTTGCCGGGGAAGATCGCGACGAAGAAGGCGGCGACCACGAGGCCGACCCAGACGCGCCAGCGGCCGAGGAGCACGAGCGACAGGCCGAGCACGATCTCCACCACGCCCGATGCGAGGACCACGAAGTCAGGATCCATCGGCAGCCACGTCGGCACCTGCGCCTGGAACGACTCGCGCGCGACCGTCAGGTGCCCGGTGCCGGCCATGATCAGCACGAGCCCGAGCAGGATCCGCCCGAGCGTGCGCGGGATCGAGCTGCGTCCGCCGTCCGGGGCGATGCGCGGGTCGGCGGTCGGGAGGGACGCGGGGCGCGAGGTCATGCGTCCAGTCTGACGCGCCGCGCATGTGCGTCGGCCGCCCAGCCGGTTGTTCGGCGTCCGCGCGCGGAGGCGGCGTCGACGGCTACCGTCGGTGCCTCGGCCGCCGGCCAGGTGGCCGCTCCCCCAACGGAAAGACCGTCCATGACGCACGCGTCCCGCACCGCCGCACGGATCCTCGCCCGCACGCTCCTCCGCCGCCCGGCCCTCGCCGTGGTCGCCGGGGCCGCGGGCCTGATCGCCCTCGTCGCCGTCTCGCCCACGTCGTCCGCCACCGCCGACGACGCCGTGCCCGCCCCCTCGACCGTCACGCGATCCGCCGCCGAGGCGGCGGACGCCGTCGCCTTCTGGACGCCTGAGCGGCTCGAGGGTGCGGGATCCCCCGAGCTCACGCGCGTGACCGGCACCCCGACCTCGCCGGACGACACCCCGTCCGCGGACGAGCTCACCACCTCCGCCGCCCGCGACCAGCGCCGCGCCCAGCCCGTCATCCCGGTGGCGCAGCAGGTCGACCCCGTCTCCCACATCGGCATCGTCGCGTACGTCGTCGACGGCAAGGAGTTCAGCTGCACGGGCAACGCCGTCGAGTCCGAGAACGGCCTCACCGTCGCGACCGCCGGCCACTGCGCCTTCCCCGGCAAGGACCCGTCGAAGATGGTGTTCGTGCCCGGGTACATGAAGGGCCAGCCGTACACGGTGTGGCCGGTCACCTCGGTGACGCTCGCGGCGGGCTGGCGCGAGACGCTGGATCCGTCGCGCGACACCGCCTTCCTCACGGTCGGCAGCCCCGACGGACGCACCCTCACCGAGGCCGTCGGCGCCTCCCCGGTGGAGTTCCACCAGAAGCTGACGCACTACACGACGATCATCGGGTACCCGGCCAGCGGCCGCTTCACCGGCGATGCGCCGTTCCTCTGCAGTGGCATCGCCCGCGCCACGCACCTCGAGGGGCAGAGCGGCCAGGAGCTCGACTGCGACATGAAGGAGGGCGCGTCCGGCGCCCCCCTGTTCGACGGATCCGGCCCGGGCGCGCGTCAGTACAGCGTGCTGTCCGGCGGGCTGGAGGAGAAGCCGCTCGTGGTCGCGCCCGTGTGGGACCGCGTCATCGAGGCCGCGTACCGCACGGCCCAGTCCCGCGTCGGCTGATCCCCGTCGGCCGATCGAGGCCGGGTCGCGTGCGCCCTCCACCGACGGCGCCCGTGACCCGGCCTCGGTGCCGTCCTGCCCGGAGTCGGCTACGACGCGCGCACGTCGCGCGCAGATCGCACGCAGGTCGCGCCCGCCGTCTTCCTCGTGGGCTCGGGATCCACGTCCGTCACCGGTCAGACCACCGCGGTCGACGGCGGCTCCTCCGTGCACCGACCGCTGGTCCCGCGCTCCGCGTTTCCGCGCAGGCGAGCCGTCACCGCGGGAACGCCGTCGCGCCCACCTTCTCGTACGCGGCCCACGCGTCGACAGGACCGCGGCCGGCGACCGCGTACTCGCCGATGGCGCGGGCCTTGTAGATCGCCGGGTTGTGGCTCGCGACGACGCGGGCGTTCCGCCAGTGCCGGTCCAGCGCGCGCACGCGGAACGTGGCGGATGCTCCCCCGACCTCGAACAGCAGGGTCGCGGCGGCCGGCACCTCATCGACCGCGAGCACCTGCGCCTGGTAGACGGCGTTCTCGGCGGCGTCGAGCGTCGGACGGTCGAGGGCGTCGCCGGGTGGGGCCGTCGCGACCGCGTCGTCCAGCCGGGCGGCCGCGGCCAGCGTGGTGGCGCGCACGGCGAACGCGCTCGCCGAGATCCGCCCGACGACATCGAGCACCTGCGGGTCGTCCCGCGGGAGCGCGGCGGTGGCGTGGATGTAGGTGCGCGTGCGGCTCCGCACATAGCCGACGGCGTCGCGCTCGACCTCCTCGGCGATTCCCGCCAGCACCGCCACGCGGTACAGCTGGTAGAAGGCCTGGATGTGGCTCAGCGGTGCCTCGCGGTACGCGGTGACGGTCGCCGGATCCACCTCGACGCCCGCGAACGTCGTCGTGCCGCTCGCCGTGAGGGTCTGGCCGAACGCGTCCCAGTCGTCGACCGCGGTGACGCCCGGCGCGTCGGTGGGGATCGCGAGCGTCACGCGCTCGACGCCGTCGGCGGCCTCGCGTCCCGCGGCGAGGTAGATCCAGTCGGAGTAGAGCGTGCCGGTGGAGTAGTACTTGGTGCCGTCGAGGATCCAGCGGCCGTCGCGCTCCTGGAGCGTCGTGGAGATGTCGGCGAGCGTGTTCCCGGTCTGCTCGCTCGTGGCGTTGCCGACGATCGCGCCGGTTGCGATCCGGCGGATCCACTCGTCGCGCGCGGGCCCGGGCGGCCGGCGCAGCACCAGCTCCACGTAGCCGAAGTGGCCGCGCAGCAGGTGCCCGACGTTCGCGTCGGCGGCCGACAGCTCGACCACCAGCTCGACGAGCTGGGCCAGCGATGCGCCGCGCCCGCCGTCCGCGACGGGCAGGCGGATCGCCCCGAACCTGGCCCCACGGAGGAGCGCCACGGCGTCGTGGGCGAGCTCCCGGTCGCGCTCGCGGGCGACGGCGCCGTCGCGGATCCGGTCGAACAGCGGGAGGAACTCGGCGCGCAGGTCCGCGGTGGACGCGCCCGTCGCGGCCCCCGTCACGAGAACGCGCCCCGGTACGCCGCCGCCGGGTGCGACTCCGGCAGCCGGTCGCGCCCGGTGAGCTTGTGCCGCAGCGTCCCCGGCTCGTACTCCTTCTGCTGCAGCCCGCGCTCCTGGAGCACGGGCGTGACGTGGTCGACGAAGTCCTCGTAGCTGCCGGGCAGGGTCCAGTTGATGACGTTGATCCCGTCGACGCCCGCCTCCTGCCAGCCCGCGAGCACGTCGGCGATCTGCTCGGGCGTGCCCACGACGCGGCCGCGGAGCTTCGCGGAGAGGCGGGCGAGGTCGGCGATGGTCGGCTCGCGGTCGGGCGACGCCTCGCGCAGCCAGTTCAGGTGGCTCTGCCCGGCCTGGGTCTCGACCTGCGAGAGCGGAGTCGCCGGATCCAGCTGCTCGCCCGTCTTCGGGTCGAAGCCGAGGTTGGAGTGCAGGAGGAAGCCGTCGGCCGAGAGGTACTCGTCGATCTCGGCCTCGTTGCGCTTCGCCTCCTCCTCCGTGCTCCCGGTGATGAAGGAGAGCCCGAGCCAGAAGGAGAGGTCGTCGGCCCGCCGGCCCGCGTCCACGGCGAGCGCCCGAGTGTCCTCGATGAGGGCGCGGGTCTTCTCCGGGGTCGACGACAGGATGAACTGCGCCTCCGCGTTCCGGGCGGCGAAGCGGCGGCCGACGGGCGAGGATCCGGCCTGGAACAGCACCGGCGTGCGCTGCGGCGACGGCGACGACAGGTGCGGCCCGGCGACCTTGTAGCGCGGACCCTCGTGGTCGATGCGGTGGATCCTCGACGCATCCGAGAACACGCCCCGCTCCTTGTCGCGCTGGAGGGCGTCGTCGTCCCACGACCCCTCCCACAGCTTGTAGACCACGTCGAGGTACTCGTCGGCCCAGGCGTACCGGGCGTCGTGGTCCTCGAGTCCGTCGTGCCCGAAGTTGCGGGCGGCGCCGTCGAGCGCGCTCGTCACGACGTTCCAGGCGATGCGCCCCTTCGTGATGTGGTCGAGCGTCGAGACCTTGCGCGCGAAGTCGAACGGGTGCGCCTGCAGCACCGAGCTCGTGAACGCGAAGCCGAGGTGCTCGGTGCTCACGGCGAGCGCGGAGATGAGTACGGACGGGTCGTTGCTCGGGAACTGGAGGCCCTCGCGCGCGTTGACGTCGTAGGCGCCGTCGCCCGGACCGTAGAGGCCCACCACGTCCGCGAAGAACATGGCGTCGAAGCGGCCGCGCTCGAGCGTCTTGGCGAGATCCACCCAGAGCTGCACGTCGTCGAACTCGTGCTGGCGCGCGGACGGGTGCCGCCACAGGCCGTGCTGGATGTGGCTGGCCGTGTTCATCACGAAGGCGGCGAAGCGGAGCGGGGGCCAGGCGTCGGGCATGGGGATCCTCTCGTCGGACCTTAACCATTCCACTCGCTTTCCCAGGCGCCGGAATCCGGGACGGCGCGTGTGACGCGGGATTACCGGGGCGCGTTACGCGGCGTGACCGCGGCTCTTCCCCGACCGGGGGATCACGGGACACGGTGGGCGGCACCCGGGCGGATCCCCGCTCGCTCCCCCTGCACCGCAGCCGCACCGCTGGAGACCCCATGACCACCGCACCGCCCGCCGCATCCGCCGCACCGATCGCCGCTCCCGACGCCCCCGAGGCCCCCGCCGACGTCTCCCGCCGCCGCCGCCGCGTCCTCACCGCGTCGTTCATCGGCACCACCGTCGAGTACTACGACTTCTACCTCTACGCCACGGCGTCCGCGCTCGTGTTCGGCAGCCAGTTCTTCCCCAACCAGACGCCCGCGGTCGCCCTGCTGTCGTCGTTCGCCGCGTACGGGGTCGGGTTCCTCGCCAGGCCCATCGGCGGGATCGTCGCCGGGCACCTCGGCGACCGCATCGGCCGCAAGCGCTTGCTCGTCTACTCGCTCGTGCTCATGGGGATCGCGTCGACCCTCATCGGCGTCCTGCCGACCTACGCGACCATCGGCCTCGCGAGCGTCGTCGGCCTCGTGCTCCTGCGGCTCGTGCAGGGCATCGCGGCGGGCGCCGAGTGGGGCGGATCCGCGCTGCTCTCCGTCGAGCACGCCCCCGCCCACCGCCGGGGCCTCTTCGGCGCGTTCACGCAGATGGGTTCCGCGGGCGGCATGCTCCTCGCGACCGCCGTCTTCGCCGCGACGCGCTTCACGCTCGGCGAGGAGCAGTTCCTCGCCTGGGGCTGGCGCCTGCCGTTCCTCCTCAGCGCCGTGCTCGTGGGCGTCGGCCTCGTGATCCGCCTGCGCGTGGAGGACGCCGCCGAGTTCACGGAGATCACGGCGGCCGGCGATGTCGAGCGCTTCCCGCTCGGCGTCGTGCTCCGCAGGCACCCGCACGCCGTGCTCATCACCGCGGGCCTCCGCCTCGTGCAGCCCGCGCTCTACTCGATCCTCACCGTCTACACGCTCTCCTACCTCAGCGAGAAGCGCGGTGACTCGGGCAGCGCGCTCACGGCGGTGCTCATCGTGTCGGCGCTGAGCGTGCTGACCACTCCCCTCTGGGGCTGGATCTCCGACCGCGTCGGCCGCCGCCGCCTCACCATCGCGAGCACGGCCGGCATCGGGATCCTCATCTGGCCGTTCTTCGCGTTCCTCGACTCCGGCCCGCTGCTGCTCCTGCCGCTCGTCTTCGCGCTCGGCATGAACGTCTTCCACGACTCCATCTACGGGCCGCAGGCCGCGTGGTTCGCGGAGCAGTTCCCGACCGGCGTCCGTTACAGCGGCGTCTCGCTCGGCTATCAGGTCGGCAGCATCTTCTCCGTCGGCCTCACGCCGCTGCTCGCGGTGCTGTTCCTGCAGTGGGGCGGCGGATCCCCGTGGATCCTCTGCGCCTACATCGGGCTGTACGCGGTGCTGACGATCGCGGCGGCGCTCGCGGCGAAGGACCCGGCACGGGAGGCGATCGCGGCCCGACGGGCGGCGGCGGCGGACGACGAGCGGGACGCCGTGCACCCGGCGGTCGCGGTGGCCGGTGCCGCGGGGGCGGGCGGCCGGGAGCGCGAGCGCGCGACCGTCCGGTAGGGCAGCGCGGGGCCTCTGCGGCGACGTCGGGCAGATGCACGGCCTCTGTGCAGTCGACAGCCCGCCGGATGCGAGGTCGCTCTACCGTGACGCGCCACGGCACTCGCCTTCGACCCGCATCTCGAAAGGAACGTCATGCCATCCCTCGTCCCCGCTCCACGACCCGGTCGCCTCCGCATTTCCGCCCTCGCCCTCGCCGGGGCCGCAGCGCTGTTCTCGGGCGCCGCCCCCGCCGCGCTGGCGGCGACCGCCCCCGCGGACACGCGCTCATCCACCTCGGAGATCGTCCGCGCGCCGGTCACTCTCCCGGAGACGGGCTCTCCCGATGCGACGGCCCGGGCTCGCGCCCACTGGACGCCGGAGCGCATGGCCGCTGCATCCCTGGCGTCCGCCGCCGCCGACGACGACGCGGTGCCGACGTCCTCCGGCCCGTCGAGCCGACCGGCTGCCCAGCCCCTCGCCGCGTCGGCCGCCACCGCCGCACCGCCCATCTCGATCGCGCAGCGCGTCACGCCCGTGTCGCACATCGGCAGGATCTTCTACACGCTGAACGGCCAGGACTACGCGTGCAGCGCCAACGTCGTGAAGGCGGCGAACCGCTCCACCGTGGCCACCGCCGCGCACTGCATGACGGCGAAGGGTGCCTTCGCCACCGACGCCGTCTTCGTCCCCGGCTACCACGACGGCGACCACGACGGCGACTACGGCACCTGGCCCGTCG
The DNA here is from genome assembly GCF_000069225.1 of Clavibacter sepedonicus. Classification (GTDB taxonomy): domain Bacteria; phylum Actinomycetota; class Actinomycetes; order Actinomycetales; family Microbacteriaceae; genus Clavibacter; species Clavibacter sepedonicus. The sequence goes on along the minus strand of NC_010407.1, from coordinate 1,341,359 downwards.
TGGGAGGCGTCGTCGCCGGCGGCTACACGGAGGACAACGACGACCTGGGCGACGACGCGGGCTTCGAGGTCGTCGCGCTCGACGCGGACGGGCGCAACATCCAGAGCGTCGTCGGGGCCTCACCCGTCCTCTTCGACCAGCCCCTCGTCAAGGAGGGGACCGTGTACGGCTACCCGGCCGCGCGCCGCTTCGACGGCGAGTCCCTGCAACGCTGCCGCGGCGTGTTCCAGAGGGAGTCGGCCGACCAGATCAACCTCCCGTGCGACATGAACGAGGGCGTCTCCGGCGGGCCGATCTTCGCGGGCGACGATGCGAACGGCGCCCAGTACGCGGACGAGGACGCGCGCTACGACGACTACTCGCACATCCTCGGGCCGATCTGGCAGGCCAACGAGCACACGGCGTACGACGGCGCCGCGCGCATCCAGCCCGCTGAGGGGTAGATCCGCCGCGCATCCGGGAGGGGATGGGCCGTGGGTCCACCCCCTCCTCCGCTGACCGCGGACGGCGGCGGTCAGCGGTCGACCGGCGTCCCGTCCGCCGCGCGCACGCGCAGGGCGTAGCCGTCGCGCAGATCGACGACGAGGGCCGCGAGGGCTCCGGGCGGGAGGTCGAGCGCGGCGCGCGCGGCCTCCGTGGGTGCGGGATCCACCGCGGTCTGCGTGAACGCGAGCAGCTCGACGGCCGGTCCGATGGTCGTCTCCGGGTTCGACGTCGATCCCCAGTCGATGAGGAACGGCACGTCCGGCCGGGCGCCGCGCGGGTGCGTGAGCCGGCACGCGAGGAGCGCGCCGACGGGTGCACGCCGGGACAGGTCGGCGACCGGGCCGGGATCCTCGCCGCGCGCCCGGGCGGCCGCCGCGACGTCCGCGATGCCGAAGCGCGTCGGCAGGGCGCGGTCGACGCGGGCGAAGTCCGGCCCGATGAGCTCGAGGTACCGGGGGCCGCGCACGCCGGCGACCGTGAACGCGACGAACGCGTTGGCGGTACCGGTGGGGTGGACGCCGCCGGACTCCGCCACGATGCCCGTGCGGTCGGCGAATCCCGCGACGAGCGCCGCGAGGTCCGGCCCCGCGATGACGACGTGGTCGAGGAGCGACGGGACGGCGGGTACGGGGACACCGCTCACGTGCCCGCTCCGCGCCGGGATGCGGGCACCTCGGGCTCGCCGAGGGACAACATCAGCCGGTTCGCCCAGTTGAAGAACGCGGCGCCGTTGATGACGTCGACCACGGCCACGTCGTCGAGGCCTGCCGCGCGGAGGCGGGCGACGTCGGCGGATCCGAAGGCGAGCGGCGTCGCGGCGAGCGCCACCGAGGCGGCGACGACGGCGTCCCACCGGTCGTCGCCGAGCGGCGCGCCCCTGCCCTGGTCGAGGAGGCGCTGCACGTCGTCGCCGCGACCGGAGAAGCGCGTGGCGGCGGCCGCGTGCACGGACGCGCAGAAGACGCAACCGTTGACGCGGGAGGTCGCGGCGGCGGCAAGCTCGCGCTCGGCCCGGCCGATCCCGCCGTCCGGGTTGTGGAAGACGTCGAGGTCGGTGAGCGTGCGGGCCTCGAGCGCGGCGGGGTCCCGGGCCAGCAGTCGGAAGTACGGCATGCGCGCGCGGGCGGGCTCCACGAGGGCGGCGCGCTGCGCGTCGTCGAGGTCGGCCTCGTCGACGGGCGCGAGCCACGGCACCCAGCCGAGGCCCTCCTGCGTGAACGCGTCGGGTCGGGCGAGGTCGACGGGGTCGGTGACGGGGTCGGTGACGGTCATCCGGCGGCTCCTGCCGGGTCGGCGCTGGATGCGGTGCGGGCGGGATCCGCGGACACGGCGGCCGACGCGACGGCGGGGTCCGCGGCCAGGACGGCCAGGCCCCACGCGACGCGCAGCTGGAACGCGAGAAATGCGATCAGCTGCGACAGGCTCACGATCTGGTCGGGCGTCCACCCGGCGGCGCCGAGCGCGCGCAGGGCTTCCGGGCTCGACTCGCGCGGCCGGATCACCAGCAGGTGCGCGTGGGCGAGGGCGGCGGCGAGGCGCGGGCCGACGGCGTCGCGCGTGGCGGCGTCCGGGGTCCACGGATCCGTGCCGACGCTCTCGGCGACGAGGCCCTGTTCCCGGTACGCGCCCGTGGGCCCCGCGGTCGCGCCGTCGCGCGCGGCCCGGTCGACGACCGGCACGAGCGACGCGTCGGCGTCGCCGAGGAGGTCGGCGTAGAAGGCGGCGGCGCGGTCGGATCCGTGCAGCCGCGCGACGAAGGCCGCGACCGCGTACCGCTCGGCGTACGTGAACGCGCCGGGAACCGCGGGCTCGAGCAGCGCCTCGAAGCTGCGCTGCGCGTTCGCGCGGGCGGCGGGACGGAGGTCGCGGATGCGGCTCATGGGGTGGTCGGGGGCGAGGCCGGCCAGGAGGTCGATGACGTCGGCGGGGTGGGTCATGCGGCTCCTCCAGCGAGGATCGGAGTGGGTGCGGGCAGGTGGGCGGCGCGCAGCGCGTCGGCGGCTGCGGCGGCGGTCGCGAGCCCGAGGCGGGGCGCGACCTCCGCGCCCAGCAGCTCGAGACTCCGCAGCGTGAGCGCGTGCGTGGCCGGGATCGAGTGCACCTGGAACGAGACGTCGGTCGCCGGGTCGAGGGTGCGGTCGGCGGCGAGGCCGTCGACGACCTCGTCGACCGTGCCCAGGTGCGTGTCGGTCACGCGGAGCACCCCGTCGAGGGCGAGCGCGTCGGCCCGCTCGCCGATGACGCTGCGGGCGAAGCGGCGGAGGGCGGGCTCGGCGAGCTCGCGCGCGGCGGCGCGGTCGGACGGATCCACGACGAGCGCGGTCCGGGACGCGAGGATCCGCTCGGGCGCGCCGGCGGGCAGCGCCTCCCGGTAGGCGGCGATGATCGGCAGCTGCAGCTCGTGCAGCGGCGCGTCGGGCGCGGTGTCGGGGCGCGGCTGGGTGCGGGAGAGCAGGAGGCCGTCGCCGCGGGATCCGATGCGCGCGCCGCCCGAGACCGAGAACGTGCCCTGCCAGATGCGCGCCGCGAGCCCGTCGGCCGGAGGGTAGATGCGCGACCCCGTGCCGCGCACCCCGCGGCCCTCGAGCGCGTCGAGCAGCACCTGCAGGTGATCTTGGAACAGTGCGTGACGGTCGCCGGAGTCGCGCCCGAACGCCGGGAACGACGCGGGCGTGCAGCCGGACGCGAGCCCGAGCTGCACGCGGCCGCCGCTCAGGAGGTCGAGCACGGAGGCGTCCTCGGCGGCGCGCAGCGGATCCTCGAGCGGCAGCGTGAGCACGGCCGTGCCGAGCCCGATGCGGGCGGTGCGGGCCGCGGCCGCCGCGAGGAACACGAACGGCGACGGCAGGCCGCCGCCCTCCTCGCCGAAGTGGTGCTGCGCGAGCCACACCGAGGCGAAGCCGTGCCGCTCGGCGTGCTGGATCTGCTCCAAGGCCGCCTCGTAGCGCTCGGCGGGCGTGCCCGCATCGAGCACGCGCCCGAAGAAGCCGAGCCGGGCGCCGCTCATGCGCGGGCCCCCTCGTCGGCGCGCGCGGCGGGGGCGGGGGCGGTGCCCCCGGTGCCGGGCGCACCGGCCCCGCGGATCCCGCGACCGGGTATCGCCCGGATCAGCTCCTGCGTGTACTCGTGCTGCGGGTCGTGGAACACGTCGTCCACCCGTCCTCCCTCGACCTGTCGGCCGCGCCGGAGCACGGAGACCGTGTCGGCGATCTGCCGCACGACCGCGAGGTCGTGCGAGATGAACACGTACGTGAGCCCGAGCTCGGACTGCAGCCGCGCGAGCAGGCGCAGCACCTGCGCCTGCACCGTCACGTCGAGCGCCGAGACGGCCTCGTCGAACACCACCAGCTCGGGCCGGAGGATGAGCGCGCGCGCGATCGCGACGCGCTGCCGCTGCCCGCCGGAGAGCTCCCGCGGTCGACGGTCGGCGGTCTCGGGCGCCAGGTCGACGAGCCGCAGGTGCTCGGCGACCGCGTCCCGGCGCGCGGCCGCGTCACCCGCGCCCGCGCCGTCGCGGAAGTTGAGGAGCGGCTCGCGCACGATCTCCGCGACGGTCTGCCGCGGATCCAGCGACCCGAACGGGTTCTGGTGCACGAGCTGCGCGGTGCGCCGGAACCCGCGGAGCCCCCGACCGCGGAGGCCGGCCACGTCGACGCCGCCGACGCGCACCTCGCCCGCCGTCGGCCGGTCAAAGCCCGCGATGACGCGCCCGGTCGTGGTCTTGCCGGAGCCGGACTCCCCCACGATCGCGTGCGTCGTGCCGCGCGGCACCCGGAAGGAGACGTCGTCGACGGCCACGAGCGGGGATCCGCCGCGGCGCCGGAACTCGCGGCGGAGGCCGGTGACCTCCACGAGCGGCGGCGCAGCGGGATCCACGACCGCGGCCGCCCGCTGCACGACCTGCCGGAACGACGGCGCGTCGGCGAGCAGCGCGCGCGCGTAGGCGGACGCCGGCGCCGCGAGCACGCGCGCGGCGGGTCCCGTCTCCTGCACACGGCCGCGCTGCATCACGACGACCTCGTCGGCGCGCTCGGCGGCCACCGCCAGGTCGTGCGTGATCATCAGCAGTCCCGCGCCCGTCTCCTCGCGGAGCAGGTCGAGGAGGTCGAGCACGCGGCGCTGCACGGTCACGTCGAGGGCGCTCGTGGGCTCGTCGGCGATGATCAGCTCGGGCTCGAGCGCGATCGCGGCGGCGATGAGCACGCGCTGGCGCATGCCGCCGGACAGCTCGTGCGGGTACTGCCGGGCGCGCGTCTCCGGGTCGTCGATTCCGACGCGCTCGAGGAGGTCGAGCACGCGGGCGCGGTTCCGGCCTCGGTCGCGGGATCCGTGGATCCGCAGCCCCTCGGCGACGCTCGCGCCGATGGTGGCGACGGGGTCGAGCGAGCTGCCCGGATCCTACGGCACGAGTCCGATGCGGCGCCCGCGGATGCCGCGCAGCCGCGACTCCCCGATGCCGACCAGCTCCGTACCGCCGAGCGCGATGCCCCCGCCCGCGATGGATCCGTTGCGGGCGAGAAGCCCGACCACGGCCTGCACGACGGACGACTTGCCGGACCCGGACTCGCCGACGAGCGCCGTCACGCGCCCCGCGGCGACCTCGAAGCAGACGCCGTCGACCGCGCGGCGGGTGCCCGCCGCCGTCCGGTAGTCCACCTGCAGGTCGCGCACGGCGAGGAGCGGATGCCGGGGATCGGTCATGCGAGCTGCCCTCCGCGGATCGACTGGCTGATGCGGTTCGTCGCGAGCACGACGGCCACGACCACGGCGCCCGGGAGCACCGTGAGCCACCACGCGGTGGCCACGTAGTCGCGACCCTCCGCGACGAGCAGGCCCCACTCGGGCGTCGGCGGCGGGGCGCCGTAGCCGAGGAAGCCGAGGGTGGATATCTGCAGGATCGCGGATCCGAACTGGAGGGCCGCGAGCGCGATCACGGGCGTGAGCGAGTTCGGCAGCACGTGCCGGCGCAGCACCTGCACGACGGTGCCGCCGGATCCGTATGCCGTCTCGACGTACTCGCTGATCCGCACGCGCACCACCTCGGCCCGCGACAGCCGCGCGAACACGGCGATGGATGTGACGCCCACCGCGATCGCGGCGTTCGTGGTGCCGAAGCCCAGCAGGATCACGATGCTCAAGCTGAGCAGCAGGCCCGGGATCGCGAGCAGCACGTCGACGAGCCGCATGAGCACGTCGTCGACGAGGCCGCCGACCGTGCCCGCGACCACGCCGAGCAGCGTGCCGACGACGAGACCCACGAGAACCGCGACGACCGCGCCGACGACCGACTGCGACGCCCCGAACACGACGCGCGTGTAGAGGTCGCGGCCGGTGGAGTCGGTGCCGAACCAGTGCGCGGCGCTCGGCGCCTGCAGCGACGGCGCGACGGAGGCGGTCGGGCTGCCGGACGCGAAGAGCCCGGGGACGAGCGCCCACAGCAGCATCACGAGCACGACGAGCACGGGGAGCACGAGGCCGCCGGCGAACCGGGCGCGGCTGCGGGGACGCGCGCGGGGCGCGTCGATGGTGGCGAGCGTGGCGCTCATCGCGCACCTCCTCCGCGCAGGCGCGCGTCGAGAACGGGGTAGAGCAGGTCGACCGCGAGGTTGATCACGACGTAGGCGACCGTGGAGAGCACGACGACCGCGAGCAGCACCGGGCTGTCGCGGCTCGCGACGGCCTGCACGGTGAGCTGGCCGACGCCCGCGCGGCCGAACACGGCCTCGGTGACGACCGCCCCGCCGACGAGCTCGCCGAACAGGAGCCCGGCCATCGTCAGCGTGGGCAGCAGCGCGTTCCGGCCAACGCCGTGCAGCAGCAGCCACGGCGTGCCGGCGCCGCGCGCCCGCACCACCTCGATGAACGGCATGGCCGAGACGTCGTCGATGCTGCGGATGAGCACCTGCGCGAGCGGCGCCGTGATCGGGACGGCGATGGTGAGCACGGGCAGGATCAGCGCCTCCCCGGGGCTGGCGCCGATGATCGGCACCAGCCCGAGCCGGAACGACAGCACCTGGATGAGGATGATGCCCACCCAAAAGACGGGCAGCGAGACGAGCAGCGGAGGCAGGTCGCGGAACACGCGACGGATCCACCGGGCGCCGCCGTACGTCGCGAGGAACGCGATCGGCACGGCCAGCACCACGGCGACCACGAGGCCGAGCACCGCGAGCACGAGCGTCGACGGGATCGCGGTGGCGAGCAGCGTGGATACGGCCGCGCCGCTCTGCACCGAGTACCCGAGCTGCCCCTGCGCGAACGCGGCGGCGGAGTCGCCGAGTCGCACGATGAGGGGGCGGTCGGCCCCGTACGACTCGCGGATCGCCGCGAGCTGCTCCGGCGAGAGGCCCAGCTCGGGGCTGCCATAGCGGGCGAGCACCGCGTCGCCGGGGAGCGCCGCGAGCAGCACGTAGGCCACGACGTAGGCGAGGACGAGCACGATGACGGCCTGGCCGGCGCGCCGGATGGCGTAGCTCATCACGGTCCCGCGCTCCTCGTCAAGGGAAGGACGCGCCGCATCAGCGGTCGACCCAGACGCCCGCGAACACGGGACGGCCGACGGACTCGGTGGCGAAGCCCTGCACGTCGCCGCGGAGTCCGTAGACCTGTGGCTCCTCGAACAGCGGCAGCACGTAGGCCTGGTCGGCGATGCGCTGCTGCGCCGCCGCGGACGCGGCCTGGCGCGCTTCCGTGGTCGGCTCCGACGCGATGCGGGTGAGGAGCGCGTCCAGCTCGGGGTCGGCGATGCTGCCGTCCGCGGGGTTTCGGTTGAGGAGCACGTTGCGGTTCGTGGAGAAGTACTGCGACTTGAGGACGTCGTAGTCGGCGCGGCCGACCATCGAGTGGTACGCCTGGAGCGCGTCCGGGTCCTGCGAGGCCTTCGTCTGCGCGGCCTGGTCGCCCGAGAACAGGTCCACCTCCACGCCGATCTCGGCGAGCTGCGACTGGATCAGCGTCACGACCTCCTTGGAGCGCGGCTGCGGGAGCGCCTCGTTCACCACGAGCTCCAGCTTCCGCCCGTCCTTCTCGCGGATGCCGCCGGGTCCGGGGGCCCACCCGGCCTCGTCGAGGAGCGCGGCGGCCTTCTCGGGGTCGTGCGCGTAGTAGGACGACGTGTCGACGTAGCCGAGCGCGCTCTTCGCCAGTACGCCGGTCGCAAGCGGGTAGCTGTCGCTGAACAGGGTGTCGAGGATCGCCGGCCGGTCGACGCCCGCGATGATCGCCTGCCGCACGCGCACGTCCTCGAGCTGCGGCGTGCGGAAGCGGAGGTTGATACCGTTGTCGACGCCGTTGGTCGCGGCGGCGACGAGCTGGAGGTCGCCGGTGCGGAACTGCGCCTCGTCGGGGGCCTCGATCTGCCGGGCGACGTCGGCCTGCCCGGCCACGACCGTGCCGACGCGCACGCTGTCCTCGGCGGCGACCATGAGGTCCACCCCGTCGACGAGCGGCCGGCCCTGGTGCTCGGCGGCGGGCGGCGCCCAGTCGTAGTCCTCGCGGGCGGCGAGCTGGATCTGCGTGCCCACCGACTCCCCGGACACCGTGAACGGCCCGCTCCCGATGACCGTCTCCGCCTGACCCGGTCCGAAGCCGTCGTCGGCCTTCGCGAGCGTCGAATCGGAGACGAGCCCGGAGTTGATGGTCGAGGTGGCCTGCGCGAAGCCCGGCGAGGGAGCCGTGAAGTGGAACCTGACGGTGTCCGCGTCGACGACCTCACCGCGGTCGTAGTTGTTGATCGCCTCGCTGACGGTGAGTGCGCGGTCGACGTCGCCCTTCCCGTAGAGGTCGAAGTTGGCGACGACGTTCTCCGCGGTGAGCGGCGTGCCGTCGGAGTAGGTGACGTCGGTGCGGATGTCGAACGTGTACTCGGTCGCGTCGGCGTTCACCTCGGGCAGCGCCGTCGCGATCCACGGCTCGAGCTCGAGCGTCCCCGGATCCTGCCAGAGCAACCGGTCGGTGATGTTGTTGACCACCGCGCCGTTCGGGTAGAAGCCCGCGGCCGGCGGGTAGAGCGTCGTCCAGGTCTGCGGCTCGAGGTAGGTGAGCGTGCCGCCCGCCTTCGGTTCGCCGCTGGCCGCTCGACCCCCTCCGCCGCCCGCGGAGCACCCGGCCATCAGACCGGTCGCCGCGACGAGGGCGGTGAGGGCGATCACGGGGCGGGGAGGACGAGGCATGGTTCTGCTCCTGCGTGTGCTGTGTGCGGCTGGGGTGACACGACTCCAACACGCATGCAGGGTCTTCGCAGATCCCGGGAACACAGGGCGTAACGGGGTGCAACCGGGCGTCATCCGGGGAATGCCGACCACCTGCTCGCCGTTCCGGCGCCAGCGTGACGCCTCCCCGCCGTCGACTCCGCCGTCGGGTGCCCGCTCCCCCTAGGGTCGCAGGATGACCGCGCACCCCACCGTCCGTCACGCCGTGCCCGACGACGCCGAGGGGATCGCCGAGGTCCACGTCCGCAGCTGGCAGGAGACGTACGCGCACCTGCTGCCGGCTGAGTATCTCGCCGGGCTCGATGTCGCGGCGCGCGCCGAGCAGTGGCGCGGGACGCTGGCCTCCTCGGCCGCCGCTCCGCCCTTCGTCGCCCTCGACGGCGACCGCATCGTCGGCTTCGCCCTCGCGGGACCGGCCCGTGACGAGGATCCGCCGCGCCCCTTCCAGCTGTACGCGATCAACGTGGTCGCGTCCGCCCACGGCTCGGGCGCGGGCCAAGCCCTGATCGACGCGGCCGTCGGCGACTCCCCCGCCTACCTCTGGGCCGCCGACGACAACCCACGCGCGGAGGCGTTCTACCGCAGGAACGGGTTCGCGCGCGATGGCGGCGTGGAGCGGCGGATGTACCAGGGGGCGGAGATGGTCACGATGCGGATGGTGCGGTGAGGGTCGGCGGGCGCGGGTCCCACGCGGTCGGGCACGACCGAGTCGCGTGACCCCATACCACGCGACACGCATTCGGGGCACAGCGCCCAGACGGCCCCGGCCATCCGTGATCATGTCCGAATGGACGAACGACGCACCCAGGACCATCAGCTCCGCACCCTGCGCTTCTGGCTCCTGCTGGAGCTGCTGAACCCACAGCCGGTCCCCGCGGTGACCGCCCGGACCGATGCCTCCGAGACCCGGGTCTCGGCCTGGCGCCCCGGTGACCCCTTGCCATGGGATACCCTTCCCCCTCCCCCTCCGCGCCACGGTGCGAATCGCGTGTGGCGGCACACCGTCTACCTCGGTGCGTATCCCGTCGAGGCGACCTTCGCGCGGCTGCACGCGCTGTTCCCGGAGGATCGCGACGCCTACCAGGAACGTCGGGGAGGCACCACGGCGGCGGCCGGCCTACTCGTCGACGACGGCGGGAGGTACGTCCCCGATTCCGCGATCCTGTCCTCGGCCTCATGGGCGGTTGGACACCTCTCGAGCTCGGTGACGACGAGCCGTGAATGGATCGACGGGTTCGGCCGTGCAGCTGAGGCCTGGACCGAAGCGGTCGACGAGTACGAAGGTGTGCGCGCGGACGCAGGAGAAGCGGGTCTCGAACCGCTCGACGGTGATGCCCTCTCCGGACTCCTCCGGCTGGCTCATGCCTCGGCCGGGCTGGTCGGGGACGCCGACCTCGCGACCGATGCCATCCGGATCCAGAGCGTTCCGATGTCCCTCCGGACGGCGGAGGGCGCGCCCGAGATCGACTTCCTCAACAGCTTCCACCTCGAGGACCTCACTTCCTTGTCCGAGCAGGTCGCCCGGGGGGACGTGGGAGCCGCCCTGGCGGCCTACCTCACCGGTGACGAGGACGTGGCGGAGGATCGGCGCATCGACGTGGTCGCGGACCTCGACGCCATGGAAGCGGGCGCGGGGATCGAGCGGCTCCCGAAGGGCAGATGGCCTACGACCCCGGAGCATCCGCTCGCCACCAGCCAGCAGTTCGCCGTCGATCACGCGCTGCACGACCTGGCGCCGACAGCGGGCCTCATGGGGGTGAACGGCCCGCCGGGGACCGGCAAGACGACGATGCTGCGCGACCTCATCGCGGGCAACGTCACCGAGCGGGCTCGGCGCCTCGCCGCGCTGGCGAGGCCCGAGGACGCCTTCACCTCCGTCGTCCACCAGTGGAACGGGCCTCAGGGGCACAGGATGTCCGTGCCGCAGCTCCGGCCGGAGCTCACGGGCTTCGAGATGGTCGTGGCGTCGTCCAACAACTCCGCGGTGGAGAACATCTCCTCGCAGATCCCCGGACGCGACGCGATCGACGCGCGGTGGCGGGCATCGGCGGATTACTTCGGTGAGCTCGCGTCCCTGCTGATGAGGAGGACCGGCGCATCCACGCCGTCCCCGGACAGCGACGGCACGGAGTGCATGGGGCCTCGTCGCAGCGAGGCTCGGGAAGAAGGAGAACCGGGGCACGTTCTACTCCGCCTTCTGGTTTGGAGAGCAGAGCGACAGGCTCGCGGCGCACGGCCGTGCGCCCGTCCGGGGCATGCAGGAGCAGCTCACGCGGTGGGACAAGGGGTCCGACCCGTTCCGGCCGTGGGATGACGCTCGGCGTGCGTTCCAGGACGCCGAGCGGAGGGTCGACGAGTTGATCCGCGAACGCCGAGAGGCTGAGGCCCGACGCCGCGTGCTCCCGAGCCTGAGGCGGCAGGAGCGCGAGACCGCGGCCGCGGTGGTGCGTCTGGAGGCCTGGGCGGCCCAGGTGGAGACCGAGGCCGCCGTCCATGCCATCGCACGAGCGGACGCCGCTGCCGAGCTCGAGCGCGCGATGGGGCGGATCCACGACCATGTGCTCGTCAAGCCGGGCGTCTGGGAGACGTTGCTCTCTCTCGGACGCGCGGTCCGCGAATGGCGCCTGGCGCTGCAGCCGTTGGAGCGCGCCCGGGATCAGGCCGCGGCCCACGACGACGAGGAGCGCCGACGTTCCGAGGCCGATCGCCTCGCTCGGACGCGGGCTACGGAGGAGGTCCGGGCCGCCCGAACGGAGCTCGCCGGTGTCCGCCACCGGGTGGCGACGACCACGGCGGAATGCGAGCAGGACGACGTGCGGCTCACCGGACCTCGCCCCGGGGCGGGCCGGACGGATCAGCAGAGGGAGCTGGTCGCGCCCTGGCTCGACCCCACGCTCGACGCCGCGCGATCCGACCTCTTCCTCGCTGCCCTGGACCTGCATCGGGACTTCCTCGCGAACGCGGCGTCGACCATGCTCCGTGGTCTGCGTGCCGCGTGCCAGGTCGTCGCCGGCACCTCCCCGTCCGACCTCGAGGGCGAGAAGGCGAAGGCGGCATGGCAGCTCTTCTTCCTCGTGGTCCCGGCGATCTCCACCACCTTCGCGTCATCCGGCCGCATGTTCGGCTCGCTCGGACGCGAGGCGCTCGGGTGGCTGCTCATCGACGAGGCCGGCCAGGCGGCGCCGCAGCACGCCGCGGCCTCGATCTGGCGGGCCCGACGCGTCGTCGCCGTCGGGGATCCCCTCCAGCTCCCGCCCATCATCTCCGTCCCTCAGAAGACGGTCGGTGCGCTCGCACTGGCGCATGGGGTGACGCCCGCGTGGATCCCGCCCCGGGCGTCTGTGCAGACCCTCGCGGATCGAGTGGCACGCTTCGGGACATCGCTGCCTCAGGGCGACGAGACCGTGTGGGTGAGCGCACCTCTGCGTGTGCATCGCAGGTGTGACGATCCGATGTTCACGATCTGCAACCGCATGGCGTACGCCGGGCTGATGTTCCACGCGGTGCCCGACAGATCTTCCGCGACGCCACCGGACCGGTTCGACGGACCCGACGGTCCTCGCATCACCCCCAGCCACTGGGCAGACGAGCCGGCGACGACTCCCGGCAGCCACCTCCAGCCCCGCCAGCTGGAGCGCGCCCGGAGCGCGATCGACTACCTGCTCGGGCTCGGCGTCCAGGCGGAGGAGATCATCGCCATCTCGCCCTTCCGGTCGGTCGCGGATCGCCTCGGCTCTCTCAGGTACGACTATCCGGGGCTGACAGCGGGGACCATCCACACCGCCCAGGGACGCGAGGCCGAGGTCGTGCTGCTTGTGCTCGGTGGTGATCCCGACAAGCCCGGCGCGCGCGCCTGGGCCGCGGAGAGCGTCAACCTGCTCAACGTCGCGGTGAGCCGCGCTCGCCGGCGGCTGTTCGTGATCGGCGACCTCGCTGCGTGGCGCCAGCTCCCCTACTTCAGCCAGGTGGCCTCCGCGCTCCCCGCTCGGAGACGTGGGGGCGACGACGCATGAGACCGGATCACATGGTGTTCCAGTGGTACCGGCCGCTCGCGTCGGCACCCTTGCCGCCGCACTTGTAGCTGCGGCCGTTGTCGGCCTGCGCCACGGCACCCACCGACGAGCAGAAGCCGCCGGGGTTGATGCCGCCGGTCTGCTGCGCGGGGGCGGGCGCGGGAGCTGCGGGTGCCGGAGCGGGAGCAGGAGCGACAGGCGCCGGAGCGGGAGCCGCCGGCTGGGGCGCGGGCGCCACCGTCGGCGCGACCGTGGGCTCGGGCGTCGGAGTCGGCGCGAGCGCCAGCAGCGTGAGCGTCACCGTGGATCCCGCGGCCGTGCGCGATCCAGCGACTGGATTCTGCGACTTCACGGTCATGCCGTCGGTGACGCTCGGCACCCCGCCCGTCTCGAGCACGTACTGGACGACGTAGCCGGCCTCGCGCAGCAGCGCGCGTGCGTCCGTGGCGGACTTCGCGTTGACGTCCTCTACGACGTGGACCACCGGGGTCGGCGTCACGGTGGGCGTCGGGGTGGCGGTCGGGGTCGGACTCGCGCTGGCGGAGATCGCATCCGCCTGGCGCGGACCGGGTGCCAATGCGGCCACGGGGACGGCGGCGCCGATGATCAGGAGCAGGATCGCGCCAGCTGCCGTCGCGCTGTTGCGGGGGCGCGTAGCCAGCGCCGGGACCCAGCTGCGTCGGCCGGTGAAGAGCGGGTACAGCGCGGTGATCAGGGCGACCAGTCCGACGGACACGAACATGCCGCCGAATCCGCCGATCGCCGTGGTGATCAGCACCGCCAGCGCGACAGCCGCCGCGATGACCCAGGTGGTCGCCGGGTGGCGGCTGGGGCGCGTGTCGGTGAGGACGGCGTTCGGGGCGGCAGGGGCGGCCGGCACCGCGCTGGCACGCGTGCGAGGCTGCACGGGCATCGCGGCGGTCGCCGCGGCCGCTCGAGCGCTCTTCTCCCGAGCCGCCGCCTCGCGCTCCGCAGCCTTCGCCTGCATGGCCGCCTCGCGATGCGCGAGCTTGGTGGCGCGCTGTTGCTCGGCCTCCGCGGCGCGGACGGCCTTCGCCTGCGCAGCCTCGGCGGCTCGCATGGCCTTGTCGTGGGCGGCCTCAGCGGCCTGCGCGTTCCGTGCGGCATCGGCCTGCTGCGACGCGACGACGGCCGCCGTCGCGGCCTCGCTCGGAGCGGGCGCCTGCGTCGCGGCAGGCTGGACCATCGGCGCGACGTGCTGCGTCCACGCGGATCCGTCCCAGTAGCGGAGCTGACCGGATCCGTCGGGGAACCAGCCGGCGGGAGCGGCGGAGAGGACGACGGGCATGGAGCTCCTCGGGTGGATGCCGCGGCCAAGGGGTAAGCGGCAGGGGTCGCCGTCGAGTGACGACGCCTGAGGCTATGGGCGGGCTCCCCGCGCCGTAAGCCCTCGCATGGGGGTGAAAGGGGCGCGGGCCCCGATTCCGGCGCCACGAGTGACGCCGCCGATCCTTCGCTCTCAACGGTGGCGCTCGCGCTCTCTCGCCCGCGGCGAGGGTCACGTCCGCGGCGTCCCGCGCGAGCTCGCGCTCCCAAAACCGCAGGACGGCAACTCGTGGCGCGGCGAAGCGCGGCGCAGCGCGGGCGAACTGCGAATCCGAATGCACCTGGGCATCAACCCCGGCGACAAGAAGAAGCGCGCCGACTAGCTCGGCTACGGCTTGTCCATTCCCTTCGCGACACCGCAGAACGACGGCGCCGTGAAAGCCGTGGGTAAACGTATTGATCTTAGACGATTACGCAAGCACATCTGGATCCGCGTAGCCCTATCGCCCCCTGACGACTGTCCGAAATCCCCGGGTGGAACCATACTCTCGATCTCGGCATGATTGCCAGCAACTACAACAATCCGACGGTGCGCCCAATTGTCCGAGGCGGCGGATAAAACAAAGGCGGAGGGCCCGGCGTGCCTTCAGCCGCGCGCAACATGGCCCCTAACTAACGCTCCGGTAGCGTCGGACTCCAAGTCGTCCACTGATTCCACTCATCCTCGATGCGCGCCGCGGTGTCTGCTGAGATCCGTTACCGGTGCAACGGACGCCTCGCGCAGGTCGGCGGTACTGCGCACAGCACGCATTCCCTCTCCTTGAATCGCAAAGGTTACGATTCCGAGCATCAGATCCTGCACGTCCTGTGCGCGAACGTTCAAGACGCGCGCGATGTCCGAGAAGCCATCCCCCCGGGCCCTCATGTCGCTCATGACCTGCGTAAGCAGACTCGAGGACTCGACTCGCAGGTCGGATCCCGGTTCACCTCGTCGGAAGCCGGCGATCGAGAGCTGCTTGGCAAGCGTGCTGTAGGTCCACTCTGAGATCACACCAAGCCGGTGTGCGCGGAGGTTCAGCGCCATCGCGCTGACACGCCAACGCCGTTTGAGGACGAGCACGTCCTCAAGCATCAAGTTCCCGCGAATGGAACCCAGCACGTCTGAGCGCGGCATGAGGAACGCGCTGGCGAAGTCGTTCGCCGCCAGCTCCTTCTCCTTACCAGGCTCGACGTGCAGCGACCCACCGTGCATGACGAGATGCCCAAGCTCATGCGCGAGGTCGAAGCGCAGTCGCTCCGCGGACTTGTGCACATTCAGGAATATGACCGGCGTCGCCGCGTGACGGAATGAGAAGGCGTCGATGGCCTGGAGAGGACCACCGGCCGAATAAATCTTGGCGCCCTTGGATTCGAGCAACTGCAGCAAATTCTTGATCGGGGCAACGCCGAGCCCCCAGGCGCCGCGAAGTGCCTCCGCGGCCTGCTCCGGTGCCACCTCATCGTCGGACCCAATCAAGTCCTGCACCTCAGGAACCGCCGGTTCAGGAGCGCGGTAGGTGTCCTCGATCCAGTCAGACAGCTCCATCGCAAGCGCCGACAACGCTCGCGCCATGTCTTCATCCTTCTTAGCAAGCCTCGACGTCGCGCGGAAGTGGAAGGCATCCGACGGTGGCAGGTGCTTAAGAGGCCGATAGAAGAATTCGATAGGCAAGTTGAGGACACGGGCAAACTCACGGATCAACTCTGGGCTCGGCGTATCTTTGCTGCGCTCAGCCTGCGACACCCACGGCGGGGTTGTGCCGGCCTCGGCCGCGAGTGCGGTAGCGGTCATCTGGCGAATGGCCCGCGCCATCTTCAGGCGCGCCGGAACGAAGGTGGTGGTGCTCATGCTCGGGAATCGCCTCCCCACTTACGTTCCCGAGCGCGCAAGCAGCATGTCACCGGTACGATGAAGCGAACGACCGTTCTTCATGTAAAGGTCTGTCATGGACGCAGCCGACGCCCGACCCCCGACATCGCAGGCCGGCAAGTGGATCACTGCTGTTGCTGGCGGCGGAGCAGAAGGAAGCTCGCGCTGCCGACCGCCACGTAGCGGCAGCGCTTACGTAAGAGCATAGGGCGCACCGCGGCACGCCCTTGGCCGCAAATGACGAATGCCCCGGCCGGACCGCTAGGTCCTTCCGAGGCATGTCCGTCGGGCTGACAGGATTTGAACCTGCGACCCCTTGACCCCCAGTCAAGTGCGCTACCAAGCTGCGCCACAGCCCGCTACCCATCGCTGGGCAACTCGTAGAGCCTACCGCATCGGCGGCACTGCTCCGGCACGTCCGGCGAGGCGGAGCAGCAGCGGATCAGGCGGTCGCGCCACCCGACGACCGGGCGGATGACGAGCCCGCCGCCGCACCCCGCGGCGCCCGCACCGGCTTCGGGAACGCCTCCCGCATGTGGTCGCTCCGCAGGATGTCCGCGACCCCGATGAGCAGCAGCGAGAAGACGATCTGCTCGATGACCATCCAGAGCGGGTAGAGGCCGGGGATCGCGGCGATCACGAGGGTCACGATGGGGAAGATCTGGCTGAACAGGCGCAGTCGCGAGTACGCCCACCAGTAGCCGGCCGAGGCGCGCCAGGCGAAGTAGTAGAGCGTGAGCGTCATCGCGAGCACCACGAACGAGCGGAACCAGACGGCCGGCGCCACGGCGATGCCGTCCGAGGCGAGCGTGAGGGCGATGGCCACGGCGGTCGCGCCCACGATGGTCTCGGCGACGAGGATCCACCGGATCCAGCGGAACGCCCGGGCCGTGAACGGGTGGTCGCGCATGTCCTCGGCGATGACGTGGCCGGCCTGGCGCCCGGCGGCGATCCGATCGAGACGGCTGAGCAGCTGGTCCACCGGTGTCGTCCTCCGCGGGTCTCGTGAGCGGGCGTCGGGTGCGCCCGGAACAGGGTACGACGTCGGCGATGTGGACACGGCGTGCGAGTAGGAGGACGCATCTGCTTGCCTGGCCTCCGTTCGGCGGGACCGGCAGCCGGGTCGGCCCACCCGATCATCGCGTCGTTCTCGATCGCATCCTCCCTTCCCATCTCTCCACCCCGATCGCCCACCGCCCTCCTCGAGCTCAGCCGCGGAGGGCGACGCCGACGCCGGCCTGACGTCGCGGCTCGGCGCTCGCGGGCCCTCATCAGAATCGACATCGCATGCGCCTCCCCCTTCACCACCCGCGTCCCCGACGCCGGCTCCTCGGCCTCGTGACGGCGCTGGCCGCCGCCGCCCTCGTCCTCACCACGGGCGCCGCCCCGGCCTCCGCGGTCAGCCCTCTCCGCTTGGCCACCCCGGTCATGGCGGGATCTCAGATCAGGAACGCGAGCGGGTACAAATGCACGGCAGGGGCCGTCCTCAAGTACGACCGCTGGACGACCTACTTCAACTCGTGGGAGGGCGCGACCCGGTACGTGGTCACGGCGGCTCACTGCGGGGACCTGAACGAGAACGTGACCCTCGGGTCGAGCGTCCCCGGCAAGGTGATCTGGCGGGATGAGCTGCACGACCTCGAGCTCATCGTCGTCTCGCCATCGACAGAGAGGGCGGCGGTGTGCTCCCACACGAGCGCGGGCGAGTACTGCCGCATCGTCCTCACCTACCACCCGCAAGCCGTCGGACGCATCATCACCCGCGACGACAACACATGGCGCGAGCAGCGCACGCCGCTGGTGGCGACCGGTGAGCCCGACGACAGGGTCTTCTGCGTGAGTGCCATCCGCGCCGGCGTCGCATGCGGCCTCGTGCGGACGACCACGCCGGCGGCGATCGCCGCCGTCCACCCCGGCATCCGAGCCGCCGAGGATCGCTCGCTGGATGTCCAACCGGGTGATTCCGGCGGACCGGTGATGAGCCGCTCCGGCACGCTGTACGGCTTCGTGAGCGGAGGGGGCATCTACGGCGGCGTGCGCAAGATCGACTACATGCCGTGGAGCGTGTTCGCCCATCTTCAGCCGAACTACGTATTGGCTCCGGCGGGCTGAGCGGCGGCCCGTCAGCCTGGACTGCGCCGCATGGGATGCGCCTGCGACGCAGGCGCATCCCATGTCGGTTCGTGACGGCATGCGTCGTCACATGCGGCAACTCCTCGTCACAGACGTGGAAGCGCGATGAGCCGGACCCTACCGTGGCCCCACCGCGAGGCGCGGCACCGGTCGCGCCCCTTCACGAGAGGACAGGACATGACCCTGATCGACCGCGAGCCCCGACCCGCATCCGGCTCCCCCGCACCCGCCCACGGCACCACCGACGCGAAGACAAACCGCCCGCGCCCCGCCCCCCTCGGCGACGCGCCCGTCGACCGCTGGAAGGGCGCCCCGCATCCCACCACGCCGGCTGCGTGGATCGCCCGCGCCCGCGAGGTCGCCGACATCCTCGCCGTCGACCAGGTCGAGCGCGATCGCGCCGGCGCGAGCCCGCACCAGGAGGTCGCGCTGCTCAAGCACGCCGGCCTCGTCACGCTGCTCGGCCCCGCGGAGCACGGCGGCGGCGGGCAGACGTGGGACACGGCCTACAAGGTGATCCGCGCGGTCGCGCGCGGCGACGGATCCATCGGCCAGCTCCTCGGCTACCACTATCTCTGGGCGTGGGCGGCGCGGCTCGTCGGCACCGACGCGCAGATCGAGGCCGTCGAGAAGCTGGCGACCACCGGGAACCTCCTCTTCGGCGGCGCCGTGAACCCGCGCGACTCCGACCTCGTCATCCACGAGGACGGCGACGACCTGATCTTCTCCGGCCGCAAGTCGTTCAGCACGGGCGGCGTCGTCTCCGACCTCACGGTTCTCGAGGGCGTGCTCGCGGGCACGGAGACGCACGTGTTCGCGATCGTGCCGACGGATCAGCCGGGCATCGTCTTCGGGCACGACTGGGACAGCCTCGGGCAGCGGCTCACAGAGTCGGGTTCGGTCGAGATCCGCGACGTGCGGGTGCCGTGGACCGACGCCGCCGGGTTCGTCGACAAGGTCTTTCACCCCCTCGTCTATGGCACGCTCAACGTGCCCGCGATCCAGCTGGTGTTCGCGAACTTCTACCAGGGGATCGCCGAGGGCGCGCTCGAGACGGCGGCGGCGTACACGCGCAGCACGACGCGCGCCTGGCCGTACGGCGGCGACGACAAGGAGCGCGCGACGGACGAGTGGTACGTGCTCGAGGGCTACGGGCAGCTGCAGTCGAAGGTGTGGGCGTCGGAGGCGCTGCTGGACCGGGTGGGCGCGGAGATCAGCGCCCTCCTGCACGCGCCGCGCGAGAAGCTGACGGAGCGGGCGCGGGGCGAGGTCGCCGTGCGGGTCGCGGCCGCGAAGGCGCGCATCGTGGAGGACGGCCTCGAGGTCGGCACGCGCGTGTTCGAGCTCACCGGCGCCCGGGCGTCGGCGTCGAGCGTGGGCCTCGACGTCTTCTGGCGGAACCTGCGCACCCACAGCCTCCACGACCCCGTCGCCTACAAGCGCCGCGAGGTGGGGCGGCACGTGCTGCTCGGCGAGATCCCGGAGCCGACCTGGTACACGTGATCCGGTCTCCCCCGGCGGTGGACGGCGCGGATCCGGAGCATCAGCGCGCCGCCCACCGCCGCTGGAGCGCTGTCCCGGAGCGCCGGGAGTGCTGCGGTGCTCCAGGCTGTGCAACCCGCGCTCCCGGACGATGTACAGCTGCTTGACTTCGCTTCGCCCGCTGCACCCGCATGCGGCCTCCATCGTCCGGTAATCGAACAGGCCCCCATGCGACGACTTCCTCTGCTCACGCGCGCGTCCATCGGACGGGTGATCGACGGCCTCCGACGCGTCCTCCCGTCGGTACAACTCCGGTTCGCGCTCGCCACGCTTGCGGGCGCAGCCCTCCTGCTGCCGCTGGGGGCGACACCGGCTTCGGCCGTGGACGCCGTGCGCCTCCAGGCACCGGTCATGGCGGGATCCCAGATCCGCAACTCGGATGGCAGCTTCTGCACCGCGGGCCCTGTGCTCGACTACCACAGTGTGGCCTCCTACGTGCTTCCGGCGCAGCGGGCGACGCGGTACGTGCTCACGGCGAAGCACTGCAATCCGTTGCACGCTGCGGTGCTCCTCGGCTCGGGAGTCGCGGGGCGCGTCGACTGGGTCTCCGATCAGCACGACGTCGAGCTCATCACGGTGGCGCCCCTCGCGCAGCGTCGACAGATCTGCTCGTACACGTCCTACGGCCCTTACTGCCACGTCATCGTGGCGTATGAGCCGCGCGCGGTCGGCTCCGTCCTCGCCCCTGCGCCCTACTCCCGGGACTACCGGCCGATGGTGACGCCGGTCCGGGGAGTCGGCAGCCCCACGCCGCGTGAGCAGTTCTGCACGAGCGGACGGACCACCGGGATCATCTGCGGCTTCGTCCCCGGGCAGCTCCCCCGGACGTGGTTCGTCTCCGACCCCATCCTGCACACGGGCGACATCGCGGGCCCGAACATCTTCGACGGGGATTCAGGTGGGCCGGTCATGAGCGTGGACGGCAAGATATACGGAACCATCGTGGGCTACGGGAGATACGCGGGCGTCGACAAGATGACGTACCTCCCGTTCGCGGTCATCCAACAACAGCTGCCGTCCTACGGCTTGGCCCCCGCCTGACGCCGCGCGTCGCGCGACGCCGACCGACGCACGGTCGTCGACCTCGCGTGACCGCCGGGACGGGAGCGCCTAGCTGTACTCGGCCATGACGTTGGTGACACTTCGGGGCGTGTGAAGAGGCCTCCTGGCTTGATGGAGCTGTTCAGTTCAACCATCGCCAGGAGGCCTCGATGTCCCACGGTAATGCTCGTCTGACGGTTCACGGGAGGGTTCTCCTCGTGCGGCGGGTGGTGGAGGATCGTCGGCCGGTCGCGCACGTCGCGCGGGAGCTGGGGGTGTCGCGGCAGTGCGCGCATCGATGGGTGAACCGGTTCCGTGCCGAGGGGCTGCGAGGGCTGACGGATCGGTCATCGCGGCCCCGGTCAGTACCGAGGCGAACGAGCCCGGAGCGGGAACGGGCCGTGCTGGAAGCGCGGGCCCAGTTGCGGGCGGGTCCTGCGCGGCTGGCGCCGGTGACAGGTGTTCCATCCCGTACGATCTCCCGCATCCTGCGCCGGCACGGGGCGCCGCCGTTGGCATGGTTGGACCCCGTCACCGGGGCCGTGATCCGGGCATCCCGGTCAACGGCGCACCGGTATGAGCACGAGCATCCGGGTGATCTGATCCACGTGGACGTGAAGAAGCTCGGGAGGATCCCGGACGGAGGCGGCTGGCGGGTCCACGGGCGCAGCGAGCAGGTCCGCGGCCGCGGGATCGGGTTCGATTACGTCCATGCCGCGGTCGATGACCACACCCGTCTCGCCTACGCGGAGATCCATCCCGATGAGAAAGGCGCGACCGCGGCCGGGTTCCTGACCCGCGCAGCGGCGTACTTCGCCGGGCATGGGATCACCCGGATCGAGCGGGTCATCACGGACAACGCGTTCGCCTACCGGCACTCGACCGCGTTCAAGAACGCCGTCCAGGACCTGGGCGCGCGGCAGAAGTTCATCCGCCCGCACTGCCCCTGGCAGAACGGCAAGGTCGAGCGCTTCAACCGGACCCTCGCGACCGAGTGGGCCTACCGGCAACCCTTCACCAGCAACCAACACCGCGCCGACGCGCTTGACCCCTTCATCGAGCACTACAACACTGAACGAATCCACTCAAGCCACGGGCTCACGCCCGCGGCCCGAGTGTCACCAACGTCATGACCCAGTACACCTAGCGCTTCCGCTTCTCCCGCACGCGCATGTTGACGATGATCGGGCTGCCCTCGAAGCCGTAGATCTCGCGCAGGCGACGCTGGATGTAGCGGCGGTACTGCGGGTCGAGGTACCCGGTCGTGAAGAGCACGAATGTCGGCGGCCGGCTCGAGGCCTGCGTGCCGAACAGGATGCGCGGCTGCTTGCCGCCGCGCACGGGGTGCGGGTGCGCTGCGGTGAGCTCGGCGAGGAACGCGTTGAACTTGCCCGTCGCGATGCGGGTGTCCCACGACTCCAGCGCCGTCTCGAGCGCCGGCACGAGCTTCTCCATGTGGCGGCCGGTACGCGCCGAGATGTTGACGCGCGGCGCCCACGACACGTGCGCGAGGTCGGTCTCGATCTCGCGCTCGAGGTAGCGGCGGCGCTCGTCGTCGAGCAGGTCCCACTTGTTGAACGCGAGCACGAGCGCGCGGCCCGACTCGAGCACCAGCTCGATGATGCGGATGTCCTGCTCGCTGATGACCTCGGAGACGTCGATCATGACGACCGCGACCTCCGCCTTCTCCAGCGCCGCGCTCGTGCGGAGCGACGCGTAGAAGTCGGCGCCCTGGGCGAGGTGCATGCGGCGGCGGATCCCGGCGGTGTCGACGAAGCGCCACACCTTGTCGGCGATCTCGACCTGCTCGTCGACGGGATCCCGCGTGGTGCCGGCGAGCTCGTTGACGACCACGCGCTCCTCGCCCGCGGCCTTGTTGAGCAGGCTCGACTTGCCGACGTTCGGGCGGCCGAGGATGGCGACGCGGCGGGGTCCGCCGACCTCCTCCTTGGCGACCTTGGAGACGAGCGGCAGGGTCTTCAGCACGAGATCCAGCAGGTCGGCCACGCCGCGGCCGTGCAGCGCGGAGACGGGGTGCGGCTCGCCGAGGCCGAGCGACCACAGCGACGCGGCGTTCGGCTCCTGGCGCGCGTCGTCGACCTTGTTGGCCGCGAGGATCACCGTCTTCTTGGTCTTGCGGAGCAGGCGGACGACGTGCTCGTCCGTGCTCGTGGCGCCGACGTTGGCGTCGACGACGAAGAGCACGGCGTCGGCGAGGTCCATCGCGATCTCGGCCTGCATGGCGACGGACGCGTTGATGCCCTTGGCGTCGGGCTCCCAGCCGCCGGTGTCGACCAGCGTGAACCAACGGCCGGCGTACTCGGCCTTGTAGGAGACGCGGTCGCGCGTGACGCCGGGGGTGTCCTCGACGACGGCCTCGCGGCGGCCGAGGATGCGGTTGATGAGCGCCGACTTGCCGACGTTCGGGCGGCCGACCACCGCGAGCACGGGCAGCGCCGGCAGGTACGTGACCTGGTCGGGGTCGTCGGTCGCCGCTTCGAGGACCTCGAGGTCCTCGTCGTCCAGGTCGTAGTCGTCGAGCCCGGCGCGGAGCGTCTGCGCGCGCTGGGCGGCGAGCTCCTCGTCGATGCTCGACAGGCGCTCGGTGAGCGCGCTGTCGAGCTCAGGGAAGTCGTCGTCGTGATCAGCCATGTCATTCCTCTGGCGTGTCGGCCCGTCGCCGGGCCGCGCCTCAATCCGTTCGTGCGTGTACGAGATCGACCACCGCCTGGACGGTCTGATCGAAGTCGATGTGCGTGGAGTCGATGGTGGTCACACCATCTGCGGCGTTCATGAAATCGACGACCTGCGAGTCGGCCCGATCCCGGGAGGCGAGTGATTCGCCGACCGCGGCTGCCGACTGGGTCGACGTCTCCGCGGAACGCCTGCTCATCCTAGCTTCCGGGGAGGCCGTCAGCAGAATGCGGACCTGGGCGTCGGGCGCGACGACCGTGGTGATGTCGCGGCCCTCGACCACGATGCCGGGCTTGTCGCTCGACGCCATGAGCGCGCGGAACAGCTCCACCATGTAGTGCCGCACCTCGGGCACGCGGGCCACGCGGCTCACGACGGCGGAGACGCGGGGCTCGCGGATCGCCTCGGTGACGTCGGTGCCGCGGACGGAGACGCGCGTCTCGTCGGGGTCGATCGCGATGTCGTAGTCGAACCCCTCGATGAGGCTGGTGACGGTGGCGGGATCCTCGGTGTCGACGCCGCTCTCCAGCGCGAACCAGCTGAGCGCGCGGTACGCGGCGCCGGTGTCCTGGTAGTCGAAGCCGAGGGCGCGCGCGGCGGCCCGGCTCACGCTCGACTTGCCACTGCCGGCGGGGCCGTCGACGGCGACGACCGTGCGGTTCAGCGTGGCGTCGACGAGCAGGGCGTCCTCCAGCGGGTCGGGTGCGGTCGGGTCGGGTGCGTTCACAGCGTCTCCGGTCATCCGGCGATCCTCCAGTCACGTTCTTCAAGCCGCGCGACCAGGCGGTCGCGGGCCTCGGGCAGCACGGCGATCTCGACGAGACCCACCTGCGCGCCCTGGGAGTGCTCGAGGCGCAGGTCCTCGATGCTGACGTCGGCGGCGCCGACGTCGCAGATGAGCGCGGCCAGCTGGCCGGGGCGGTCGTCGATCATCACGGTCACGGCGGCGAAGCGGCGGTCCTGGCCGTGCTTGCCGGGGATGCGAGCGACGCCCGCGTTGCCCGCGTGGATCCGCTCGGCCACGCGCAGCCGGGCGCCCTGCGCGTCGACGTCGTCGAGCGCGTCGATCACCTCGTCGAGGTCGGTGCGGAGGGCCTTGAGGATCGGCACGATGCGGGAGGCGTTGGCGCCGAGGATCTGCACCCAGAGCGCCGCGTCGCTCGACGCGATGCGCGTCGTGTCGCGGAGCCCCTGCCCGGAGAGGCCGAGCGCCGAAGCGTCGCCGTCCGCGAGCCGCGACGCGAGCAGGCTCGCGACGACCTGCGGCACGTGCGAGACGAGGGCCACCGAGGCGTCGTGCTCCTCCGCGGTCATCTCGATCGGGACGGCGCCGAGGTCGAGGATCAGCTGCTCGACGGGCGCGCCGGCGGAGTACGTGATGCCGTCGTGGCCCGCGATGACCCAGGGCCGGCCGAGGAAGAGGTCGCCCGTCGCGGAGACGGGGCCGCCGCGCTCCCGCCCGGCGAGCGGGTGGGAGCCGAGGTAGCTGGAGAGGTCGGCACCCATGGCGCGCAGCTCCGCGAGCGGCGCGGCCTTCACGCTCGCGACGTCGGTGACGAGCGCGTCCGGGTGCGCGGCGAGCTCGGCCGCGACCACGCGCGCGGTCACGTCCGGCGGCACGCAGACGACGACGAGCGCTGGCCGGTCGGGCGCCGAGGAGATGTCGGCGATGCGCCCCGCGCCCATGTCCGCGGCGAGGCGGAGCGTGGTCGGCGACGCGTCGGCCAGCACCACGTCGACGCCGCGGGCGCGGAGGCCGAGCGCGATGCTCGTGCCGAGGAGGCCCGTGCCGACGATGCGGACGGTCCCCTGCACACGCGTGTCGGTCGCGGCGGCCGCGCCCGCGGCCTCGCTCACTCGCCGTCCTCGCGGTCCACGTCCCCCTGCGCCTCGGCGGCCGCGCCGGCGCCCTGCGGGTTCGCGGGTCCGGCCTGCGCGCGGGCCTCGCGCGAGATGGTGAGCAGCTGGCCGAGCTCGTCGGAGGTGAGGTCGCGCACGCGGCCGACGCCGAGGGATCCGAGGTGCAGCGGCCCGAACTGGCGGCGCACGAGCTCCTCCACCGGGTGGCCGACCTCGTCGAGCATGCGGCGCACGATGCGGTTGCGGCCCGAGTGCAGCGTGATCTCCACGAGCGTCTGGTCGCCGCCGCCCGAGAGGATGCGCGCGCGATCCGCCTGGATCGGCCCGTCCTCGAGGTCGACGCCCTGCGTGAGCCGCTGGATCGTCTGCGGCGTGACCCGCCCGGTGACCTTCGCGATGTACGTCTTCAGCACGCCGAACGACGGGTGCGCGAGCACGTGCGCGAGGTCGCCGTCGTTGGTGAGGATGAGCAGGCCGCTCGTCTCCGCGTCGAGGCGGCCGACGTTGAACAGGCGCTCCTCGAACTCCTCCGTGAACTCGCGCAGGTCGGGTCGGCCGCGCTCGTCGCGCAGCGAGGAGTAGATCCCGACGGGCTTGTTGAGCATGAGGTAGCGCTTGGAGGTGTCGAGCTGCACGGCCTGGTCGTCGACCGCGACCTCGTCGACGTCGGGGTCGATTCGGCGGCCGGGCTCGGTGACGGTCTCGCCGTTCACGGTGACGCGGCCGGCGGCGATCATGTCCTCGCAGACGCGGCGGCTGGCGACGCCGGCGGCGGCCATCACCTTCTGCAGGCGGACGCCCGCGACGGGCTCGTCCGGGTTCCAGGCGTGCGCGGACGCGCGGTCATCGGGCTCAGTGGAGGGGGTCATGGAAGCCTTCCGCCCCGTCGGGGAGCAACGGGGAGATCGGGGGGAGCTCGTCGAGCGAGTTGATGCCGAGCTGCGTGAGCAGGTGGTCTGTCGTACCGTAATGGATCGCGCCGGTCTCTTCGGCGGTGAAGGCCTCCGTCACGAGGCCCCGCGCGAGCAGCGTCCGCACCACCGAGTCGACGTTCACGGCGCGGATCGCGGCGACCTGGCTGCGGCTGATCGGCTGCTTGTACGCGATGACCGCGAGTGTCTCGAGGGCCGCCTGCGAGAGGCGCGTGGGGTTCTGCGTGAGCACGTGGTCGCGGATCACCGTGTCGTACTCGGGCCGCACGTAGACGCGCCAGCCGCCGCCGACCTCGCGCAGCTCGAAGCCGCGGCGCACTCCCCCGGTCTTCCCGTCGAAGTCGTCGACGAGCCGCTGGATCGCGCGGCGCACCTCCTTCACGGGCGTCGAGGTGGCGGTCGCGAGCGTCGTCACGCTCTGCGGCTCGTCCGCGACCATGAGCAGGGCCTCGAGCGCGCGGTCGAGGTCGAGCGGGGTGTCGGCGTCGGGCACTGCGGTGTCGCCCGTCGGATCCTGCGGCTCAGCTGTCATAGCCGGCCCCCAGGCTCGCGAGCGCGTCGTCGCTCCAGCTCTCGGCGGTCCACGTGAGGGTCAGCTCGCCGAGTGCCTCCGGCTGGTCGAACTCGATCGCGGCCACCCGGTACAGCTCGAGCACCGCGAGGAAGCGCGCGATCACCACGCCGGTGACGCCGGCGTCCGCGACGAGCTCCCGGAACGTGACCGGTGCGCCGCCCCGCAGCCGCGCGACCACGACCGCGGCCTGCTCGCGGATGCTCACGAGCGGCGCGTGCAGGTGGTCGAGCCCCACGGTCGGGATCTCGCGCGGCGCGAGCGCGAGGAGCGCGATCGCCGCGAGGTCGGCGGGTGACGTGGTCCACACGAGCTCGGGCACCTGCGCGCGGAACCGCTCCTCGAGCGGCACGTCGCGGAAGGCCCGGCCGGACTCGGCGACGAGCCGCTCCTGGAACCAGCTCGCCGCCTGCTTGAAGGCCCGGTACTGCAGCAGCCGGGCGAACAGCAGGTCGCGCGCCTCGAGCAGCGCCACGTCCTCGGCGTCCACGAGCTCGCCCTGCGGCAGGAGCCCGACGAGCTTGAGGTCGAGCAGCGTCGCCGCGACCACGAGGAACGAGCTGGCCTCGTCGAGGTCCTCGGGTCCGTCGAGGCCGCGGATGTGCGCGATGAACTCGTTCGTCACGAGGCTCAGGCTCACCTCGGTGATGTCCATCTCGTGCCTGCCGATGAGCGACAGCAGGAGGTCGAACGGGCCCTCGAAGTTGCCGATGCTCACCCGGAACGCACGCTCGGGATCCGCCCGGAGCGCGGCGGCGTCCGCGTCGACGGCGAGCTCCGGCTCGGCCAGGGGTGCGCCCCTACGCGACGGCGCCACGCGCGATGAGCTCCCGCGCCACCTTGCGGTACGCGAGCGCCGCCGGGTGCTCGGGCGCGAACTGGATGATGGGCTTGCCCGCCACCGACGCGTCCGGGAACTTGACCGTCCGGCCGATGACCGTCTCGAGCACGCTGTCGTCGAACGCCTCGACCACGCGCTGCAGCACCTCGCGGGAGTGCAGCGTGCGCGAGTCGTACATGGTCGCGAGGATCCCGTCGAGCGCGAGCCCCGGGTTCAGCCGGTCCTTGACCTTCTCGATGGTCTCGACGAGCAGCGCGACGCCGCGGAGCGCGAAGAACTCGCACTCGAGCGGGATCAGCACGCCGTGGCTCGCCGTGAGCGCGTTGACGGTGAGGAGGCCGAGCGACGGCTGGCAGTCGATGAGGATGACGTCGTAGTCGGCGCTCACCTTGCGCAGCACGCTCGCGAGGATCTGCTCGCGCGCGACCTCGTTGACGAGGTGCACCTCCGCGGCCGACAGGTCGATGTTGGCGGGGATCACGTCGAGGCCCTCGAAGCCCGTGGTCTGGATCGCCTCGCGCGGGTCCTTCACGGTGCCGAGCAGCAGGTCGTAGATGGTGACGGCGTCGTGCGTCTGCACGCCGAGGCCGGCGGAGAGCGCGCCCTGCGGGTCGAAGTCGACGGCGAGGACGCGTCGGCCGTAGCTCGCGAGCGAAGCGCCGAGGTTGATGGCGGTGGTCGTCTTGCCGACGCCGCCCTTCTGGTTGCAGAGGGAGATGATCTTGGCGGGGCCGTGGCCGGCGAGCGGCTCCGGCTCGGCGAACTCGCGCAGCTCCCGGCCGGTGGGCCCGAGCACGGGGACGTCCATTCCCGGGAGCTCGGTCACATCTGGCTTGCGCGTCACGTGGATCTCTCTCTGCCGCTCCTCCGACGCGGGAGTCCGCCGGATCCTCGAGAGTCTACCGGGGAGGGTCGCTCACGCCCGGCGGGCACGCGGGTGCGCGGTCGTGTAGACGTCGCGCAGGGTGTCGACGGTCACGCGCGTGTAGATCTGCGTGGTCGCGACCGACGAGTGACCGAGCAGCTCTTGCACGACGCGCACGTCGGCGCCGCCCGCGATGAGGTGCGTCGCGAACGAGTGCCGGAAGATGTGGGGCGAGATCTCCTCCGTGACGCCGGCGCGCTCGGCGGCCGCCTTGATCACGAGCCACGCGTTCTGCCGAGACAGCGCGTGTCCGCGGAGCCCGAGGAAGAGCGCCGGAGTCGCGGATCCGCGCGCGGCGAGGATCGGGCGGACGCGCACGAGGTAGGCGTCGACGGCACGGCGCGCGAAGGACCCGACGGGCACGATCCGCTGCTTGCCGCCCTTGCCCACCACCCGCACGATCTCGGCTGCGGCGCCGTCGGGCCCCAGCACGTCGTCCACGGTGAGCGCCGTGATCTCGCTGACCCGCGCGCCCGTCGCGTACAGCAGCTCGAGCAGGGCCTTGTCGCGGACGCGGAGGGGCTCGTCGCCGTCGGTCGCGTCGAGGATCCGCCCCATCGTCTCGACCGACACGGCCTTCGGCAGGCGGCTCGGCAGCTTGGGCGGCTTCTGTTCGGCGGACACGTCGACCTCGACGATGCCCTCCTCCACCAGGAACCGGTGGAAGCTCCGCACGCTCGAGAGCATCCGCGCAAGCGACGACGCCGTGAGGCCGCCCTGCTCGGGGTCGCGGACGCGCTGGGCGAAGCCGGCGACGTGCGCGCTCGTCGCATCGGCCGGATCCGCCACGCCCTCCGCCGCGAGGTGCGCCGTGTACCGCGCGAGGTCGCGGCGGTAGGCCTGGATGGTGTTGCGGGACAGGCCGCGCTCCACCTCGACGTGCCGGAGCCACCGGTCGACGGCCCGGCGCAGCGCGACGGGGACCTCGGGCGCGGTGTCGGGTGCCGCTCCCCCGGGTCCGTCGGCCGCGTCGGTCACGATCCGGACGCGCCCCCGCCGTCGCGATCGCCGTCGCCGTCGCCGTCGCCGTCGCGCAGCTTCGGGTGCCGCGGCCACGGCGCGTCGGCGGGTCCGAGCGTCTGCCAGCCGCGCGAGCGGGCGACGTGCGCCTGCAGCACCGCGATCACGGTCGACGGGTTCTGGATCCGCCGCTCGAGCACCGCCGTGACGACCTCGTCGAGGTCGACCCAGCGCACCTCGATGTCGGCCTCCTCATCGGTGCGCGCGAACGCCTCCGCCGTGGGGGTCAGCCCACGCGCGAGGTAGACGCGGATCGCCTCGTCGCTGCCGCCGGGCGTCGTGTAGTACTCCGCCAGCACGCTCCACTCGGCGGCGAGCAGGTCAGCCTCCTCCGCGAGCTCCCGCTGCACGGCCGTCAGCGGCGGCTCGCCCGTGATGTCGAGGAGCCCGGCCGGGATCTCCCACTCGCGCATGCGCACGGGGTGCCGGTACTGCTTGATGAGGAGCACGCGGTCCTCGTCGTCGATCGCGAGCACCGCGACGGCGCCCGTGTGGTCGACGTACTCGCGCGTGATCTCGCCGTCGCCGTACGCGAAGGTCTCGCGGCGGATGTCCCAGATCCTGCCCTGGAACACCCGCTCGCTCGACGTGACGTCGTACGAGACGGCGTCGTCGTGCAGGCTGTCAGCCGGGGATCCCACGACAGCGTCTGTCACGCGACGGCCTCGGCGTCGTCCTCGACGAAGAGCGTGCTCGCGGCCTGGCGGTCGAGCGCGGCGCGGACGAGGCCGGCGAACAGCGGGTGCGCGCGGTTCGGGCGCGACCGCAGCTCCGGGTGCGCCTGCGTGCCGATGTAGAACGGGTGCACCTCGCGGGGCAGCTCCACGTACTCGACGAGCGTGCCGTCGGGCGAGGTGCCCGAGAACACGAGGCCGGCGTCCTGGATGCGCTCGCGGTACTGGTTGTTGACCTCGTAGCGGTGGCGGTGGCGCTCGTGGGAGACGGGCGCGCCGTACAGCTCGGCCGCGAGGGATCCCTCGGCGAGCTTCGCCTCGTACAGGCCGAGGCGCATGGTGCCGCCGAGGTCGCCGCCCGCGATGATGTCGACCTGCTCGGCCATCGTCGCGACGACCGGGAACTCGCTCTCCGGGTCGAACTCGCTCGAGGATGCGCCCGCGAGGTCCGCCTCGTTGCGCGCGTACTCGATGACCATGCACTGGAGGCCCAGGCACAGGCCGAGCACGGGGATCTTGTTGTCGCGCGCGAACTTCAGCGCGCCGAGCTTGCCCTCGATGCCGCGGATCCCGAAGCCGCCCGGGACGCACAGCGCGTCGAGGTCGCCGAGCCTCTTCGCGGCACCCTCGGGCGTCTCACACTCGTCGGACGCGACCCAGCGCAGCTTCACGCGCGCCGAGTGGGCGAAGCCGCCGGCCCGCAGCGCCTCGGTGACCGAGAGGTACGCGTCGGGCAGGTCGATGTACTTGCCGACGAGGCCCACGGTGACCTCGTGCTTCGGGTCGTGCACGGCGTCCAGCAGGTCGCTCCAGCCGGACCAGTCCACGGCGTCCGCGGCGGGGAGGCCGAGGTGGTCGATGATGTAGCTGTCGAGGCCCTGCCCGTGCAGCATCTCGGGGATGTCGTAGATGCTCGGCACGTCGACCGCGTTCACGACGGCCTGCTCGTCGACGTCGCACATGAGCGCGATCTTCTTCTTGTTCGAGTCGGAGACCGGCCGGTCGCTGCGGAGCACGAGGGCGTCCGGCTGGATCCCGATGGAGCGCAGCGCCGCCACGGAGTGCTGCGTCGGCTTGGTCTTCTGCTCGCCCGACGCGCCCATGTACGGCACGAGCGAGACGTGAACGAAGAAGACGTTGTTCCGCCCGAGCTCGTGGCGCACCTGGCGCGCGGCCTCGATGAAGGGCTGGCTCTCGATGTCGCCGACCGTGCCGCCGATCTCGGTGATGATCACGTCGGGCTGCGGCTCGTCCGAGGCCTGCAGGCGCATGCGGCGCTTGATCTCGTCGGTGATGTGCGGGATGACCTGCACGGTGTCGCCGAGGTACTCGCCGCGGCGCTCCTTGGCGATGACCTCGGAGTAGATCTGCCCCGTGGTCACGTTCGCCGCCTGGTCGAGCTCGATGTCGAGGAAGCGCTCGTAGTGCCCGATGTCGAGGTCGGTCTCCGCGCCGTCGTCGGTCACGAAGACCTCGCCGTGCTGGAAGGGGTTCATGGTGCCCGGATCCACGTTGAGGTAGGGATCGAGCTTCTGCATGACGACGCGAACTCCGCGCGCCGTGAGGAGGTTGCCCAGGCTGGCCGCCGTGAGGCCCTTGCCGAGCGAGGAGACGACGCCGCCGGTCACGAAGATGTGCCTGGTCGTCTTCGCCGCGCCTGTCGTGCTGGTGATGCTGTCCGTCGTGCCCGAGTCCGTGTCCGCTGAATTGATGTCCGCCACGGGCTTCCATCCTACGTGGGAATCGGGCCACCGCGGCAGCCACGCCGCGCCGCGCCGGCCGCCGGTCGTCCGTTCAGCGCAGCGAGGCCGCGGTCTCCACCAGCTCGCGCGCGTGCGCCAGGCCGCTCTCGCTGTCCGGCAGGCCGGAGAGCAGGCGCGCCATCTCCTGGATCCGCGCGTCGCCCTCGAGCTGCGTGACGCTCGACGCCGTCACCTGCCCGTCGCCGCCCTTGACGACGCGCAGGTGGTTGGTCGAGAACGCCGCGACCTGCGCGAGGTGCGTGACGACGATGACCTGCGCGCGCTCGGCGAGACGCGCGAGTCGGCGCCCGATCTCGATGGCCGCCGCACCGCCCACGCCCGCGTCGACCTCGTCGAACACGAAGGTGGGGACGGGGTCGTCGCCGGCCACCACGACCTCGATGGCGAGCATCACGCGCGACAGCTCGCCGCCGGACGCGCCGCGCCCCAGCGGCCGGGCCTCAGCGCCCGCGTGCGGACGGAGCAGGATCTCGACGCGGTCGGCGCCCGACAGCGCGGGCTCCTCGCGCGGCGACACGCGCACGTCGAGCGACGCGTCGGCCATGGCAAGCGCACCGAGCTCGGTCGTGACGGCCGCGGCGAGCCGCTCCCCCGCCTCCGTGCGGACCGCGGTGACGCGCTCGGCAAGCTCGCCGACGAGCGCCTCGTCGCGCTCGACCTCGACGCGCAGCAGGTCGATGCGGTCGGTGTCGCCGTCGAGCTCCAGCAGGCGCGCGCTGCCGGTGTCGAGGAACGCGAGCGCGTCCTCCACCGTGGGGCCGTGCGCGCGCGTGAGGGCGGCGAGCTCGGCGCGGCGGTCCTGCAGCGTCTCGAGCTCGCGTGCGCCGTCGGCGTCGAGCCCCGCGAGGTAGCCCGAGAGCTGCACCGCGATCTCCGACACGAGGATCCGCGCGCTGTCGAGCGACTCGATGATGTCGGCCAGGCCCGGGTCGTGCGCCGCGACCCGGTCGAGGCGGCGGTGCGCGGTGTCGAGCACGGACGCGGCGTCGGCCATCTCGCCGGACGCGTCCTCGGACGACATGAGCTCGTGGGCGGCGGACGCGGCGGCGCGCAGGTCCTCGAGGTTGGTGAGCCGGTCGATGCGCTCGCGCAGCTCCTCGTCCTCGCCGGGCTGCGGGGCCACCGCCTCGATCGCGTCGATCGCCGCGCGCAGCTCCTCGGCCTCGCGCGTGCGGGCGTCCTGCTCCGTCACGAGCCGGTCGAGCTCCGCGCGCGCGGCCTGCCATCGGCGGAACACCTCCTGGTACTCGCCGAGCACGGGCACCAACGCGGATCCCGCGAACCGGTCGAGCGCCTGCCGCTGCGCGGTGGACGACCGCAGCCGCATCTGGTCGGACTGGCCGTGCACCACGACGAGCTGCTCCCCGATCTCGGTCAGCAGCGCCGCGGGTGCGCCCCGGCCGCCGACGGACGCGCGGCTGCGGCCCTCGGACGAGAGCTGCCGCGTGACGATGAGCTCACCGCGCGTGCCGTCGCCGAACGGGTCGACGTCTCCCCCGGCGTCCCGCACGCGCTCGGGCACGGGGCCGTCGGCGGCGATGATCCAGCGTCCCTCGACGACCGCGCGCTCGCTCCCCTGCCGCACGGCGCCGGAGTCGGCGCGCGCACCGAGCAGCAGTCCGAGGGAGGTGACGACCATGGTCTTGCCCGCGCCGGTCTCGCCGGTGACGGCCGTGAAGCCGGGCCCGAGCGGCAGCGTCGCCTGGCCGATCACCCCGAGGTCGCGGATGGTGATCTCCTCAATCACGGTCGACGGGCCCCCTCCAGCCGGTGACCGGCAGCTCGAACTTGTTCACTAGGCGGTCGGTGAACGGCGACTGCTTGAGGCGCGCCAGGCGCACGGGGATGGCGGATCGCCGGGTCTCCACGCGCGCACCGGGCGGCATGTCCCGCGTGCGGCGGCCGTCGCACCAGAGCACGCCGGAGCCGGAGGTGCGGCTCAGCACCTCGACGGCGACCGTGGACTCCGGGCCCACGACGAGCGAGCGTGCGAAGAGCGTATGCGGGCTGAGCGGCACCACGAGCATGGCCTCGAGGCTCGGCCATACGATGGGGCCGCCGGCGGAGAAGGCGTACGCGGTGGATCCGGTGGGCGTCGAGACGACCATCCCGTCGCACCCGTAGGACGCGAGCGGACGCCCGTCGATCTCCACGACGACCTCGAGCATGCGCTCGCGGCTGGCCTTCTCGACCGTCGCCTCGTTCAGCGCCCACGTGCGGTAGACGATCTCGGCGCCGACCTTGAGCGTGACGTCGAGCGTCATGCGCTCCTCGACCGTATAGTCGCGGTCGAGGACACGGCGGACGGTGGCGGTGAGGTCCTCGCGCTCGCTCTCGGCCAGGAAGCCCACGTGCCCGAGGTTGACGCCGAGGAGCGGCACGGAGGTGCCGCGCACGATCTCGGCCGAGCGCAGGATCGTGCCGTCCCCGCCGAGGACGATGACGATCTCGAGATCGGCCGTCTGCACGTCTTCCCCGAGCACGGCGACGCGGTCCATCTCGGGCGCGAACGGCAGGATGTCGGCCTTCTCCTCGGCCGTGAGCACGAGCTGCACGTCGGCCTCGGCCAGCTGCGCGCACACGCTGAGCGCCGCGTCGATGGAGTCGCGCCGTCCCGTGTGGGACACGACCAGGATGTGCCTCGCGGGTCCAGCCACTTCGCTCACGCTCCTGTGATCTCGTTCGACGTCGATCTCCATTGTGTCGGATTGCACCCCGCACGACCGCTGAACCAGGCGAGGTACTCGTGGTTCCCGGCGCCGCCGACGATCGGGGAGGAGACGAGGCCGGCCGTGCCGAGCCCCAGGTCCCAGGCCGCCCAGAGCACGCGCATCACGGCGTCGTCGCGGAGGCCGGCGTCGTGCACGATGCCCTCGCGGATCCCCGTGCGCCCCACCTCGAACTGCGGCTTGATCAGCAGCACGACGTCGGCGCCGTCCGCGGCGGTGCGCGCGATGGCCGGCAGCACGAGCCCCAGCGAGATGAAGGAGAGGTCGCCGACGACGAGCGCGGGAGCCTCTCCCGCGAGGTCGTCCGGCGTCACGCCGGCGAGCGACTCCGGCGTCAGGTCGCGGACGTTGAAGCCCTCGACGACGTCGACGCGCGGATCCTCGCGGATGAGCGGATCCAGCTGCCCGTGCCCGACGTCGAGCGCGATCACCCGCCGCGCACCCCGCTCGAGCAGCACCTGCGTGAATCCTCCGGTGGACGCGCCCACGTCGAGCGCCAGGCGCCCCGCGACCTCCACCTCGGGGAACGCGTCGAGCGCGCCGATGAGCTTGTGGGCGCCGCGGCTCACGTAGGCGTCCGTTCCGGCGACCTCGACTACGGATCCGGGCATCACGCGGAAGGACGCCTTGACGACGCCACGCCCGTCGACCGTGACGAGCCCGTCGACGATGAGCCGTGCGGCATGCGTGCGCGACCGCGCGAGGCCGAGCGCGGGCAGGGCCGCGTCGAGCCGCAGGTCGCCGCCGAGCAGCTCGGCGGGTGCCTCGGCGGGCAGCGACGCGGATCCGTCGCCGGCGTCAGCCACGCGCCGCGGCCCCGTCCCCGCCCTCGAGCCGTGTCCGCAGCTCGTCGTGCAGCAACGCGAAGGCGGCCGCGCGGTCGCCGAGCGGCTGCTCCTCGATGAGCTGCAGCCGGGAGACCAGCTCCTCGGCGACGTCGCGGTCGTCGTGGTCGTCGCGGTCGCCCTCCGGTGCCGCTCCCGCTGCCGATGCCGCTCGAGCTCCGTCCTCCGGGTCGTCGCTCACGCCGTCACGCTACGCCCGGCCCGCGCCGGCGGCACCGGCGGCGACGTAGAGCGACTCCTGCACGTCGAGCCCGTAGATCGGCCGGCCCGAATTCCAGATGACGGCGCAGGCGGCGCGCAGCGTGTCGATGGTGGACCCGCCGTCCTTGACGACCTCGACCCGGTCACCCGCGATGCGCACGGACGACTTCCCGACCGTCGCCACGCGTCCCTCCTGCGAGAACCGCGTCTCCGGATACGGCTCGTGCAGCTGCCCGAGGTGCTCGAGGATGAACGTCGGCCGCTGGTCCTCCTCGGCCGCGAGGAGCTGCTTCGCGCGGTCGATCCCGGTGAGCACGTGGACGGATGCCATGCCGGCGCGCGTCGCCCCCAGGATGTCGGTGTCGAGCCGATCACCGAGGAACACGGGCCGTTCCGCGCCGAAGCGCTCGCGGGCCACGTCGAAGATCGGCGTCTCCGGCTTGCCCGCGACCACGGGCAGACGCCCGACCGCCGTGTGCACGGCCGAGACGAGCGTGCCGTTGCCGGGGGCGATGCCCCGCGCGACGGGGATGGTCCAGTCGGTGTTGGTCGCGACCCACACGACGTCCGGGTCGGCCAGCGCGAACGCGGCCTCGGCCAGCTGCGCCCAGCCCACCTCCGGCGAGAAGCCCTGCACGACCGCCGCCGGCTGGTCGTCCGTCGAGCGCGTGACGACGTAGCCGGCCTTCTCGAGCTCGTGCACGAGGCCCTCGCCGCCGACGACGAGCACGATGGATCCCGCGGGCACGCGGTCCGCGAGCAGCCGCAGCGCTGCCTGCGGTGACGTGACGACGTCCTCGGGCGCGACCGTCAGCCCGAGCGAGCTGAGGTGCTCGGCCACGGAGGCGTCCGTGCGCGAGGCGTTGTTCGTGATGTACCCGAGTCGGATCCCGTCGCCAGCCGCGCGGTTCAGCGCGTCGACGGCGTGCGGAATGCTGTCGGGCCCCGCGTACACGACCCCGTCGAGGTCGGCGAGGATCACGTCCACGCCGTCGAGCGGGGCACTCCCCTTCGCCGCCCTAGCGAACATCGCGGTCGCCTTCCCGTGCGTCGTCGGCGCCGAGCGCCCCGTCGGTCATGTCCACGGGCGCGGCCTCGTCGGCCCCGCGGTCGCGCTCCTCGACGTCGAGCTCGTCATCGACGTCGATCGCGATGTCCGAGCTGTCGCCGTCCTCGCTCGGCAGGCTCGGCTCGTCGCCCTCTCCGGGATCCTCGGACGCCGTGGCGGCACCATCGGCTGCCACCCCCGCATCCGCGGCCCGCTCATCGTCGCCATCGGCCTCAACGGATCCGTCGTCCTCCCCCGAGAGGACCTCCTCCCCCGAGAGGACCTCCTCCCCCGAGAGGACCTCCTCCCCCGAGAGGACCTCCTCGCCCGCGACGTCGACATCCCCGGAGTCCTCGACCTCGAGCTCCTCCTCGACGACCTCGACCATGTCGTCCCAGCCCTCGTCCGGATCAGCGAACGCAGACTCGGCGGCATCGGCGCGCTGGCGCCAGGCGTCGGCTTCGTCTGAACGACCCAGCTCCTCGAGCACCTCCGCGTACGCGTGGAAGAGATCCGCGCTGTACGAGTACGCCACGTCGCGGTTCAGCTGCGCGATCGACAGCTCGTCGAGAGCCGCCTCCGTCTGCCCGAGGTCGAGCCGGGCGCCGGACATCGCGATCGCGAGCGCGACCTGCTCCGCCGCCGGCAGGGTCTCCTTCGGCACGGAGCGACCCAGCTCCAGCGCCTTGTCGGGGCGTCCCTGCCCGCGCTCGCTGTCGACCATGAGGGCGAGCTGGTCGTTCTTGCCGGAGATGCGCCGATAGGTCCGCAGCTCGCGCAGTGCGAGCGCGTAGTCGCCGACGGCGTACGCCGTGATGGCCAAGGACTCACGGACCACCGCGATGCGTCCTGCGCGGCGAGCCGCCGAGGTCGCGTGCCGGTGCGCGAGCTCCGGATCCTCGTCGATGAGCCGCGCCGCCATCACCAGATGCTGCGCGACGCCCTCGGCGTTGTCCTTGCTCAGGGTCTTCAGCTCGTTGCGGGCGATCCGGTCGAGGTCACCCGGCTTCACGTCCTCGGGGATCTCCGGATCCTCATGACGGGGACGCACGGAACGCAGCTCGCGTGCGCGCAGCTGCTCCTCGGTCAGGGCCTCCTCGTAGCGAGGGGCGTCCCGGTCGTTCCGCGCCGGTCGTCCATCGCGCGTCCAGAGCTTGTCGCCGTCGCGCGGCGGTCG